>JAHJHL010000007.1 GCA_018823905.1 Alphaproteobacteria bacterium
GCCTTCACGTGTCTCGACTTCGCTCGACACGAACGGGATCGGCGTGGGTTAGAGGCCCAGCCCCGCAAAGCTCGTCTGGTCGAACTTCAGCTTGAAAGTCACATAAGCCCCCGACCGCGAATAACGTGCATCTTCGAAATCGCGGTCATGGAAACCCGCGAAATTATAGCCGAAGGTGATATTCGCATTCTTCATCGGCGCCAGCGTCACCGTCGGCCCGCCCGCCCAGCTGATCGTATCGGCATCGGTGCCGACGCGCACGGTGCCCGAGGCGCCGACATCGACATGCTCGCCGAGGTTGAAGCGGAAATCTGCGCCGATCAGGTTCGACCAGCCCTTGACGTCATCCGCGCCGAACTTGTCGAAATTGTACCGCGTCCCCCAGAAAAGCGCGAATTCACCGCGTTCATACCACATGCGGCCTGCGTCGCGGCGGTTTTCGCGGTCGCCAAGCGGGGTCCAGTTGACCGACAGGCTGTTGAGCAGGCGGCGGCTGGTCGCGTCGCCGTCGATCGTCAGCGCGCCGCCGCCGATCGGACCGGGCTGGCCCGCAATCGCATCGCGCACCTTGTCCGAACGAAGCTCGCTCTTGTTGAGCCAAGAAACGCTCGAGTCCGCGGGGCGGTGCGCCCAGCTCATTTCGAAGTTGATGACCTCGGTCGTCGGTGTCGTGCCGCTGCCGCTCGCCTTGGCGTAGGTGAACAGCGCCCCGAGCGCGCGGCCTTCGCCGAGCTGGCGTAGCCCGCCCAGCGTCAGCCCGTAACGATTGGCAATTTCCCCATCCCGATATTCGGCGCGCCCGGTGAGCGTCCAGCGATCGGCGCGATATGTGGCGCCGGTGCTGATCGCGAGAAAATCTTCGGTCAGCGTGCCATTGTCGCCCAGAAAGCCGCCCGAGGCGACCGGCTGGTTAACATTGATAACATCGCCCGCGCGAATGCCGCCGAGGGTGCGATTTCCGTCGATTGACACGTCGACCGACCAGCGCTCGCCGAGTTTCAGCGATTGCGACAGCCCATAGGCGGCAAAGCTGCGCGGGCCATATTCGCCGATTTCCTGCTGGTTCGCGGTGGCGAGCAGGCGCGCGCCTGACCAAGGGGTCAGGTCGAAACCCAGCCGCGCGGTGCGCGCCTTGATCGTGTCACCGTCGGCAATTTCATAGCTGCCGACCAGATTGACGTCGCGATTGATCGCAAAGCGCGCGCCAAGGCGGTGACGGGTCGGAAAATCGATGCTGGCATCCTTGCCGCCGAGCGCAAATTCGGTCTGTGCGTCGATTTCGAGGCGTTTTTCGAACAACCGCTGCGTCGCGCCGAACTGGACGATGTTCGAGCGGTTGCGGGTGCCGTCGGTCAGGCGGTCGTCGGCATGAGTCAAGCCTGCGCGCGCCACGGTGGTGCCATTATCATATTCGGCGAGCGCGCGCGCGGCGCGGCGGCGGGCGCCGCCGTTGAGGAAATCTTCCTGCCACGCACTGCCGGTCAGCGACAGCGTGCGGGTCGCGCGCAGGCGGGCGTCGATGCCGAATTTTCGGGTGCCATCCTCGCCGCGATTGAGTTGTCCGGCGCCAAAGCCACTCTCGCGCTCGCGGACATAGGCGAGGAAGTCGGCGTTGCTGCTGTGATGTTCGGCCTCGATCAGCCATGCCTTGGCGGTTCCCTCGGCTGCGGTGCTGCCATTCTGTGCCTTGGCTTTGCTGACCGCCAACTCGGCGCGGACTTCGGTGTCGATCGTGGGGCGATAGCGCGCATCAACGCCGCCCAGATTGGTCTTGGCATTGCCGTCTTCGTCGTGGATGAAGGTCGCACCGACGCGCAATTTCTCGTCATTCGACTGATAGCTGACGCGGCCACCGGCGTTGAGCACGCGCTGACCGATACCGTCGACCTCATATTCGGCGACGATGAACTGCGGATCGAGATCGGACGAGCGGCTGAGCACCGGGCTGCGGAAGCGGATCGTACCCGACAGATAGTCGATGTCGTAATCGACATGGCGCGTCATGCTGACACTGTTAACTATGCGCTCGCTGTGCAGGCGATCGCGCGTTTCGATGACGATGCGCTCGCTGTTCGGCAAAATATCGCGCGCGCCAAGCTGGTACGGACCGGTCAGGCCATTGCCCTGGATCTCGTCGCGGCGGAAGCGATAGGGGGTGTCGGCGACGAACGCCGTCGCGGCGAAATTGCGGCCGCGATACTCGGCCTTGCCGCCGTTGAGCGCGCGCTGGTAACGAGCGAGCTGCGGTTCCGAAATCCCCGTCTCGATATCGCCGAACATCGCATAGAATTGCGGGCGTTCGAGGCGGAGGTATAGCTTGCGCACCGACGCTGCGTCGTAGCGCGTTTCGTTGCGATCGGCGTAGATGGTGTAATAAGCGCGCGGATCGATCACGCCGCCGAAGCGCGCATCGTCCTTGTCCTTGTCGCTGTCATACGCCAGCGTGATCAGCCATTTGCCGCGCACCCGGCCTTTTGCGTAGAGTGCGAGGCGGGCATCGGCGTTCAGGTCGTCGAGCGTTTCAGCTGCGGGTTCCATCCGGTCGTCGAGCGTGTTGTAGCCGAGCGTCCCGGCGGCAAAGCCGACAACGGTCCACGGGCGATCACCCGGATCGAGCCAGGTTTCGATCGTTTGCTTGCGGGTCACCTTGTCGTCGCGGAAGATGAAATCCATCGCCAGCGTACCCGATGCGGTGGTCGGTTCGAGTTCGATATAGGCAATGCCGTCGTCGCCATCGATTTTCCACAACGGCTGCGCACGTTCGAGCCCGGCGAGCTGGCGTGCCTGCTGCGCGTCGGCTTCGACGGCGGGATAATAGGGGGCAGGGACGGCGAAATCGCCGGTCAACCCGGCCCGCACGGGCTTGCCGTCGCGATCGGTCAGCCGCACCGCGATCACCGGACGCGTCACGCCGTCGGCGACCAGCACCGAGCGTTCGCGCACCAGATTGGCGCGCATCGGCGTGATCGAATAGTGAACATCGCGCTCCAGCGTCTCGATGATAACGCCGTTCACATCCTTGACCTCGGCGACGAGGCGGTTTTCACCTTCGCGAATTTCGAGCCCGCGCCACAGGCTGACCGCGACGCTGCCATCGGCGGACTTGCTGGTGCCTTCAAAGGTCAGCGGGTCGGCGGCTTTGCCGTTGACGCGCAGCGTCACCGTCTGACCGGGCGCGTGCTTGATTGCGGTGCGGATCGCCTTCGAGCGGGGGTTGTGATCGGTGGCAGGGAAGAGCCAGTCGATGCCCGGCGCCTGCGCGGCAAGCCAGTCGCGACCGGCACCGGCGGCGTCAGGGTCGCTGAGCACCGTCGGCGCGACGGTTGCCGACGTTTTCAGTGCCGCGCGCGGTGCGCTGGCGATCGCGCGAAAATCGGCGCGTTTCAATGCGCCACCGCGGCCCTCGACAAAGCGCGAGATCGCGCTGCCGGCGCTCTGCGTCGAACGGGCGCAGTCGATCGCTTCGCGGTCGAGCGGCAGCGTCGACGGGTCGATCTGGACGACGTGGAGCCCGGGGCGCACGCCTTCGAAATGATAGCGGCCATCTTCGTCGGTGACGGTGTAGCTGCCGTCCTGCAGCATCACGCGGACGCCGGACATGCCGTCGGCCTTGCGGGGATCAACGCGGCAGCCGCCGTCGGTGATGCGGCCGATGATCGTCATCCGGTCGCCCAGTTGGTCGCGTTTGATCGAAATCGTCGCTTCGGCAATGTTGCTCGCTGAGCCGCGATTATCGACAGCCGAGGCGCGGTTGAGCGCGTTACCCGGCTGCGCAGACACGATGACTTCAGCAAGATAGGTAAGCAGCGCGGTGCGCGATGCTGCGATGCCGGGCAACACCACGCTGAATTCGCGGCCGTTGGCGGCGATATTGGCGGCCACGCGCACCCCGTCGATCCGGACCGTGTCGGCGCGCAGTCGCATTCCGGCGGGCAAGATGTCACTGACGGTGACCGCGCCGGTGTTGCGGCGCGCGTCGCGGTTCGCGACTTCGATGCGATACTGAATGACATCGCCCGGCACCGCGACCTGCGTCGACGTCGTTTTGCGCAGGATCAGCGGCAAACCGGGCTGATCGACCGGAATATCGACGCGCACCGGCGCCGGACTGTTCAGTGTGAAGGAGTCGCCATAGCTGGCGCCGCTGATTTCGAACGGCAAGCCGTCGTCGGGGCGGCGGAACGCGGCAAGATCGGCAGGGTTCGATCGCGACGGCGCGGTAAACGGGGCGGGGGGCTCGACTACGAGACGATAGGTCCCCGGCGCCACGAACGGGAACCGGTAGTCTCCGGGCGGGAAATTATAGGTCGTCCCGCCCGAATCGGTGACGCTCTGGCCAGTGATGACGCTCGACGGATAGGCCGAGACGCCATCGTCGCCGAAAACCTGTGCAGGCTGGCCGGTGGCGGCATCAACCAAGGTCACGCGGCTGCCGGGGACCGGGGCGCCGTCGCCGCTGTCGAACACGATGCCGAACGGATCGACGAGGAAATTGATCGTCGCCAGCGCGACCAGGCTGGCGTTCGCCTGATCAGTGACGCGCAGCGAGAGCGCTGCGCCCGGATTGACCGACAGGCGGCAATCGCCTTGCGCGACGGCGGGCGGAATCCCGATGGTGTTGATCAAACCAACGAATTCGCCGCTATTGTTTGCGGTTTCGGTGAGCGTGATCTGTTCGCGGTCGCCATTTTCGAGTTCAAGGACAACGTCAAGAGTGTCCCGCGTCTGCGGATCGACATTGGCCGATGCGAGCGTGACCCCGACGACGAGCACTTCGCCAGCGCGGAAATTGTCGGTGCTTTGCAGCGAGGCGGGAGCGGTCGAAATGCCCTCATAAACGCCGCCAAGCGGGATTGTGCTGCTTATACTACGCCCGGTCGTGCGCGTGCACTGGGTTGGCGCCAGCGGCACCGATTTGTTACCGCCGCCGTTCGTCAGACGATAGGTGGTGATCGTTGGCGGGGCAGGCGGGCGCGACGTAACGGTCACGTCAACACGATTCGACCGCGCCTGACCGGGTTGCCCGTCATGCGTCCACTGCGCTGAAGCCGTGTTGGTAATCACCTGCGCGCGTGCCGAGGGAGCCGCCGGCAGCAGAGCTGCCGCGATCAGTGCGCTTGCAAGGCCAAAATATCTGGTGCCGAGTGCCATGATAGCCCCGAATGGAGCAGCGGGAGGCGGTTTTTGGGCCGCACCCGCTGCTCTATCGGTACTCCGATCAGTTGACCGTCGCGCGGAAGACGAGCGTCTGTGCTGCGCCTGCTGCGATCGTGGCGATCGTCCCCGTCACATTCGGCGCGGCGTAGCTGCCCCCAGCGACGCCATCGGCGTTGCAGGTGCCCGCGGTAACGGTTCCGTTGAGCCGGATTGTTCCTGCGTTGAAAGTCAACTGACCGGGAACCGCGTCATTGATGACCACCGACGTCGCCGGAACGCTGCCGCTATTGGCGACCGCGATGCAATATTCGACGATCGCGCCGGGGATCAGCTTCGGATTCGTCGTATTGTTGAACGGATCCGAGATGACCCGGCTGGTCTTGGTGACCGCCAGAGTGGCGGTTTGGACGGTATAGTCATCATTGTCGCTATGCGACCCGTCGCGCGCAGCATCGCCTGTAACGCCTGCGATATCGGCAAAGACCGTATCTTTGCCTGCCGTATTTGCACCGGCCGTCTGGGTGATGGTCGCACCTTGGGCGCTAGCCGTGCCACCTTCGCGCGCAGTGGCGCGAAGAGTGACGCCTGCGACGGCGTTGTTGGCAAGACCCGCCGGAATATCGGCAACCACAAACAGGCGGATCGCTGTATCGACGACGAGTTCGTCAACGTAGCCGGTGAGCAGCGTGTCACCGACATCCCAGCTACCAACCGTGCCAGTAACCGTATTATCGCGGTAAATCCGTACGTTGGTAGCATCGAATGTGTCGGTTCCGCCATGCGCCGCGGTGCCGCCCGCGATCTGCGAAGCGACAAGTGCGAAATCGAGCGTTTCGTTTGAGCTGTTGGTCAACTGGAACGTCGTGACGGCATTTGTCTGCCCCGGCACAACGTTCGTGGTGACCGTGCCGACTTCTTCGACAAGCAGGTTGATCTTGCGGTCGACGACAAAATTGTCTGACGCCGATTGCTGTCCCTGCGCAACGCCACCGACCTGATAGTCGACGGTGGCGGTATTCGTGATCGTGGTACCCGCGGTCGTTCCGGCAGCAAATGCCGGGGTTGCGGCGAGACTTGTGATCGCCGCCAGACCGATGATGCCCACGGTGTTCAGCTTGCTGGTCATAGCTGAGCTCCTTGGCTTTGGTCGATTGCCGTTTCCCCACCGCTGGCAATCATTAAGCGGTTATTTTAATTCGCTATTTTACGACTCCTCGAAACATCAGTTTGCCGCTGCCGCCCGCCGGGATCGGTTTTTGAAAGGCCCAACGGATGTGTGTGACATCATCGGGCTGCGCGGCGCGGCGGGTACCGTCGGCCATCGCCACCGTCAGTTGTTCGAGCTGCCCCCAGCCGCGGCCGCCGTCGATCGAGACGAGCGGCCTGGTGTCGCCTGCGTCGGCAAAGCGCACCGCGGCGGGCAGGGGGTTGGTGATGACGAACTTGTCGGCGGGCTGCGCCCCGGCGTTGCGGTAATTCAGCACGAAGACGAGGCGGTCACCGGGAACGACGACCTTGGGTTCTTCGAGCAAAATCCGCTGCTTGCCAGTGGTATCGGTGGACACACGCTCGACGAAAACATCGTTGGCGAGCGCGACCTGGTTGGCAGCGAGCGCCTGAGTCGGCAACAGTGCCGAGAAAAGCAGGAAAAGGGCCGTGCGCATGCGGATCTCCATCATTCGATTATGGTCTGGAAGGTGACGGTGCGCGTCTGGCCGCCGGCAACCGTGCCAAGCGCGACATTGATCCGCGTGCCGTTGTAATCGCCTGCATCGGCATCGACCGCGTCGGACAGACCGCTGCCGCCGAGCGTGATCGAACCGGGGACATAGCTGGTGTCGGCTGGAATATTGTCGGTGATAGCGAGACCGCTGACAGACCCGCTGCCCGCGACGGTTGCAACGATCGTGTAGGTAATCGTCGCGCCGGGGATCGGATCAGCGGTGCCCAGCGGATTGGTCACGACGGCCGATTTGACGAGCGTTACGGTGGCTGCCGAGACGATGAAGGCACCGGCATCGGTACCATCGGCACCGGTCGAGCCAACAACGGCGTCGCCGCCGCCTTCACCCTGACCGGCAAAGCTGGTTCCCGGCGCGCCGGTACCGGTCACTGCTGCCGCAACCAGGCTGACGATCCCGCGATTGCCGTCGACGACCGCACCTGGCGTTGTTGCAACGACAAAGACCGTCACGCTTTCGTCGGGATCGAGTTCGGGATCGTTTGCGCCCGGGGTATAGAGCGTATCGGTACCGGCGTCGAACACGCCGTCGCCATTGTCGATATAGATTTGGGTGACCACGGGGTCGTAATTGTCACCGCCAGCGTTCGCGATCGTGCTCAGGACGAAATTTTCGACGCCGTTGCCGTTGTTGGTCACCGAGAAGGTCAGCACCTGTCCGGTGGCGCCCGGAGTGGTCGGGACATCGGCGGGATTGCTTGAATCGACGGTGACGTCGAGCAATTCGTCGACGAGCAGGTCGACCTGGTTCGAATCGATCGTGGTCGTCCCGGCGCCGGTGTCGAAACTGGCCGAGGCGGTGTTGCTGATCGTCGAACCGGCGCGTGTACCGCCGGCTTGAGCCTGCATCGGCAGCGCAAGCGCGGCCAGCAGGGCGAGAATCGAACAAGAGGGTAGAAGCTGATGCTTCGCGCCCCCCACAGGCGCATTCATCATCACTTTGACTCCAAAAAGGTTGGTCCTTGGAGTCCTCAGTCGACGAAAAAGGGTAATTTCTGGTTAAAAAGCAGCGAGAAAGACGCGTTCTGCCCCAGATGGGGACAGATGATCCGCTCGGTTGGTCGCAAAACGGGGCGTCTGGCGCGAAACGTAAAGCGCGCGTAAGATGAGGCGGTTAACGCGAGGAGAACAGGAGTGGCGGACGATCGGGGGAGCAAAGAAGCGCGCCCGCGTTCGAATCCTTTGCATCAAATCGAAATTGACGATTTCCGCCGCGACCGCCTGCTCGCAGCGCTGACGTTGATATTCGGCGCGAGCTTTTGCCTTGGGTTGCCCTTTGCATTGCAGGCAGGCGCCGAATTCTTTTTGCCGCTGACCGCCGCGATCGTCATCGCAATCGCGCTGGTACCGCTGCTCGAGTGGCTCGAACGCCGCGGGGTGCCTTCAGCGCTGGCGGCTTTTCTGTCGCTGGCCGGATTTCTGATGCTGATCAACGCCGCGCTGGCAATCATTGTGGTTCCGGCGACGGGCTGGTTCGCGCGGCTGCCCGATTCGATCCCGCGGATCCAGAGCAACCTGGCGCCGCTGATCGATTTCTATTCGACGCTGCAAGGCTTTGTTGAGCGGACGCTGCTTTCCGTGGCGAGCGGTAGTCAGGCGACGGCGCTGGCGGTCGCGGCGACCGCGCCGACATCTGTCGTGGACTATTTCATCTCGGCCGCGCCATCGGCCGCGATCCAGCTATTCTTCGCCGTGCTGGTGATTTTTTTCTTCCTCTCGGGTTGGACGCGGCTGCGCAAGGGGACAATCCGGCGCCGTGGCAGCTTCGATGGTGCGATGCAGACGGCTCGGGTGATCCAGAATGTGGTCGATGCCACTGCTGACTATCTCGCGACGATCACGATGATTAACGCGATCCTCGGCCTGTCGGTCGCGCTGCTGTTGTGGGCGCTCGGCATGCCGTCACCGTTCATGTGGGGCGGCATCGTGTCGCTGTGCAATTTTGTGCCTTATGTCGGCCCGATTGTGGCGGCGATCCTATTGGGGCTGGGCGGGCTGATGACCTTTGATGCGGTGGGGCTGGCGCTGCTGCCTGCGCTGCTGTTCATCGGTGTTCATACCGTCGAAGCCAATGTGATTACCCCGCTGGTGCTGGGCAAGCGGCTGACGATCAACCCTTTGCTGATTCTGGTCTCGCTAAGTTTCTGGGGCTGGGTATGGGGCGCGCCGGGGGCACTGCTCGCTGTGCCGCTGCTGCTGATTTTGCAAACGGTTTTGCAATCGACCGGGACGCCAGATCTCGCCGGTTTCCTGTTCGAACGCGGAACGTTGACGACGGTTGACGAGATGCGCGATCGATTAAATCGAAGCGAAGCCGAAAGCGACGGTTGACAGGTCGGGACGAGCGCCATATTGGCGCTGCTCCCAAGCACACGCGGGTGTAGCTCAGTTGGTTAGAGTTCCGGCCTGTCACGCCGGAGGTCGCGGGTTCGAGCCCCGTCACTCGCGCCATTCTTTGTCCTTAGGGACGGAATGGCGACCGCAGCTTGGGATGATCCAGCACTGGAAATTGGGGACTTGGCGCCGCTCGTTAGCGGCGCCAAGTCCCC
>JAHJHL010000039.1 GCA_018823905.1 Alphaproteobacteria bacterium
CCGCCCGCCGCGGCGCCACCGCCGCGCCCGAACAGGCCTTCGAAAATGTCGCCGAAATCGGCGCCCTCGTTACCGAAACCGCTGAAGCCGCCCGGGCCGCTACGCTGATCGCCGCGAAAACCACCGCCGCCGCCGTAACCGAACGGCATAGCCGGATTGCCGTCGCCGTCGATCTCACCGCGGTCGAACTGCGCGCGCTTGCTCTTGTCGGACAGGATATCATAGGCCCGGGTGACCTCGGAGAATTTCTCCGACGCCTTCGGGTTGTCCTTGTTCTTGTCGGGGTGGAGCTGCTTGGCGAGCTTGCGATAGGCGGTTTTGATTTCCGCTTCGCTTGCGCCTTTTGCGACGCCCAGGGTGGAATAGGGATCTGCCATATTGTTCCTGTAGCCCGATAAGTGATTGGCCGGGAAGGCCCGATTGCGCGTCGATGTGGGAATGTATCACGAAGCGGTCAAGTTCCGCCTTTCGTGTGGCCCCGCGCCGCAGTATGACCGCGCGCATGACTGATGATCCCTTTGCCCTGTTCGACGACTGGTTTGCCGAGGCGCGGGCGAGCGAGCCCAACGACGCCAATGCGATGGCGCTCGCGACGACAACCCCCGACGGGCATCCGTCGCTGCGCATGGTGCTGCTCAAGGGGCATGGGCCGGGCGGCTTCGTGTTTTACACCAACCTCGACAGCCGCAAGGGCGGCGAGCTGGCGGCGAACCCCCATGTGGCGCTGCTGTTTCACTGGAAATCGCTGCGGCGGCAGATCCGCATCGAAGGGCCAGTGGCGCCCGTCGACGATGCCACCGCCGACGCCTATTTCGCCACGCGCAGCCGCGACAGCCAGCTCGGCGCCTGGGCGAGCGAGCAGTCGCGCCCACTCGCCGACCGCGACACCTTTGAAGCGCGCTTTGCCGAAATGCAGGCGCGGTTCGAGGGGCGGGATGTACCGCGACCGCCGCGCTGGTCGGGGTGGCGCGTGACGCCATCCGCGATTGAGTTCTGGCACGACCGCGCGCACCGGCTGCACGAACGCACGGTATACACCCGCACCGGCCACGGCTGGTCGACCGGGATGCTGTACCCATGAGCGCGGCGCGGCGCCTGCCGATCAGCCAGGTCGATGCCTTTGCCAGCCGCCCGTTTACCGGCAACCCCGCGGCAGTCATGCCGCTTGAGGAGTGGCTGGGCGACGGCGTGCTGCAAGCGATCGCGGCCGAAAACAACCTGGCCGAAACCGCCTTCCTGATCCCCGACGAGAGCGGCGAGGCCGATTATGAGCTGCGCTGGTTCACCCCGACCGTCGAGGTTGCGCTGTGCGGCCATGCGACGCTGGCGAGCGGCCATGTCCTGCTGTCGGCGGCGCCATGGCGTCAGGAAATGCGCTTTCGCACCCGCAAGGCGGGCATTTTGCAGGTGTCGCGCATCAACAGAGAGGAAGACGAGGACGCAGGGTATCGCATGGCCTTGCCCTCCTATCCGCCCGCACCCAAAGCGATGCCCGATATCGTCCGCGCGCTCGGCGGCGATCCGGTCGAGACGCAATGGCACCCCGGCGGCTATGCGATCATCGCCTACCGCGATGCGGCGAGCGTCCGGGCGCTGACGCCCGATTTCCGCGCCCTGAAGGACGGCGGCGATGTCCTGTATATCGCAACCGCGCCCGGCGACGGCGATCCATCAGGCGCCGATGTGATCAGCCGCGCCTTTGCCCCCGGTGCCGGGATCGACGAAGATCCGGTGACCGGATCGGCGCACAGCGTGCTCACCCCCTATTGGGCGGCGCGGTTGGGGCGCGATAGCTTCGCGGCGTATCAGGCGAGCGAGCGCGGCGGCCATGTCGGTTGCCGCCTCGACGGCGACATGGTCGAGCTGACCGGAAACTGTGTTACGACGCTGGTTGGGGATTTCCTGCTATAGAGCGGCGGTCAGATCGGCGAGATGACGACGCAGCGCCGGGAATTGATCACCTTTCGTGACCCCCAACCGGACGATCGTCACCCGCTGCGACGGCGAGACGATGATATATTGCCCCTGATGCCCGATACAGGCGAACAGGTCGTTGGGACCGCGGTCGGGCCATAGGGCAGGTTGCGCCCCCGCGGGACGCTTGCGGTTGAGCCAGATATGCCCTCCATAGCCGCCGTCGTTCGCCGACGGGGTGAGCATGAAATCCATCCAGCTTTCGGGCAGCAGACGCTGGCCGTTTACCACGCCATGGTTGCGCAAAAATTCGCCAAAGCGGGCGTAGTCGCGCGCGGTGGCGTGCATGATCGAGCCGCCGATCATCGTGCCGTTGGCGTCGAACTCGGGGGTCAGGCTGGTCATGCCGAGCGGTTCGACGAGCCGACCGGCGATGAACTCGCGCATCGTATCGCGGCGCGCGGCCGGGTTTTGCGACGGGGTCAGCGTGTCCGCGATGATGTCGGACAGGATGACGCTGGTCGCCGAGCTGTAGTTGAAGATTTCGCCCGGCTGCGCCGCCGCGGGTTTGGCCTCGGCAAAACCGGCCATGTCGGGCGCGCCGGGGCCGAACAACATATCGACCGTATCGCCCCGCCACACCGGATCGCCATTTTCGACATGCTCAAGCCCCGCCGACATATGCAGCAAACTCTTGAGCGTGATCGCGCCGCGCGGGTCGCCGCTGCGTTGCCACGCCGCGACCGGTGCCGGTCCGTCGAGCGCCAATTGCCCGTCGGCGACAAGGAAACCCGTCAGCACCGCGGTGATGCTTTTCGCCATCGACCAACTGATCAGTTTCGATTCGGGGCCGAATCCGGCGGCATAGCGTTCGTAGATCGGCTCGCCATCGCGCAGGATGAACAGCGCCCGCGTCTGCCCGACATCCTCGGCATTGACGAACAAGGCGTCGGCGCGCGCCTTGATCGCCGCGGGCAGCGCGGGCAGCGGTTGCGGGGTGTCGGTCGCGGCCACGCCAACGAGCGATGCACCGAATTTGGGCGCGGGCGACGCGGGCGCCATATTGCCCTGCCCCGCCGCCTGGACGAGCGACAAGGCGCCGAGCATCGCGAGAGCGGCACTTGCCAGCAGCCGTTTTTTGGTGATCATGGGATGAGTGACTAGCACCAACCCGACCGGTCCTTCAACGGGCGAGACGCCGACCGCGGCACCGCCGACCGAAACCCCCATCGCGACCCCACCGCGCCCGCGCAAAACGCCGAGCCGCTGGGGCGGCTGCCTGCCGTGGCTGATCGTTCTTGCGGTGCTGTTGACCGGATTCGCGATCTGGAAATTCCCGTCGTTCAAGGCACAGGCCGAACTCGGATCGGCCTATGCAGCGCGCGTCGGCTGTTCGTGCCGTTATGTGCAGGGGCGCAGTCTGGAGAGCTGTCAGAGCGATTTCGAACCCGGCATGGAGATGGTGTCGCTGAGCGAAGATCCCGCGACCAAGACGGTCACTGGCAGCGTCCCGCTGCTCGCCTCGCGCAGCGCGCGCTATGCCGGCGCGAGCGGCTGTCTGCTGCGACCGGAAAACTAGGGCACGATCCGCCGCGCCGCGAGCGCGACCGCCGCCGGGGCGCCGAACACGAGCAACCAGATCCCCGCTTCCTCGGCCCAGCCGTAACCGGCGTACAGCACCCCGACGAGCAGGTTACCGATCGAAACAACCAGCCACAGGGTCAGGAACAGCCGCGTTGCCCGCGTCGCATCGCGGATCGTGAGGCGGAGCAAAATCAGCAGCGCCAGTCCGGCGAGCAGCATGATAGCGGTGTGCGACATCGATCAATCCTCCCAGGCTGGCGGCAAAATAGCCGAAACATGGCGCCGCCGCCACTCGCCCGGCGACATGCCCAGCTTGCGGCGAAAGATCGCGCACAGATGCGCATGGCTGGAAAAGCCGGTGGCAAAGGCGATTTCGGCGACCGACAGCGGCCGGTTCATCAGGAACCAGCAAGCGCGGCGCAGCCGTTGGCGCAGCATATATTGTGCCGGAGTATAGCCGGTCGCGCGCGCGAAATGGACGATCAGGCTGTTGACCGACATGCCCACCTGCGCCGCCATCTCTTCGACGGTCAGCGACAGTTCGAGCTGCGTCTGGATATAGGCCATCAGATCGTTGATGCGCTGCGTGACCGCAGAGGAGTCGGGCCGCACCACCATCGCCTCCAGCGTTTTGGCAAGGTTGGTCACCAGCGGATCAGCTGCCCCGGCGTCACCCGCCGCCAAGGCGCGCACCAGCGCCGCCAGTGCCATATCATAATGCCCCGCCAGCGCACGGGGCCCGGCGCGACGATCAGCCGCGCAGCCGGAATTTCGACTTCAATATAGCGGACGCCCCCACCTTTTGCTTCGCCGTGATAGCGACGGCCGGCCGGCGCCAGCCACATCTCACCGGGCAAAGGGTCGCCCAGCGAGGTGCGCCGATCGTCGAGCCAGGTTTCGAGCCAGTGATAGCTTCCGGCCTCATATAGATAAAGGATGTGGACATCGCGTTCGAATGTCCATTTCGACGGCCCATCGATCCTGTCGGTGATCGATTCGACCCTGAGTCCTCCGACTTCCATGACACGAGTATGGCAAGTTAGGGAGAATGTGAAAGCCTGCCATTTGTACCAAACCTATGGTTAACTCGACGCTCCAAATTTCCCGGAAACCACGGAAATTATGGAAAAAATTGCTGTAGGCAGACCCCTTCGCGCGTCGCGAGCGCGCATGACCAGACCCCCCCCCAAGGCGGGCGGCGAATA
>JAHJHL010000040.1 GCA_018823905.1 Alphaproteobacteria bacterium
CTGCGCCCCGATTTGACCAGCGCCACAAACGCTTCCCACTGGCTGACCTCGTCGGGCCGCACCCGCGCAAGGTTTTCGAGCATCGACGCTTCGAGCGCATCGGCATCATCGCCTTCGTCGAGGATCGCGCACGGGATCGGCTTCACCGCCCCGCCCTCGCGCGCCACGGCGTAGACGGCGGTAAAGCGCCGACGGCCCGCGACGATCTCATAATGACCCTCGGCACAGTTCGGACGAACGAGCAGCGGAACCAGCACACCGCGCGCGCGGACGCTTGGGAGCAGGTCGGACACGTCGGGGTCCTTCCCCTTCCCGCGCATGTTGGCAGCGGCAATCGACAGGTTACCCAAATCAATGAAATCGAGTTTCATGACAATCTTCCTTCTCTTTAACCACACCCGGCCCCGGACGGCGGGGCGGGCGGCGAGGAAAGGCGACGGGACCGCGCCCAAGGACGGGACGCACCCGCAGGGCCGCAACGCAGTGGAGGAGCCGACGCGCAGCGGCAGCTTGCGCACCGTCCGAGCGGTCCCATAGCCGTGCGCCGACTGCCACGCTGTCCGTGGCCGGCCAACGACCAGCGCCGCCGCGCGTCAGCGCGGCATCAAAATAGGAAAACTAGCGCGCCCTTGTCGCAGCCGCAGGCGCCGCGGCGTGCGCGGCCCGGTGGCGGGTCGGGCGTGGCAGCGCCGCGCCCGGAGCAGCGCCACGCGCTGCTTGCCCGCCGCAAGGGACGCGCGCCCGCAGCGGCAAGAAGCGAGACAAGAGCGCCGCGCGGCCAACCGTGCAAACGCGCGACCTCTGGCGGCGCCTGTCTCCGCCAGTGTGCGCTCATTTGAGGCCGCGCCCCGCCTCACCACCCTCAAGAACTACCGCGGCGCTCAAGCCGCCACAAGCGATTGGGCTTCATCCATTTTGCTGGCGCGCAGTGCGTCGAGATAATCGCTCCACCATTGGTGCATCGCAACTCGCTCATCCCAATAGCGTCCGCGATTGTAGATGCCGCGCACGGCGTTCGGGTCGGCATGAGCAAGCGAGCGCTCGATGGCGTCCGGGCTCCATTTCCCGCTTTCATTCAACAACGACGAAGCCGTGGTCCGAAGTCCGTGCGCTGTGACCTCGCCAGTCGCGTAGCCCATGCGTCGGAACGCCTGGTTGATCGTATTTTCGCTCATCGGGCGTTTCGACGTGTGAAAAGCTGGAAAGACGAAACCTTCCGGGCCGGTCAGCCCAAGTAGATCTTCCAGATAAGCGAGAACCTGCCGCGACAGGGGAACAGCATGTGGTCGACGCATTTTCATGCGCTCGGGCGGAACCGTCCAGATCGCGGCCGTCATGTCGATCTCGGTCCATAGCGCTTGTCGCAACTCGCCGGGCCGCATCATGACATGCGGCGCGATCTGACATGCGATGCGTGTGATCGCATTTCCGGAATAGGCGTCTATCGACCTCAACAGTTCACCGACACCCGCGGGGTCAAGAATCGCCGCGTGATGCGTCACTTTCGGTGTCACGAGAGCACCACGTAACACAGAAGTCGGATCGACTTCTCCTCGCCCGGTCGCCACGGCATAGCGGAAAACGCGGCTTGCGAACGACCGGCAACGCCGCGCGGTCTCGCGTTTGCCACGGGCCTCAAGCTTTTTGAGCGCGGCAAGCACCTCGATCGGCTTGATATCGGCAACCGGCATCGCGGCGATCGGCTTCAGTTGAGCCAGGAGCCAATTCGCTTTCACCGTCGTCGTTTCGGCGCGACCATCGGCGACCATCTTCTCGATATATTCCTTGGCGACGTCACCAAAGTTGTTCGCCGCATTGAAAGCTGCGGTCAGCTTTTCTCGTCTCCGCTCGGCTGCAGGATCGAGGCCCTCGGCGAGTTGCTGCCGGGCTTCATCGCGCTTCCTTCTGGCAGAAGCCAATCCAATTTCGGGATAACTACCCAGCGATATGCGGCTTTCCTTGCCAAGGTGGCAGAAGCGAAAGCGCCACAGCTTGGCTCCCGAGGTCCGAACTTCAAGATATAGTCCGTCAGCATCCGGAACCTTATATGCCTTGTTTCGGGGCTTAAGCGCCCGAAGGCGAACATCGCTCAACGCCATCTATCAACTCCTGCATCGATCTGTCTCGATGGTCGGAGGATTCGCCACTCAATCCTTGGCACACGGGTCACCGATTTGGGCACATGCGACGTGACCCGTTTCGTGACCCGTTTTTTGCCGAGATGGAGTGAAATCTCTCTGGACGACACAAAACAGAACCAAGAGAAAAATGGCAGATTTCTGCCATTTTTTCAAGGGTTCTTGGATGTTATGAGAAGGGTAAATGGTGCCCAGAAGAGGACTCGAACCTCCACGACCTTGCGATCGCCAGCACCTGAAGCTGGTGCGTCTACCAATTCCGCCATCTGGGCACGGGGTAGGAGCGGGCGCTTAGCGGGGGGGCTGGCGGCTTGTCAACCGCGGTGCGCGGGTCGCAGCATATTTTATCGCAAAGGGGCCGGTTTCAGGCCATCGGGTGACCGTCGCCCCTTGCTCCCTCCCCCGCTTCGCGGCATGGGGAAGCCATCGGGCGCGCACGGCGCCACCCACACAGAATCGATCACAGGCGGATGCAATGCAGAAACTCGATGGGCAATTGATCACGGTGCTGGGCGGCGGCGGCTTCGTCGGCCGCTATGTCGTGCAGCGCCTGCTCGCGCGCGGCGCCCGTGTCCGCATCGCGCAGCGCACCCCGCGCGCCGCGACCTTCCTGAAACCGCTCGGCGGGCTGGGCCAGACGCAGTTCGTTGCCGCTGACGTCTGCGATCCCGCCAGCATCGCGCGTGCAGTGCAGGGCAGCGACGCGGTGATCAACTTGGTCGGCGCGTTCGACAATATGCAGGCGGTGCAGGCCGATGGCGCGGGCAACGTCGCCGCCGCGGCAAAAGCCGCTGGCGTCCGCACCCTCGTCCATGTGTCGGCAATCGGCGCCGATCAGGGCAGCCTGTCGGCCTATGGCCGCAGCAAGGGCGATGGCGAAGCCGCGGTTCGCGGCGCCTTTCCCGCGGCCGTTATTCTTCGCCCATCGATCGTCTTTGGCCGCGAAGATCAGTTCATCAATCGCTTTGCCGCGATGATCCGCATGGCGCCGGTGATCCCGGTGGTGGCGCCAAACACGAAATTCCAGCCCGTCTATGTCGGCGACGTCGCCGATGCGGTCGTTGCCGCGCTGAGCGATGCCGCCGCGGGCCAGACGTTCGAGCTGGGCGGGCCGCAGGTTTTGACGATGGGCGAATTGCAACGCTGGATCGCCGATGCGACCGGCCGCTCGCCGCTGTTCGTCGATGTCCCCGATGCCGTCGCCGGGGCGCTCGCGTCGGGCTTCGGTTGGGCGCCCGGCGCGCCGATCACCAAGGACCAGTGGCTGATGCTGCAAAAAGACAATGTCGTTGCCGATGGCGCCGCAGGACTGGCAGAGTTAGGCGTCGTACCGACGTCGCTCGCCGCGGTCGCCGACGATTGGCTGGTCCAATATCGTCGCCATGGCCGTTTTGCGGTGCAAAAGCCCGCCTGACCCCGCCACCCGGGCGATGCCCTGCCCCACCCGATCATTGGGTCGTCCGGGGTGATCAACCTCAGGACCATATATGCACGATCTTGCGACCATCATCCTGCTCGGCATCATCGAAGGGCTGACCGAGTTTCTGCCGGTGTCGTCGACCGGCCACCTCATCCTCGCCGCCGAACTGCTCGGCTTTACCGGCGAAGGGTCGGCAGCGTTCAAGATCTCGATCCAGCTCGGCGCGATCCTCGCGGTGCTCGTCGCCTATCGCCAGCGCTTCTGGAATGTCGGCATGGGGCTGCTGCGCGCCGATCCGTCGTCGATCGCCTTCACCCGCAATATCCTGATCGGCTTCCTGCCCGCGATGCTGATCGGCGCCTTTGCCTATGACGCGATCCGCGCGCTGCTTCAGTCGCCGACGACGGTCGCGGTCGCGCTGATTGTCGGCGGCGTCGTGATCCTGGTGATCGAACGCATGGTCAAAGTGGTGAAGGTCGACAGCGTCGAAGGGATGCCGCTCAAGACCGCCATCATCATCGGCATGGTCCAGTGCATCGCGATGATCCCCGGCGTCAGCCGCTCGGGCGCGACGATCATGGGCGCGTTGCTGATGGGGGTCGAACGCAAGACCGCGGCCGAGTTCAGTTTCTTTCTCGCGGTCCCGACGATGATGGGCGCCACCGTCTATTCGCTGTGGAAAGACCGCGATGTGCTGGTGATCGACGATCTGACCGCGATTGCGATCGGGCTGGGCGTCGCGTTTGTCGTCGCGCTCGCGGTAGTCAAGGCGCTGGTCGCGATTGTTGGCCGCTTCGGCTTTGCGCCTTTTGCCTGGTATCGAATCATTCTTGGCGCGGTCGCGCTGATCTGGCTCGGCGCGAGATAGGACCGAAATGGGACTAGATGTGAAAGATAATTGCGCCTGCGACGTCAACTTTCTCGAACGGGTGCAAATTTAGGACAGCTAAACTTACCTAACTAGCAATTCTTCCGTGACAGAGCCGGTCTGACCATGCATCTGCCCCGCATCGAAGGGGAATTTGCATGGCTGCCGATCGCATGCTTCAATTTGTGGAGCGCGAACAACATTATCCCGACAAGCGCTCGGCCGAAGACCGCGCGCAGGATTTTCGCGAGATCGCCGAGCGCTACGCCGCGCCCGACGCCGACGAACAGGCCGCGCGCTGTTCGCAATGCGGCGTCCCCTATTGCTCGGTGCATTGCCCGCTGCACAACCATATCCCTGACTGGCTGCGCCTGACCGCCGAGGGGCGGCTGCGCGAGGCTTATGAGTTGAGCAACGCTACCTCGACAATGCCCGAGATCTGCGGCCGCATCTGCCCGCAGGACCGCCTGTGCGAAGGCAATTGCGTCATCGAATTTTCGGGCCATGGCGCGGTCACCATCGGCAGCGTCGAGAAATATATCACCGACACCGCCTGGGCTGAGGGCTGGGTCGAGCCGCTGCACCCCGGCAAGGCGACCGGCCAGTCGGTCGGCATCATCGGTGCCGGTCCCGCCGGGCTGACCGCCGCCGAGTATCTGCGCGTCGCGGGGCATGAAGTGCATGTGTACGACCGCCACGACCGCGCGGGCGGGCTGCTGACCTATGGCATCCCCGGCTTCAAGCTGGAGAAAGACGTCGTGATGCGGCGCATCGACCGGCTCGCCGAGGGTGGCATCCACTTCCATCTGGGCTTTGAGGTCGGCGGCGACGCGACGCTCGACCAACTGCGCCAGAGGCATGACGCGCTGCTGATCGCGACCGGCGTTTACAAGGCGCGCGAGATCAATGTCCCCGGCAACGAGGCCGAGGGCGTGATCCCCGCGCTCGACTATCTGGTCGCGTCGAACCGCAAGGGTTTCGGCGACGCGGTTCCGGCGTTCGACGACGGCCGTCTGAATGCCGCGGGCAAGCATGTCGTCGTCATCGGCGGCGGCGACACCGCAATGGACTGCGTCCGCACCGCGGTGCGTCAGGGCGCCAAGTCGGTGAAATGCCTCTATCGCCGCGACCGTGAGAATATGCCGGGCTCGCTGCGCGAAGTGTCGAACGCCGAGGAAGAAGGCGTCGAATTCGTCTGGCTGTCGGCCCCGGACAGCTTCACCGCCGACAAGCATGTCAAGCAGGTCGCAGTCGCGGGCATGCGCCTTGGCGCCCCCGACGCCAGCGGCCGCCGCAGCCCCGAGGTCGATCCCGGCCGCACCTTCGACCTGCCCGCCGACATGGTCATCAAGGCGCTGGGCTTCGATCCCGAAGAATTGCCAAACCTGTTCGGCGCCCCCGACCTCAGCGTCACCCGCTGGGGCACGCTGCGCGTTGATCATCAGACGATGATGACCAGCCTGCCGGGCGTTTTTGCCGCCGGCGACATCGTCCGCGGCGCCAGCCTGGTGGTCTGGGGCATCCGCGACGGCCGCGACGTCAGCGATCAGATGGCAAAGTGGTTGAAGGCGAAGGCGAAAAGCGAAAAGAAGGCAGCATGACCAACAGGGGAAGGAATTCATGATGTCGAAATTCAAAACGATGCTGCTCGCCGGGACGTTCGCCTTGGCACCGCTGCTCGCCACCGCGCAGGAAGCGCCCTTCGCCGAAGTCGTCGCCGACGATGCGCAGGGCGATGTCAGCAGCGAAGCCTATGCCGCCGACGCCAAGGCGAAGATGCAGAAGGAAATGGACGCAGCGATCGCGCTTGTCGAAAAGATGTTCGACACGAGCAGCCTGCCGCCGATCGAGCCCGCCCGCCTGACGCTCGCGCAGCAGTCGATGGGGGCGCTGATCCCGACCGGTAGCCTCGAGAAGATGATCGACAATCTCTATGGCAAGATGTTCAAGACGATCCTGGGCGAGTTTAGCGGTCAGTCGGACCTGATGCTGTCGATCAAGACCGGGGTAGAAAGCGACAAGATCGGCGCGCTCGACGAAGCGGCGAAGACCAAGATCGCCGATATGTTCGACCCGCATCGCCAAGAACGCGAAGACCAGATCACCCGCGTGATCAAGCCGCTGATCAGCGAAGCCCTGACCGATCTGGAGCGACCGATGCGCGATGGCATGGCCAAGGCCTATGCCCGCAAGTTCAGCGCGGCGCAGCTGTCCGATCTCAACGCCTTCCTCGCGACCCCGACGGGCAGCCTCTATGCCAGCGAATGGATGGCATTGCAGGCCGACCCCGAAGTGATGGTTGCGGTGATGAAGGCGCTGCCGCCGATGGTCACCAAATTCATGGACCGCGGACCGCAGATCGAAAAGGACATGAAGGAGCTGCCCAAGGAAAAGCAGCTGTCCGACTTCAGCGACAAGGAACTCGCGTCGCTCGCCAAGCTGATGAAGGTCGATGTGAAGGTGCTGACGGATCAGCGAGATATGTGGAATACCGACACGATGGAGGCGACCGAGGCTGCGGATGCTGCCGCCGATGCCGCCTACGACGGCAGCGCCGCCGACGCCGCGGCGGACGCCGCCGAGGCCGCAGCAGATGCCGCTGCGGCCGCTACCGATTATGCCAGTGACGATCCCGCCTATGACCGCAGCAACTGGTCGGCCGCCGACCTGAAGCGCGTCGAAGATCTAGAGGCTGCGTCGGCCGCCGCCGCCACCGCCTATCTCGAAGCCGAGGCCGACGCCGCGAACAAGGCGCGCGAAAGGCTAGACAAGAATCCCTCCGAATAGGCGCCAGCCTATCCCGTCAGGACGACAATGATGACCCACTACCCCACCCCCGAACACGCCCGGCTTGCCGAGCACGGCATGTATCGCCCCGACCTGGAATCCGATGCCTGCGGCGTCGGCATGGTCGCGGCGACCGATGGCAAGGCGTCGCGCCGCGTCGTCGAGGCGGCGATCGAGGCGCTGCGTGCCGTCTGGCACCGCGGCGCCGTCGATGCCGATGGCAAGACGGGGGATGGCGCGGGCATCCATGTCGACCTGCCGGTCCGTTTCTTCGACGATGCGATCGCCGCGTCGGGGCATAAGGTGCGCCCGAACCGGCTCGCCGTCGGCATGATCTTTCTGCCGCGCACCGACCTGGAGGCGCAGGAGCATTGCCGCACGATCGTCGAGGCCGAGATCATCGACGCGGGTTTCACCATCTATGGCTGGCGCCAGGTGCCGGTCGATGTGTCGGTGATCGGCGACAAGGCGCAGCGCACCCGCCCCGAGATCGAGCAGATCATGATCGCCGGGCCGCTGCCCGACGAAGCGTCGCTCGCCGAGTTCGAAAAGCAGCTCTATCTCGTCCGCCGCCGGATCGAGAAAAAGGTGATCGCGGCGCAGATCGCCGACTTTTACGTGTGCAGCCTGTCGTGCCGCTCGATCATCTACAAGGGGCTGTTCCTCGCCGAGAGTCTCGCCGACTTCTTCCCCGACCTGACCAACAAGCTGTTCGAAAGCCGCGTCGCGATTTTCCACCAGCGCTATTCGACCAACACCTTCCCGCAATGGTGGCTGGCGCAGCCGTTCCGCTGCCTTGCGCACAATGGCGAAATCAACACGATCCGCGGCAACAAGAACTGGATGAAAAGTCACGAGATCAAGATGGCGAGCCTCGCCTTTGGCGAGCATAGCGAAGACATCAAGCCGGTGATCCCGGCGGGCGCATCGGACACCGCGGCGCTCGACGCGGTGTTCGAAACCCTGTGCCGCGCCGGGCGCGACGCCCCGACCGCGAAGCTGATCCTCATCCCCGAGGCATGGGTGAACGAGCCCGAAATGCCCGATGCGCACAAGGCGATGTACAATTATCTCGCCAGCGTGATGGAGCCGTGGGACGGCCCCGCGGCGCTCGCGATGACCGACGGCCGCTGGGCGGTCGCCGGCATGGACCGCAACGCGCTCCGCCCGTTGCGCTACACGCTGACCGCCGATAATCTGCTCGTCGTCGGCTCCGAAAGCGGCATGGTGCTGCTGCCCGAGGCGAGCATCCGCAAGAAGGGCCGCCTTGGCCCCGGCCAGATGATCGCCGTCGATCTGGAAAGCGGCACCCTCTACGAAGACCGCGCGATCAAGGACAAGATCGCGGGCGCGCACGATTATGGCGCGCGCGTCAAAGGCTTCCGCACCATGGCTGACCTGCCCAAGGGCGGCAAATCGAGCCTGCCAGTCTTCGAGCGCAGCGAGTTGCTCCGCCGCCAGGTCGCCGCGGGTCTGACCATGGAGGACATGGAACTGATCCTGTCGCCGATGGTCGAGGATGCCAAGGAAGCGATCGGGTCAATGGGCGACGACACCCCGCTCGCGGTCATCTCGGACAAGCCGCGCCACGTCGCGCAATTCTTCCGCCAGAATTTCAGCCAGGTCACCAACCCGCCGATCGACAGTCTGCGCGAACGCCATGTGATGAGCCTGAAGACGCGGTTTGCGAACCTTGCTAATATCCTCGATGAAAAGGGGCAGAGCGATCACGTGCTCGTCATCGACAGCCCCGTGCTGGTCGGCGAAGACTGGGATCGGTTGCGCGCCTATTTCGGCGACGCGGTCGCCGACATCGATTGCACCTTCCCCGTCGGCGGCGACGCCGCAAGCCTGCGCGAAGCCATCGCACGGGTGCGCCGCGAGGCCGAGGACGCGGTGCGCGCCGGGCGCAGCGAGCTGTTCCTGACCGACCAGAGCATTGGCGAGGATCGCGTCGGCATGGCGATGGTGCTCGCCGCCGCCGCCGTCCACACGCATCTCGTGCGCAAGGGACTGCGCAGCTATGCGTCGATCAACGTCCGCTCGGCCGAGGTGCTCGACACCCATGCCTTTGCGGTGCTGATCGGCGTCGGTGCGACCACCGTCCACGCCTATCTGTCCGAAGCCGCAATTGCCGACCGGCACGCGCGCGGCTTGTTCGGCGGCGATCTGTCGCTCGACGATTGCCGTCTGCGCTTTCGCAAGGCGATCGACGACGGCTTGCTCAAGATTCTCGCCAAAATGGGGATCGCGGTGATCTCTAGCTATCGCGGCGGCTATAATTTCGAGGCGGTCGGCCTCTCCCGCGCGCTGGTCAACGACCTCTTCCCCGGTATGCCCGCCAAAATTTCGGGCGAAGGCTATCAGTCGCTGTTCATCAACGCGACTGAGAAACATGAGGCAGCATTCGACCAGCGCGCCACCACCCTGCCCATCGGCGGTTTCTATCGCCAACGCGCGGGCGGCGAAACGCATGCCTATTCGGCGCAGTTGATGCACCTGCTGCAAACTGCGGTCGCGACCGACAGCTACTCGACCTATCTGCAATTCTCGCGCGGGGTCGCCGACCTGCCCCCCGTCTATCTCCGCGACCTGATGGAATTCAACTATCCTGCGCAGGGCGTGCTCCTCGACAGCGTCGAGGCGATCACCGAGATCCGCAAGCGCTTCGTCACCCCTGGCATGTCGCTCGGCGCGCTGTCGCCCGAGGCGCACGAGACGCTGGCGATCGCGATGAACCGCATCGGCGCCAAGGCGGTGTCGGGCGAAGGCGGCGAAGCGAGCGAACGCTATCAGCCCTATGCCAATGGCGACAACGCCAACAGCAATATCAAGCAGATCGCATCGGGCCGCTTCGGCGTCACCGCCGAATATCTCGGCGCCTGCGACGAAATCGAGATCAAGGTCGCACAGGGCGCCAAGCCCGGCGAAGGCGGCCAGCTTCCCGGCTTTAAGGTTACCGAGTTCATCGCGCGCCTGCGTCACGCGACGCCCGGCGTGACGCTGATCAGCCCGCCGCCGCATCACGACATCTATTCGATCGAGGATCTGGCGCAGCTGATCTACGACCTCAAACAGATCAACCCCAAGGCGCGCGTCTGCGTCAAGCTCGTCAGCTCGGCGGGCATCGGCACCGTCGCCGCGGGCGTCGCCAAGGCGCACGCCGACGTCATCCTCGTCGCCGGCAACACCGGCGGCACCGGCGCCTCGCCGCAGACCAGCGTCAAATATGCCGGCACCCCTTGGGAAATGGGCCTGTCCGAAGTCAATCAGGTGCTGACCCTCAACGGCCTGCGCCACCGCATCCGCCTGCGCACCGACGGCGGGCTCAAGACCGGGCGCGACATCGTCATCGCCGCGATCCTCGGCGCCGAGGAATATGGCATCGGCACGCTTTCGCTCGTCGCGATGGGCTGCATCATGGTACGCCAGTGCCACAGCAACACCTGCCCCGTCGGGGTCTGCACGCAGGACGAGAAACTCCGCGCGAAGTTCACGGGGTCGCCCGAAAAGGTCATCAACCTGATGACCTTCATCGCCGAGGAAGTGCGCGAAATTCTGGCCAAGCTCGGCTGCCGCAGCCTCGACGAAGTCATCGGCCGCACCGAATTGCTGCGCCAGGTCAGCCGCGGCGCCGAACATCTCGACGACCTCGACCTCAACCCGATCCTTGCCAAGGTCGACGCGCCCGACAACCAGCGCCGCTCGCACGGGCTCCTCCGCAATCCGGTCCCCGACAGCCTCGACGCGCAGATCCTGAGCGATGCGAAGCCGCTGTTCGAGCGCGGCGAGCGGATGCAACTGACCTACAACGTCCGCAACACCCACCGCGCCGTCGGCACTCGCCTGTCGGCCGAAGTGACCGCCAAGTTCGGCATGAACGGCCTCGCCGACAATCATGTCCAGGTCCGCCTGCGCGGCACCGCAGGCCAGTCGCTCGGTGCCTTCCTGTGCAGCGGTATCACACTGGAAGTGTTCGGCGACGCCAACGACTATGTCGGCAAGGGCCTGTCGGGCGGCCGCATCGTCGTGCGCCCGACCGTGTCGAGCCCGCTGGTCAGCCAGCACAACAGCATCATCGGCAACACCGTCCTCTACGGCGCGACGTCGGGCACCCTGCTCGCGGCGGGTCAGGCGGGCGAAAGGTTCGCGGTCCGCAACTCGGGCGCGAAAGTCGTCGTCGAAGGCTGCGGCGCCAATGGCTGCGAATATATGACCGGCGGCGTTGCCGTGATCCTCGGCCCCGTCGGCTCCAACTTCGGCGCCGGGATGACCGGCGGCATGGCTTTCATCCTCGACACCGACGGCCAGTTCACCCGCCGCGCCAACGCCGAATCGATCGTCTGGCAGCGGATCGACAGCGCGCATTGGGAAGGCGTCGTGAAGGATCTGGTCGAAGATCATGCCAAGGCCACCGGCAGCAAATGGTCCAGCGAAATCCTCGCCGATTGGGACCGCTGGAAAGACCAGTTCTGGCAGGTGTGCCCGAAGGAAATGCTCAGCCGCCTCGCGCATCCGCTGAGCGATGCCGAAGCCGAGGTGGTCGCGGCGGAATAATCCTCCCTGTGGCGAAGCCATGGGGAGGGGGACCGTTCGCGAAGCGAATGGTAGAGGGGCATCGACGTTGCGCCATGGCCCCTCCGTCAGCGCTTCGCGCTGCCACCTCCCCATCGCTGCGCGACAGGGAGGATCACTCATCCCGTTCCGGCTGCACTTCATCGCAAGTCGCACAAACGTTCAGCCCAGCGAAAGCGTTACACCGCTAAGCACAGCGCCTTTACCGAACCTTGCGTCCTCTGAAAGGATGACAGCCATGACCCGTTTCGCCCTGATCGCCCTCCCCCTGCTCGCGCTCGCCGCGCCGCTACCTGCGGCCGCCGCCGACCCCGAACTGCGCGATACCGTCGCAACACTGAACGATCCCGTGGCGCAGGATCGCATGGCTGACACGATCACCGCGATCGTCGGCGCGTTGATGCAGATGCCGGTCGGCCCGCTCGCCGACGCCATCGCCCGCATCGATCCCGAATCCGACGCCGCCTATATCCCACGCGACGCGACGCTGGGCGAGGTTGCGGGCCGCGATCCCGATTATGCCGATCGCATGGGCGCCGACGTCCGCGCGACAACGCGGATGGCCGGACAAGCCGCCTCGGCACTCGCGGTATATGCGCCGGTGCTCAAGGACATGGCGCGCGATATGGCCGCGCAATGGGAACGCGAACGCGCCGCGCCGCGCCGCTAAGCCACAATCCACAACCAGCGCGGTCGCACCGCGCCATAGCCGTTGCGCGCAGCCGCCCGCTGCCGCTATGCCGGACCCATGTGGCAACTCTATCAATTCCCGCTCTGTCCCTTTTCGCGCAAGGTCCGCCTGTTGCTGGGCGAAAAGGGCGTCGGATATGAACTGGTGCGCGAATCGCCATGGGAACGCCGCGACGAATTCATCGACCTGAACCCGGCGGGGCGCACCCCCGTGATGGTCGATCAGGCGCGCGGCCAGGTGCTGATGGACAGCATGGCGATTTCCGAATATTTCGAGGAAACCGTCGAAGGCAAGGCGATGATCAACGGCACCGCCGCCAACCGCGCCGAAATCCGCCGCCTGACCGCATGGTTCGACCATGATTTCTATTATGAAGTCACCGGGCCGCTACTGTTCGAACGCATGCAGAAGCGCATCGTCCACCGCCAGCCCCCCGACGGCGGCACGCTGCGCGAGGCGATGAAGGCGGCGAACAACCATCTCGACTATGTCGATTACCTCATCGACCATCGCACCTGGCTCGCCGGCGCGACGATGAGCCTCGCCGACCTGACCGCCGCCGCGCATATTTCGGTCGCCGATTATCTGGGCGGCATTGACTGGACAGGGCATGAGCAAACGAAAGGATGGTATTCGGGCCTGAAATCCCGCCCGAGCTTTCGACCGCTGCTGGCCGAGCGGATGGAGATCGTGACGCCGCCGAAATATTATGAGGATGTCGACTTTTGACGCGCCACGGAATGCGGAGCGTTCCGAAGCGTCAACCCCCGCGAAGGCGGGGGTCGTTGGCAGCCTTATTCAGCACCGCTGCGTAAACCGACAGCGGCCCCCGCCTTCGCGGGGGCGACGGTTTCTCTTAGCTATCTGGCCACCGTGCCGCGACCAGATAATTCAGCGCTTCGCTGCCACCCAGCTTGAAACCCTTCGCGGGCGAGGGCGACAGCCCGGTACGGTCGACGACTTCCAACCCTGCGCCCTCCAGCAGCTGCGTCAGCTCCTCGGGCTTCAGAAACTGGTCCCAGTCGTGCGTCCCGCGCGGCACCGCGCCGACGCGTTCGGCGGCCTCGACGAGCAGCAGCTTCGACAGCATCGTGCGGTTCGGCGTCGACAGGATCATCAACCCGCCGGGCGCCAGCCGTGCCGCGAGGTCGGCGATAAAAGCCTCAGGATCGGTCACATGCTCAACGACCTCCATTGAGGTGACGAGGTCAAAAACCCCATCCCCGTTCGCGTCGAGCGAAGTCGAGACACGCTTGGGACGCGCCGACCTTCCGGGTGTCTCCACTTCGCTCGACGCGAACGGAAATGGGAGGTCGGCCAACTCCCCGGCAAAGTAAGTAATATCCAGCCCTTGCCCCGCCGCATGATCCCGCGCCGCCGCAATATTCTCCGGCGCCGCATCGACCCCCGTCACCTTGGCACCCATGCGCGCCAGCGGCTCGGCCAGCAGCCCCGCGCCGCACCCGACGTCGATCGCACTCCGCCCCGCCAGCGCAAACCGCTCGCGCGCATCGACATGCCAATGCGCATCGATCTGCGCACGGATATAGGCCAGCCGCACCGGGTTCAGCTTGTGCAGCATCGCCGACGAGCCATGCGGATCCCACCAGTCGGCGGCAAGCGCGCCGAAATGGGCGGCTTCATGCGGGTTGATCGTGGCGCTGCTCATGCGTCGCGATGTGGCACTCCCCCTCGCCCCATGCAAGAAATTCTATCCGCTGCGCCGCGCGCTCCTCTTGCCTTCACGCGCCCCCTTGCCTAACAGCCGAGCGCCGCGGAATTGTTCGAATGTTGCGGCAGAAACCAGTTTCTTGAAAGCGGGGCGAGATGGCGCGGATCGTGATGAAATTCGGGGGCACGTCGATGGCGGGCACCGAGCGGATTCGCACCGTCGCGAAACTCGTCGCGCGCGAAGTCGCCAACGGCAACCAAGTCGCAGTCGTCGTTTCGGCAATGGCGGGCGAAACCGACCGGCTCGTCAATTTCTGCCGCGAGGCGAACCCGCGTTACGACCCCGCCGAATATGACGTCGTCGTCGCGGCGGGCGAACAGATCACTTCGGGCCTGCTCGCGCTGACCTTGCAGGCGATGGGCACCCCGGCGCGCAGCTGGCTTGGCTGGCAGCTGCCGATCCGTACCGAAGAAGCGCATGCCCGCGCGCGCATCGCCGACATCGACACCGGCGCGCTCGCCGCCGCGATGGCGCGCGGCGAGGTTGCGGTGATCCCCGGTTTTCAGGGGCTGATGGACGACGGCCGCGTGTCGACGCTCGGCCGCGGCGGATCGGACACCAGCGCCGTCGCGGTCGCCGCGGCGCTCAAGGCCGACCGCTGCGATATCTACACCGACGTTGACGGCGTCTATACCACCGACCCGCGCATCGTCGCGCGCGCGCGCAAGCTCGACTATGTCACCTATGAAGAAATGCTCGAACTCGCGAGCGTCGGCGCCAAGGTGCTGCAAACCCGCTCGGTCGGGCTCGCGATGAAAGAGGGCGTGCGCGTGCAGGTGCTGTCCAGCTTTGTCGAGGGCGACGAAGCCCCCGCCCGCGGCACGATGATCGTCAGCGACGAGGAAATAGAGGAACATCAGATGGAACGGCAGCTGATCACCGGCATCGCCCACGACAAGAATGAAGCCAAGGTCATCGTCACCCGCGTGCCCGACCGGCCCGGCGGCGTCGCCAACATCTTTGGTCCGCTCGCCGCGGCGGGGATCAACGTCGACATGATCATCCAGAACGTCGGCCGCGACAAGGGCGAGACCGACGTGACCTTCACCGTCCCGCAGACCGACCTGCTGCGCTCGATAGACCTGCTCGAGGCCGCGAAGGACAAGATCGGCTTCAACCGCATCATCAGCGACGACAAGGTCGCCAAGATCAGCGTCGTCGGGGTCGGCATGAAAAGCCACGCCGGCGTCGCGAGCACGATGTTCCGCGCGCTGGCCGACCGCGGCATCAATATCCAGGCAATCTCGACCAGCGAGATCAAGGTCAGCGTGCTGATCGACGAGGATGAAACCGAACTCGCGGTGCGCGTGCTGCACACCGCTTACGGGCTCGACGCCGAATAATCTATTCGGCGGCGACCGATTCCAGCGCGCCGCCCGCACGGCGGCGCAGCCGCGCCTGCATGACAAAATGCACCACCGCAATGTGGATCGCGAACAGGCCGAACTTCGACGCCAGCGGGAATATCCCGATGAACAGCGGCCACCAGGCGGTGAAAAACACCGCGACGATCAGGTTCAGCGCCGCGCTCGCAAACATCACTGCCGCCCAGATAAAACCGAACCGGTCCATCACATCGCCGACCAGCGCCAGTTGCTCGGGCTGGATATAGCGGTTCAGCCAGCCCTTGCGCAGCATCACCGTCCCGACGATCAGATAGACGATCGTCGGCTTGGCCATCACAAAGCGCGGATCACCGGTGAACAGCGTCGCCGCGGCGGCGAGGAGCACCGACGCCAGACTGATCCATTGCAACGCCGCGACCCTGTGCCCGCGCGCAAGTTCATAGCCGACCACCGCAACCGCGACGATTGTCCCGGCAACCGTCGCGGCAACGATCCCGGCCCCGACTGCCAGCAATATCGCAAAAACAATGACGCCGAGCGAATCGAACAGCATCGGCCCGATGGCGTAAAGCAAGGTTCGCATGGCACATCCTTTCCATGACTCCATGTTGTCGCCGTCAACATTGCTCGCAGCGAATTACTCGGTCAAGCATAAATTTACATTGTTAACATGGAGTCGGCAAAAGGTCGCGCGCACAACGGCCGGGTGACCGGTTTCTCACTGCCGCGCAGAAACAGAGAGATAGCAGCGCGAAGTACCACGAGCGGCGGGGCCGACGGTCTGTCCTGGCATCGCCGCGAGCCAGGCGTGCAGGGTCGACACACCGCCCCAAAGCCGCCGCTGCTTTCATACCCCTCGCACGAAAAAGGGAGCGGTTGCCCGCTCCCTTTCCCCGCCCCTGCCGCCAGCCCCACCGGGGAGCAAAGGCTGGCGCCGAAGCTGCTCGGGCCTAGTGGTCCGATTTCTCGATATCGGCGATCGCCCATTCCAGGTCGGCGGCGACCTTGGCGCGCATGTCTTCGGACAGGCCGCGGGCGCGTTCACCCTCGACAAAGGCCTCGCGCGCCTTTTTCAGCGCCGACAACCGCGCCGCTTTGCCTTCGGCGCTGTCACTGCACGCAAACATGACAACCCGGCTGCGCTTGTTGCCGTCAGTTTCGTCGCGGTTGACGATCGGCGCCGCCTTTTTGCTGTCGCCGCACTTGCCGAGTACCATCGTCTGACCATGCACCGACGACCAGGCGCCATGCGGCATTGGCGGCATCGGGGGTATAGGCGGCATCGGGGCCAGCACAGTGCGAAAGCTTTCCTTGCGTTTCGCTTCCAGCTTGTCGGCGATCGCCTCGGCCCGCTTGCCCGTGACACCCTGTTCCTTCAGCGTCGCAAGCACATCGTCGCGCGACAGGCTGCCCGGCATGCGGACGTCGATGCGGCGCAGCTTGTCCTTGCCGTCGGCGGGAGCGAACATCACCGTCGGCGCCTTGCCCACGCCCTCGCCGTCGCGGCGGATGACGATGCGGTGTACTTCGCGCTTCTTGCCGTCCTTGTCCGTGGTCACAGCCTCGCTGTGGTCGGTGAAGACCATGACGCGGGGAGCATCGGGAGCGGCGGGTGCTTCGGCGACATCCGGTGCCTCGGGCGGCAGCGGCGGCGCGGGCGGTTCGGCCACATCGGCGGTCTGTGCTTTTGCGGCCACGATCCCTGCCGGCACCAGCGTCGCGGTCGTCGCCAGCACCGCCAGCGTTGCACCGCCGATCAGCAACCGGCCTGCCAGCCCGCGCTGTTTCGAAATATCCCTCCGCATCAACATCGTTAGCCTCTCCTGCAAATTATCGTGAACCGCCATCGGCGCTGCCAGCGACAGCCGCGATCCGACCGCAGCCTTGGCAATCGCGGTCGCATAGCGCGCGGTGCGCTCGCCGCGCATGTCGGCGTCGGCCATGGTCAGCACGCGCGCGTCGCACGCCGCCTCCTGATCGAAGCGAAAGGCACGGATCGCGCGCCAAGCGAACGGGTTGAACCATTGCGACGCCAGCAGCACGAGCGCCGCGGCATTCGCCCACAAATCGCCATGACGGTGGTGCGCCAGCTCGTGATCGACCGCGAGTGCGCGTTCGTCGGCCGCGTAGCGGGCAAAAAAGTCCTGCGGCACGGCGACGATGCGATGCCACAGACCGAAAGCGACCGGACCATCGACCGCATCGGTCATCACCAGCCGGATCGACCCGATCGGTTCAAGCTCGACCGCTTCGGCGAGCACCGAGGTGCGGAAGCGGCGGTGCGAAAGCAGCGCCATCGCCAGCACCATCGCCATGCCCATCGCCCACAGCACGAAGGCATAGGGCATGGCATCGGCGAACGACCAGGTGGGGGCGGCCGGAACCATCATCGGTGCGTCGACTGCGACCACCATGATCTCGCTGGCGTCGGACACAGTCACCGGATCGGCAAAGGGCAGCGGCGGCAGCACCAGCCGCAGCGCCGGGATCAACCAAAGGCTATATGCCAGCCGCGGCCCGAAATGGCGCGCAAAGGGCTTGCGGATCAACAGCACCGCCAGCACGAGCAAAGCAGTGGTGAGCATTGTATCGCCCCACACCTGCATCCATGTCGCGGCGCTCATGACTTGAGCTTCCGCAGCAGCGCTTCGATTTCGGCGATATCGGTGTCGCTCAGCGCCTCGCGATCGGCCAGATGCGCGATCAGCGGGCTGACGCGGCCGCCGAACAATCGGTCAACGAAGCGCTGCGATTCCTCGCCAACGGCGTCGGCGCGTTCGATTGCGGGGCTATAGAGATAGCGGCGGCCGTCGGCCTCGGCGGTCACCGCGCCTTTCTGGACCAGCCGCGCTAGCAACGTCTTGACCGTCGCCTGCGTCCAGCCATTGGTCTTGCCGATCCGGGTGGTCAGGTCGGCCGCGGTCTGCGGGGCGTCGTCCCATAGGGCCGACAGCACCTGCATCTCCGACTCGCTTGCTCTTTCGGCCATCAGAACCCCTCCCATTGGCACCGTCGTCTACGATGCGACTACAAATGTAGTCAATGGCCTGAATGGTCGATGAACGAAGCTGAACGGCGAAGTGTCGGGATTTTTGACAAGCCGTGATGGCGGTAAGAAATCGCTAACCACCGTCTCCCGCCCATATCCGTCGCCGCGCCAAATTGGCACGGCAATTGAATAGTAGCAGATGTTCCCGAGTGTTCCGCTCAATTGGAGCGGTGGGGGGCATCGGTCTGGTCCCTGATGCCCCCTGCCCCCACCGGGAAATCTCCACTTGCCCCCGACGCAGACGGGGGGCGGAGCGGCCGAAAGGCCCCGCCCCCCGGACGCTCTACCTCTCTCGATTTTCGTCACATGCAAACGACCGGAAACGGCCGACGTCGTTCTTTCGCGGCAGCAGCGATTGGGGAGCCGTTCACCCCTGCACGCCACCTTAGCAAGACGACGGGCGGGTCGGCTATTTCAGTCTGCCGCCTCTTTGCAGTCATTTCCTCCCGATGGGATAGGAGCACAAGCGACCGATTTCGGCCATAAAGATCCTCCCCGCCTGCGAGGGAAGGGCCACCGAAGGTGGTAGAGGGGGCTGGCGGAGTAAGCCAAGGCCGCATCACGACAGCAGCTCCACAGCACCCCCCAAAAAACCGCTTTCCTACAATATTTCGCTATGCTCCATACTGTCAGATGGAACAAACCGCCCCGCCCGCCGCGCTGCTTGCCGACACCTGCCTCGCCTTCACCCCCGTCCCCCAGCAGCGCCACCGCGCCGATGGCTGGACGCCCGAGACGCAGGCCAATTTCATCCGCGCGCTCTCGGCGATGGGATCGGTGGGCAGGGCGGCGCGCGCCGTCGGCATGGGCCGCGCCTCGGCCTATCGCCTGCGCGAACGGCCGGGCGGACGAAGCTTCGCCGCGGCGTGGGACGACGCGATCGCGATGGGGCGCACGCACCAGTTCAGCATCGCGATGGACCGCGCGCTCAACGGCGTCACTATCGTCCGCGTCCTGAAAGGCGGCGCGATCGACGTCAGCGGCGGACCCGACATGGCCGTCGTGAACGCCGCGCTGCGCGACGAAGCCATCCCGCCACACCGCCTTAAAGCGACAAAGGAGACAGAATGACCGCGCACGTCCGTATCTTTTGTCGCTTTAAGGGCATTGCTCGACCTTGTGTCCCTGCGGAGGCAGGGACCCATCCTCGGTGGGTTCAACATGAATCAGCAGGAGATGGGCTCCCGCCTTCACGGGAAAACTCGCTGCTTTTTACGAAGCGGCGAGCCCATGCCCAAAAAGAAAGACCCGCCCCCAGGCCCATGTCCCCGGGGGCGGGTCGCGACCCGTTATCTGTTCGGCTGGTCCCGATCAGGCGAGGTCGAACCGGTCGGCGTTCATCACCTTGGTCCAGGCCTTGACGAAATCCTTGACGAACTTCTCTTCATGACCCGTTTCGGCATAGACTTCGGCGACCGCGCGCAGCTCCGAATTGGAACCGAACACCAGGTCGGCGCGGGTGGCGCGCCAGGTTTCGCCGCCGCCCTTGCGGTCGGTGGCGACATATTCCTGATCGTCGGACCCATCGACGGCCTTCCAGACATTGGTCATGTCGAGCAGGTTGACGAAAAAGTCGTTGGTCAGCTGGCCCGAACGCTTGGTGAAGTGGCCGTGGCCGCGTTCGCCATGATTGGCGCCGAGGACGCGAAGCCCGCCGACCAGCACCGTCATTTCGGGCACCGACAGGCCGAGGAGCGACGCCCGGTCGAGCATCATTTCCTCGGTCTTCACC
>JAHJHL010000041.1 GCA_018823905.1 Alphaproteobacteria bacterium
CAGCGCGAAGCGCTGACGGAGGGGCCATGGCACTGCCGTCGCGGCCCCTCCAACACCGCCTGCGGCGGCGGTCCCCCTCCCCACCGCTCCGCGGCAGGGAGGATTAAATTGTATCAGCGCGCGCCCATCGTGCGCAGGCGGTCGCGGAGCGGACCCCAAGCATCGATACCTTCGGCGACTTGGCCGTTGATCAGGAAGGTTGGCGTCCCCGCAATCTTATATTGCTTGATGGCGGCATTGGTCGTCGCCTCCAGCTTGGTGATATTATCGAGATTGCCCAGACAGCTGTTGACCTGATCGGCAGTCATTCCGCGCGACTGGAAAAATTCGCCGAGTTTCCACGCCTTGGCCAGCGCGGGGAAGCGCGCGGCGGGGGTCAGGGCCATCGCCGCTTCCCCGCCGTCGGGGTTGGCCTGAGCGCCCGCGAACAGATCGGCCTGCGAAGCGAAAACATTCTCGCTGAGCGGGAAATAGCGTTCCGCGGGGGCGCAGCGGACAATCGCTGCGGTGGTCGCGTCGAGCGGATCTCGAATGAAATTGCGAATTTCCAGGCTAACGCGGCCGGAATTAACAAAATCGTGCTTGAGCTCTTCAGAGCTTTGCTTGGAAAAATTGGCGCAAGCGCCACACGTGAGCGACGCGAATTCGACCACCTTGATCGGAGCGTCGGGGTTGCCCATCACATAGCCGCCTTCGGCGGTCGCGCTGACGGTCTCGGACCAGCTTTTGCCAGCGGGCGCGGCGACCTTGGCGACGACCGCCTGCTCCTTGGCCGGATCGCTGGTGGCTTCGCTACAACCCGCGAGCGCGAACGCGCCCAGCGAAGACAAAAGGGCGATGCGAAGCGCTGCTGCCATAGTATGCCATTCTCCGAAAAGCCAAATATACGGAAGCTTTTAGGATCGCGTGATAGCGAGGTCGAGTTTCGATTTGAGCTAGGACCCTGTCATGCCTCCTGTGCATCGGGCGCGATGTTACGCGGACGGACCGGTGCCGTGCAGTCCGTTGAATCGCGGATGTTGTAACGCTGCTGTTGCATATCCCCCGAGCAGCCTGCACGCCGCGCGGGCGGAGGAGTCGCAAGGCCTCTCATTCCGTCATCCCGGCGAAGGCCGGGACCTCTGCGGTGCTAGATGACGCAACGGCGAGATCCCGGCCTTCGCCGGGATGACGAGGAAACAATGATGTGTCGCAGGATCAGCGCGCGCCCATCGTGCGCAGGCGGTCGCGCAGCGGACCCCAGGTGTTGATGCCTTCGACGACCTGGCCGTTGAGGACGAAGGTCGGGGTGCCGGTGATTTGATATTTCTCGACCCCCGCGTTGGTGCCCTTTTCGATCGCCGACACATTGTCGACCTTGCTCAGGCACGCCTGGATGGTCGCCGCGGGAACACCGCGCTGCTGATAGAATTGATCGATGCCCCAGCCCTTGGCGAGCGCGGTGAAGCGCTGTTCAGGGGGCAGCTGCATTGCTGCTTCGATCCCCGGCTGTGGCTTCTGCGCCCCGGCGATGAAGGCTTCATGCTCCAGGAAGGTCGCGTCGGCGAGCGGGAAAAAACGGTCTGGGCCCGCGCATTTTGCAATCGCGCCCGCGATTGCATCGACCGGGTGCAGCATGAACGGGGTCAGCTTGTATGACACGCGGCCGGTGTCGACGAAGTCGCGCTTCAGCTCTTCGTGCGAATCCTTGGTGAACTGCGCGCAATGGCCGCAGGTGAAGGCGCCGAATTCTTCGAGTTTGATCGGTGCTTCGGGGTTGCCCATCACGACGCCATCGCCGTCGAAGCTGACGACCTGCGACCAGCTTTTACCCGCAGGCGCGGACACCTTGGCGACGACATCCTGTTCCTTGGTGGTGTCGCTGGCGCCGCCGCCGCAACCGGCGAGGGCGATTGCGCCGAGCGAAGACAGAAGGGCGATACGAAGCGATGCGGTCATGATGTGCTGTTCTCCGGAAACAAGATGGGCAGGCTTTTACGATCCCTTGATCGCGAGGTCGAGTTTCGATTTGAGCGCGGGCCAGGCGACGACTTCGGCGTTGCGCCCGTTGATGAAAAAGCTTGGCGTGCCCGCAACGCGGTCGGCGTTACGCGCGATGTTGGTCATCCCGGTCAGTTCAGCCTGCGCGACCTCGCTGTCGAGCGCCGCGTCGAGCTGCGCCTGCGTATAACCGCGCGCGCGCATCAGCGCGGCGAGGCCGGTGTCGGCGGCGATCTTGCGCGCGCGCTGACCGGTGGTGCCTTCGAACCAGCTGGTCGTCTGCGCGTCGGTCGCGTTCTTCACCTTGGCCATCCAGGTGTCGAATGCGGCAAAAATCGCCTGATGGTTGCGCGCGAAGGCAGCGGGGCCGCCACAGCGCGCCAGCAGCGCCGCGGTCATGTCGACCGGGTCGCGCACCAGGTTGCGATATTCGAACAGCACCAGCCCGCGGTCGATATATTGCGTCTTGAGTGGCGCCGAGCCCAGTTTCGCGAAGTCGGCGCAGACGTGGCAGGTGTAGCTGAAATATTCGATCAGCCGCACCTTGGCGGCCGGGTTGCCGACGACATGCGCACCGATCGGGCTGGTGGTCACCTTCGATGACCAGAGCGCAGGTTTGGCGGGCGTCGCGGCGATCAGGGTCAGCGCGGCGCCCGACAGCGCCAGCACGGCGGTGCGGCGATCAAGCGGGAAATCGTCAAATGCGGCCATCTGCAGCGGGTCTTTCTTCAACTGATCCGGGGAAGCTTGGGCGCGGCTGCCAGTCCCGCCGCCATGCGTTCGAGCACGGTGCGCAGTTCCGGGTCGCCGATGTCGCGCAGGCTATCCCCCAGCTCGGCGGGTACGGGTTTGAGCATTGCGGGCGGCTGAACGGGCGCGGCGGGGGTTACGTGACCGTGGGTCATTCGCACCTGCGCCACCGCGGCATAGCCGAAGAAGCGGTTGACCGCGGCAATGATGTCGGGCGCGACATGTTGCAGCATCGGGGCGTGCGCGCCGCTGATCGTCAGGTGCAGCGTGCCGCCCGCCTTGGCGCCGACCGGAAAGCGGATCATCGCGGGCTGGGTGACATCGGCGAGCCGGTCGCCGACGATCTCGCGCCAGCGGCTGACCACCGAGCTTTGGATAAAGCCGAATTTGCGAAAGGCAGCGCGGCCGATTTCGGGGACAAGGTCGGAAATCATCCGCGCCTCACCACCGCGCGGGCGCTCGTAAACGCGCGGCGCGGGCTTGGCGGGCTTTTTCGCCGCGCCTTTCGCCTTGGCCTTCTGGGACGGCCCGTCGTCTCCCGCGTCTATCGTCATCGCGGGTGCCATGCCATAGGCGGGGGGTGAGCGTCCAGACTTCCGACATCGACGAGGATATTGTGCGCGACTTCGCGCCGCGGTTGCTGGCGTGGTACGACCGCGCCGCGCGGGTGCTGCCGTGGCGGATCGCACCGGGCAGCGACGCTGTGCCCGATCCCTATCGCATCTGGCTGGCCGAGGTCATGCTGCAGCAGACGACGGTCGCGGCGGTCGCGGGCTATTTCGCGCGGTTTACCGAACGCTGGCCGACGGTCGCCGATCTGGCGGCGGCGGATGATGCCGACGTGATGGCTGCTTGGGCGGGGCTGGGCTATTATGCGCGCGCCCGCAATTTGCTTGCCTGCGCGCGCGCGGTTGTGCGCGATCATGGCGGCCGCTTTCCCGATAGCGAGACGGCGCTGCGCGCGCTGCCGGGGATCGGCGACTATACCGCGGCATCGGTCGCGGCGATTGCCTTTGGCCGACCGGCGGTCGTCGTCGATGCCAATATCGAGCGCGTGATGGCGCGCCATCGGCTGATCGAAATCCCGCTGCCACAGGCCAAGCGCGAGGTTCGCGCGGCCTTGGCACCGCTGGTGCCGCCCGGCCGCCCGGGCGACTTTGCGCAGGCGCTGATGGATCTGGGTGCGACCATCTGCACGCCGCGCAGCCCCGCCTGTGCAATCTGCCCGCTGATGGCCGATTGCCGTGCGCGCGGGCGGCCTGTCATCGAACGCCTGCCTGTCAAACCCCCGAAGAAGGCGAAGCCGCACCGGCATGGGCTCGCGCATTGGATCGAGCGCGACGCGCAGGTGTGGCTCGTCCGCCGCCCCGACAAAGGCATGCTCGGCGGGATGCGCGCGCTGCCCGGTGGCGACTGGAGCGACGCGCGTCCGACCGAGTCGGGCATCGCCGAGGTCGATCATGGTTTCACCCATTTCGATCTTACGCTGACTTTGGTTCGCCGCAAAGCCCCGCTTGCCGCAGCGGAAGGCATATGGTGGCCAATCTCGGACCTTGACGCGGCGGGGCTGCCGACGCTCTATCGCAAATTGATCGACAAGATGCTGGAGAGAGACGCATGAACATGATGGTTTCGCGCCGCGCGCTGCTCGGCGGTCTGGCGCTGGGCGGCTCCGCCGCGCTGCTGCCGC
>JAHJHL010000042.1 GCA_018823905.1 Alphaproteobacteria bacterium
GCGCACATAAACCGGTGCCGGGATCATCCGCTTGCGGAACCCGGTTCTTGCTTTCCAGAGGACCAACCGGAAGGAGAAAGACTATGGCGGCACCTGTCGTCACGATGCAGAATCTTATCGAGGCTGGCGCCCACTTCGGCCACCAGACCCACCGCTGGAACCCGCGCATGAAGCCGTACATCTTCGGCGCGCGCAACGGCATCCACATTCTCGACCTGTCGCAGACCGTGCCGCTTTTCGCGCGCGCACTCGAATTCGTCGCCTCGTCGGCGGCCTCGGGTGGCAAGGTGCTGTTCGTCGGCACCAAGCGCCAGGCGCAGGGTCCGATCGCCGATGCCGCGCGCGCGTCGGGTCAGCACTTCGTCAACCACCGCTGGCTGGGCGGCATGCTCACCAACTGGAAGACGATCTCGGGTTCGATCAAGCGTCTCAAGACCCTTGAGGAACAGCTTTCGGGCGACACCTCGGGCCTGACCAAAAAGGAAGTGCTCAACCGCACCCGCGAACGCGACAAGCTCGAAATGTCGCTCGGCGGCATCCGCGATATGGGCGGCATTCCCGACGTGATGTTCGTGATCGACGCGAACAAGGAAGAGCTGGCGATCAAGGAAGCCAACGTCCTTGGCATCCCCGTCGTCGCGATCCTCGATTCGAACGTCTCGCCCGACGGCATCGCTTTCCCGGTTCCGGCCAATGATGACGCCGCGCGCGCCATCCGCCTGTACTGCGATGCGATCGCTCAGGCCGCGACCCGTGGCGGCCAGCAGGCTCGCGCCGATCGCGGCGAAGATCTGGGCGCCGCGGTGAACCCGGTCGCCGAACCGGCGCTGGTTGAAGAAGCTGCCGCTCCGGTTGCTGAAGAAGCTCCGGCTGCCGAAGCTGCTCCGGTGACCGAGGACGAACAAGTCCCGGCCGAAGCTGCCGCCGAAACCGAACGTCAGAGCGACGCCTAAGCGCGCCTGAATGACCGGGCGGCGTGCTGCGACAGTGCAGCCGCCGCCCTCGGTCATCGTTTTGACTTATCGCGCCGCCACGCGTGCGGCGCAGCGGTCCCGTTCACAGGACCGCTCCACTTTGGAAAGGATCACCCATGGCTGAAATTACGGCCGCTCTCGTCAAGGAACTGCGCGACCGCACGGGCGCAGGCATGATGGACTGTAAAAAGGCGCTCGCCGAAAATGGCGGCGACATCGAAGCATCGATCGATTGGCTGCGCACCAAGGGTCTCGCCGCCGCCGCCAAAAAGGCGGGCCGCGTTGCCGCTGAAGGCCTGGTTGGCGTCGCCACCGACGGCACGCGCGGCGCGATGGTCGAAGTCAACAGCGAAACCGACTTCGTTGCGAAGAACGAACAGTTCCAGGGCTTCGTCCGCGACGTCACCAACGTGGCGCTCGCCGGCAACCTGACCGACATCGACGCGCTCGGCGCTGCCGCTTATCCGGCTGGTGGCACCGTCACCGAAGCGCTGACCCAGAATATCGCCACGATCGGTGAAAACCAGTCGCTGCGCCGTTCGGCCATCATGTCGGTGAACTCGGGCGTCGTGACCGCCTATGTCCACAACGCCGCCGCCCCCGGCATGGGCAAGATCGGCGTGCTCGTCGCGCTCGAATCGACCGCCGGTGCCGATGTCCTCGAACCGCTGGGCAAGCAGCTGGCGATGCACGTCGCCGCCGCGAACCCGCTGGCGCTGAACGGCGACGATCTCGATCCCGAGCTGGTCGCCCGCGAACGCGCGATCGCCGAGGAAAAGGCCGCCCAGTCGGGCAAGCCCGCCGACATCGCCGCCAAGATGGTCGATGGCGGCATCGCGAAGTTCCGCAAGGAAAATGCGCTGCTGTCGCAGCTGTTCGTGATGGACGGCAAGACCCCGGTCGCCGAAGTCGTCGCCGCAGCCGGCAAGGATGTCGGCGCGACGATCACGCTCAAGGGCTTCACCCGCTTCCAGCTCGGCGAAGGCATTGAGAAGGAAGAAAGCGATTTCGCGGCGGAAGTCGCAGCGGTCGCTGGCGTCTAAAAAAGAAACGCGGAGTTGCTGCGTGCAAGGCGCGGCAGTCCGCTTGGCAATGGCGCGTACTCTGACTAGGGTGCGCGCCATTCGCTTATCAAGTGGTTGAAAGAGGTTCCCCCGATCATGGCACTGGCCGGCATGAAACGCATCTTGCTGAAATTGTCGGGCGAGGCGCTGATGGGATCCACCCCCTTCGGCATTGATCCTGACACCGTCGCCAGCATGGCGGCCGAGGTCAAGGAAGCCAAGGAACGCGGGCTCGAGATCTGCCTCGTCATCGGCGGCGGCAATATTTTCCGCGGCATGGCGGGCGCTGCCAAGGGCATGGACCGCGCGCAGGCCGATTATATGGGTATGCTGGCGACGGTGATGAACGCACTGGCGATGCAGAACGCGCTCGAACAGCTCGGTGTCGAAACGCGCGTCCAGTCGGCGATCGAGATGGACAAGGTGTGCGAGCCGGTGATCCGCCGCCGCGCCGAACGCCACCTCGAAAAAGGCCGCGTCGTGATCTTCGCTGCGGGTGTCGGCGCCCCGTATTTCACCACCGACAGCGGCGCCGCGCTCCGCGCCGCTGAAATGAAGTGCGATGCGCTGCTCAAAGGTACCAGTGTCGATGGCGTGTATAATGCCGATCCCAAAAAGGATAAGTCGGCGGTCCGTTACGATACGCTGAGCTATGACCGCGTGCTCGCCGACAATCTGAAGGTGATGGACGCCAGCGCGGTGGCGCTGTGCCGCGACAACCATATCCCGATCGTCGTGTTCAACATTCGCGAAGCCGGAAATCTGGCGCGGGTATTGGCAGGTGAGGGAGTTTCGACCGTTGTGGCCGACGCCCCCGGCAACGCCTGAACGCGCCAAGCATAGAAGAGGAAGAGACGATGGCGAAATATGACAAGGCCGACCTGGAACGCCGGATGAATGGCGCGGTCGAAGCGCTGAAGAGCGACCTGTCGGGCCTGCGCACCGGCCGCGCGCACACCGCGCTGCTCGATCCGGTGACGGTCGAGGTTTATGGCAGCCACATGCCGCTCAATCAGGTCGCTTCGGTCAGCGCCCCCGAAGCGCGGATGCTGACCGTGCAGGTGTGGGACAAATCGAACGTCGGCCCGGTCGACAAGGCGATCCGTTCGGCGGGCCTGGGGCTCAACCCGATCGTCGATGGCCAGATGCTGCGCCTGCCGATCCCCGAAATGACGCAGGAGCGCCGCAAGGAGCTGTCGAAGCTGGCGGGCAAATATGCTGAGGCAGCGCGCATCGCGGTGCGCAACGTCCGCCGCGACGGCATGGACAATCTGAAAGCCGACGAGAACAAGAAGGAAATCAGCGAGGATGAGCGCAAGCGCCACGAAACCGAGGTGCAAAAGCTAACCGACGCAACGATCGCCGAACTCGACGCCGCGGCGACCGCGAAGGAAAAGGAAATCCTGGGCTAAACGCATGCGCGACGGTGCCGCCATCGCGATCCTCCCCGGAAC
>JAHJHL010000043.1 GCA_018823905.1 Alphaproteobacteria bacterium
GCGCTAAAGCCCCTCCGTCAGCGCCTCGCGCTGTCACCTCCCCATCGCTGCGCGACAGGGAGGATTGGCGCACTCGGTTCGTCCCCCCAAACTTGCGCCACGCCGCAATCTCGGGCTAAAGCCCGGAGCAACATGGTTTCGACCGAAACCGTTTCCCCGGGGAGATTTACTCATGCTGCGCAACGCGCTTCCTTTTCGCCGCCCGCTATCGCTTTTGCTCGCATCCAGCGCGCTGCTCGCGGGTTGCACCAATATGGACCGACCGATGACCGCTGCCGCCGAACCCGCCACCGCGCCCGCTCCTGCCGCCACGCCTGCCGGGCAGAACCCGATGCTGGCCGAATGGACCGGCCCCTATGAAGGGGTGCCGCCGTGGGACAAGATGGACCCCGAGCTGTTCCCCGACGCCTTTACCAAGGGCATGGCGGAGACGCGCGCGCAGGTGCAGGCGGTGATCGACAATCCGGCCGCGCCGACGTTCGAGAACACCCATGTCCCGATGATGCTGGCGGGCGATACGATGGAGCGCGTGTCGGCCTTGTGGGGCGTGCAGACATCGAACAAGTCGAACGACCGCGTCGAGGACATCGACGCCGAGTGGAGCCCCAAGCTTACCACTTTCTACACCGAGCTGTTCCTTCAGCCCAAGCTGTTCGCCCGCTACAAGGCGGTGTACGACAAGCGCAACAGCAGCGGGCTGAACGTCCAGCAGATCCGCATCGTCGAGCGCAGCTATGACGAGATGGTGCGCGACGGCGCCAACCTGTCGGCGGCCGACAAGAGTAAGCTGGTCGCGATGAATTCGAAACTCGAAAGCCTTTTCTCGGCCTTTTCCTCGAAGCTGCTTGGCGATGAAAAGCTGTATACGTTCGTGACCGACAAGGCCGAGCTGGCTGGACTCGACGCAGGCTTCATCGCCTCGCTGGCCGCCGCCGCCGAGGCCAATGGCAAGCCCGGCCAGTGGGCGATCAAGAACACCCGGTCGTCGGCGCAGCCGGTGCTGCAAAACGCCACCAACCGCGCGCTGCGCGAGAAGGTCTATAAGGCGTTCGTCAGCCGCGGCGACAATGGCGACGCCAACGACACCAACGCCACGATCGCCGAAATCCTGGCGCTGCGCCAGCAGCGCGCCGAACTGCTCGGTTTCCCGACCCACGCCCATTACCGCATGGCCGACACGATGGCGAAGACCCCCGCCAATGCGATGGAGCTGATGATGAAGGTGTGGCCCGCCGCGGTCGCGCGGGTGAAGGAAGAGGTCGTCGACATGCAGGCGATCGCCGATGCCGATGCCAAAGCCGGTAAGGGACCGAAAATCACCATCGAACCATGGGATTATCGCTTCTATTCGGAAAAGGTCCGCAAGGACAAATATGACCTCGATGAAAGCGAGGTAAAACCCTATCTCCAGCTCGACAAACTGGTCGAGGGCATGTTTTGGTCGGCAGGGCAGCTATACGACATGGGGTTCCGCGAAAACACCGGAACGATCCCGGTGTTCGACCCCAAGGTGCGGACGTTCGAGGTCTATAATCTGAAGACCAACAAGAATATCGGCGTCTTCTACCTCGACAATTTTGCGCGCGACGGCAAACGGTCGGGCGCCTGGATGACGACCTATCGCAGCCAGCAGAAGCTGGGCGGCGACCGCAACGTGCTGGCGTCGAACAACAATAATTTCACCGAAGCGGCGAAGGGCGAGCCGACGCTGATCAGCCTCGACGATGCGTCGACGTTGTTTCACGAATTCGGTCACGGCATCCACTTCCTGCTCTATGACATCACCTATCCGGCGCTCGCCGGGGTGCCGCGCGACTTTGTCGAATATCCGAGCCAGGTGAACGAAAATTGGCTGATGACCCCGGAAGTGTTGTCGAAATTCGCGACGCATTACAAAACCGGCGCGCCGATGCCGCAGGCGCTGCTCGACAAGATCGAGGCGTCGGGCAAGTTCAACCAGGGCTTTGAAACGGTTGAATATCTGGCGAGCGCGATTGTCGACATGAAGCTGCACGACCGCAAGGTGCCGCCGACCGACATCGACAAGTTCGAACGCGAGACGCTGGCCGAAATGGGCATGCCGCGCGAGATCGTCATGCGCCACCGCTTGCCGCAATTCGGGCATCTGTTTTCGAGCGACGCCTATTCGGCGGGCTATTACAGCTACCTCTGGTCGGAAACGATGGACGCCGACACCTGGGCGGCGTTCACCGAAGCGGGCGGCCCGTGGGACCGGACGGTCGCCGACAAGTTCCGCACCCTGCTGTTGATGACCGGCAACGAAACCGACCGCGCCGAAGCGTATCGCGCCTTCCGCGGCCGCGATCCCGATGTGTCGGCGCTGCTCAAAAAGCGCGGCTTTCCGACCGAATAGAACGAACGATACCGGGGAGGCAAAGGGGGTCTTTATGGCCCCCTTTGTTTGTCCGCGCGGCATCGGCCCAAATAGGCAGTTTGGATAGTTGGAATGTCGGCTGGCCACCGGTTGCGGACATAGGCGATCCTCCCCATCGCCTTGCGATGGGGAGGATATGCAATGGCCGCTTTCCAGGCCAAAGCCCGCTATTTGGCGTATTTCCAGAATCGGCCCTTGCCTTCGGCGATCCACGCCACTGCCTCGGCGATGCGTTTGCTGCGCGTTGCATCGGTTTTGGCGTCGCCGATCCAGACGTTATATTCCTTCTGGAACGAAGCCGATTTGGCGTCGAAAATGGCCTTTGCCGCCGGGTCGGCTGCCAGCGCTTCAGCGAACGCCGGCGGAATCCCGACGACCTTTGGGCGCTCGGACTTACGCGGTGGCAGCTTGATCCCGCGCTCGTTGAGCGTCATGGCCTCGCGGATCCACGCCGTCAGTTCGCGGTCGGGCGGCAGGTCGGCAAGGCTTATGAGCTTCCCCATGAAACGCTTGGCGGCGGGCAGCGCGGCGTTCGATTTCAGCCGCTCGTCGGCCATCAACGAATCCTTGGCGAAGCCGAACGAACAATGCTTCGTATAGGCGGCGAAGATGGCCATATTCTCACCCTTATAAACGAAGTGCGGAATACCCCATTTGATCTCCTCACGCACCGACGGGCAGGTCGCATGGACCAGTGCGCGCAGGTGGGCAAAAATCGGCTTGGCAAAATCCGGAAGTGCGTCGGCATAGGCATCGACCTTTCCGGGTTGGTTTGGCGCGGCCATCGGTAAATCCTTCATCCAGCTTGCTTGTACCCTCAGTCGGTCGGCATGGCCTCCATGTCCATGAACACCGCTTCCCACACATGACCGTCGGGGTCGGCGAGGTTGCGGTTGTACATGAAGCCCAGATCCTGCACCGGGTTGATGTCGGCCGTTCCGCCGTGCGCCGTCGCCGCCGCATTCATCGCATCGACCGCCTCGCGGCTGTCGCACGTCAGCGCGAGCATCACCTCGCTCGCCTGCGCGGGCGGGATCGGGCGGTTGGTAAAGCCCTGCCATTTGGCGTGGGTGATCAGCATGACATGGATCGTCTCCGACACCACCATGCAGGCGGTGGTTTCGTCGCTGAACTGCGGGTTGTTGGTGAAGCCGAGCGCCTCGTAAAATGCCTGCGACCGGCCAAGGTCGGTAACCGGCAGGTTCACGAAAATCATTCTTGTCATCGATCATGTCCTTTACATCGTCCCGGCGCCTTGCCGACACCTGGCAGCGTCCCCGTGACCGTCACGGCGATCGTCCGGACATGATGGTTAGACGGGCAGCCCGGCCGACGAATTGACCTTTGGTAAGAAAGGCGGGTCAGCCGGTGCCGAGGCGGCCAAAGGCGATCTTGCGGCGCAGACGGCTGAGGCTTTCGGGGGTGATGCCAAGCCACGCGGCGATATGGTGCTGCTTCAGGCGCTTGTGCAATTCCGGCTCGCTGCGGATGAAATCGAGATAGCGCTGCATCGCATCGTCATGCCGAAAGGCGATCTCGATCGGCTCCTTTTCGATGATCCAGTGCCGCTCGATATAAGCGATGTAAAAGGCGGCGACGTCGGGATAGGCGGCGACGAGCACCTTGAAGGCCGCGAAATCATATTCGAGGACCGCGCTGTCCTCGATGGCCGTGATCGTGAACTGGCTGGGTTCGCGAAGCAAGGTTGCGCTGACCGACGCGGCGATACGGTTCTCGGGAAAGAAATATTTGATGATCAGATCGCCGTCGCCGCCGATATAATGCTGGCAGAGCAGGCCGCTGACGACAAAAGCATAGCTTGTCGGCACGTCGCCCGCCCGAATGACGACCTCGTCCCTGGCATAGTGCCGCAAGCGCAGCAGCGACGCCCAAGCGCGCTCGGACTCGTCCGACAGCGCGGCGTAGCTGCGAATTTTGTCGAAGAAGGCCGTCGTCGCCATTGCTCCACCTCGGAGCCGCCTTGAATCAGGCCGAACGGCCTGGGTCAACTACCCCGCGAAGAAAGGACGTTCCGACCGCCCCGCCCCGGTTGCCCGCAACCGCGCGACGCGCGTGCGAATCCGGTTGACGGTTCACCAAAACGATATAAATATGATATCATCTTTATATCGAATCGGAGGGCAAGATGGTTGATGGAGGGACACCGGCGCTGAACCGCAGTCGCGAAACGCGGGCGCTGACGCAGAGCGGTTATCTGATGCTGCTGATCTGGGTGGCGCTGCTCGGCGTCGCGCTGTGGGCGGGGATCAGCAATGGCACCGCCGAATTTCAAGTGGCGTGGAAATGGGCAGTGGTTGCGGTCTCTGCAGTGGTCGGCTTCCTGATCCTGTGCGGTTTCTACCTGATCAATCCCAATGAGGCGGCGGCGATCCAGCTGTTCGGGGCGTATAAAGGCACCGACCGCGAGGAAGGGCTGCGCTGGGTGCTGCCCTGGCTGACGCGCAAGAAGATCGCGGTTCGCGCCAACAACGTCATTTCGGACAAGATCAAGGTCAACGACCTACGCGGCAACCCGATCGAGATGGCGGCGCAGGTCGTGTGGCGCGTCACCGACACCGCGCAGGCGCTGTTCGACGTCGACGATTACAAGGAGTTCGTGATGGCGCAGATCGAGGCCGCGGTGCGCTCGATCGGCTCGCGCTATCCGTATGACGACATCGAGCATCAGGAAATCACGCTGCGCGGCAACCATGACGAGGTCGGGGTCGAGCTGCGCAAGGCGCTGATCGAACGGCTGAGCGTCGCCGGGATCACGGTCGACGAATGCGGGCTGACGCACCTGGCCTATGCGCAGGAAATCGCCGGCGCGATGCTGCGCCGCCAGCAGGCCGAGGCGGTGATCTCGGCGCGCAAGAAGCTGGTCGAGGGCGCGGTGACGATGGTCGAAATGGCGCTCAACCTGCTCGCCGAAAAGGGCGTCGTCGAGCTCGACGACGAGCGCAAGGCGGCGATGGTGTCGAACCTGATGGTCGTGCTGTGCGGCGAACGCGATACGCAGCCGGTGGTGAACGCCGGGTCGCTTTATTGATGTAAAAACCCCGTTCGTGTCGCGCGAAGTCGAGCCACCCTTCGTGGGCGCATGACTTCCGGGCACCTCGACGTCGCTCGATGCGAACGGGGATTGAGGTTTAACCGATGCCTTCGCAGTCCAAAAAAGCCTTTGCTCTCCGCCTCGACCCCGCGCTGTACGCCGCGGTCGAGCGGCTGGCGGCGGACGAACTGCGCAGCGCCAATGCCGAAATCGAAATCTTGCTGCGCGAGGCGCTGGCGCGGCGCGGGGTGAAGCCGAAGGCGGCGGCGCCCGCGCGGCGCGGGCGGCCGCCAAAAGAGGAGAGCGGATCATGATGCACCTGTTCATGCGCAAAGGACCGTGGTTTCGCGCCAAGAGCCATGGGTTTGGCACCGGACTCCCGATCGTTTGGCAGGGCTGGCTGTTGCTGGCGCTGCACTTGGCGTTGATCACGGGTGTGGCGGTGGCGTTGCAGGGGCGGCCAGTGGCGATGACGATCGCGGTGATCGTCGCGGGGCTGGCGCCGATGCCGATCTATCGCGCCAAGACCGAGGGCGGCTGGCACTGGCGGTGAATGGAGGAATCCTCCCTGTGGCGCAGCCATGGGGAGGGGGACCGTCCGCGAAGCGGATGGTGGAGGGGCCGCGACGGTCGCGTAAAAAACC
>JAHJHL010000044.1 GCA_018823905.1 Alphaproteobacteria bacterium
CTTCGCTCGACACGAACGGTGGGTGGGGGATGCCGCAATGACGATCCGTATCGCGATGTGGTCGGGGCCGCGCAATCTGTCGACCGCGATGATGCGCAGCTTCGGCAGCCGTGCCGATACGCATGTCACGGACGAGCCTTTCTATGGCGCCTATCTGAAAGCAACCGGCGATGCGCAGCCAATGGCCGAGGAGGTCATGGCGGCGATGGACTGCGACTGGCACGGCGTCGCGCGCAGCATGACCGGGCCGAACCCCGCGGATACGCCGATCTGGTACCAAAAGCATATGGCGCATCATATGGTCGGCCCGATCGCGCACGACGACCTGCCGGGCTTGCGCCACGCCTTCCTGATCCGCGACCCGGCGCGCGTCGTTGCGAGCTATGCGGCCAAGCGCGTCGCGGTGCGGCCCGATCATCTGGGGACCGGCAAGCAAGTCGAGTTTTTCGACCGCGAGGCCGCCCGACTAGGCCACGCGCCGCCGGTGATCGACAGCGCCGACATCCTGCGCGATCCGCCGTCGATGTTGCAGAAATTGTGCGCAGCGCTGGGGATTGAATGGGATCCGGCGATGCTGTCTTGGGAGGCCGGATTGCGCCCCACCGACGGTGTGTGGGGTTCGCATTGGTACGATGCGGTGGCATCGAGCACCGGCTTCGGCGCGCCCGACAAGCCGCAGCCCGACCTCACTTCGGAGGCCCAAAGCGTCGCCGACGCCTGCCGACCGGACTACGACTATCTGGCGCAGCACAAGATTCCGCTGTCCTAATTTTATCGGCTTTGCCATCAGGGTGATGGGTACCAACAACAGGGCGGGTCAAACATGCAATCGCGGGTGAAGTTCGGCAGTTTTCTGCGGGGAATCGGTTTGGGCTCGGCGGCGCTTTTCGCTGCCTCAGCGGCAGCGCAGGCACCCGCGGGTCAGACTGTCATCACCGCGGCACGCTATGTTGACGTGCTGACCGGCAAGACGGTCGAATATCCCGCGATCTTCGTCGGCCCCGATGGCCGCATCACCAATATCGCCGACGCGCGGATCATCAAATGGGGCAGCGACGTCAGGCACATCAATCTAGGCGACAAGACGCTGGTCCCCGGCTTGATCGACATGCACGTCCACCTTGACGGTCCCGCCGACATCGGCGGCTATCGCGGGCTGGAATTCACCGACAGTTTCTGGGGCATGACCGCGGTCAAGAATGCGCGCGACATGCTCGACGCCGGGTTTACGACCGTGCGTAATGTCGGCGCTGGCGAGCGCAACGACATCGGGCTGAAGCAGGCGATCGATGCGGGCTATGCGGTCGGGCCGCGTATCGTCCCGGCGGGCTATGCGCTGGGCGCGACCGGCGGCCATTGCGACAGCACCTTCCTGCCGCCCAGCATGGAAAAGGAAAATGCGAAAGAAGAGGGGATCGGCGATACGGTTGACGAGCTGCGTTATCAGGTCCGCCGCCAGCGGAAATATGGCGCCGAGGTGATCAAGGTGTGCGCGACCGGCGGCGTCTTCTCGCGCAACACCGAACCCGGCCAGCTGCAAGTTCCCGAGAACGAACTGCGCGCGATCGCCGACGAAGCGCATCAATGGGGGCTGCGCGTCGCCGCCCACGCGCATGGCGGGGCGGGCATCCGCGCCGCGATCGCTGCCGGGATCGACACGATCGAACATGCCAGCCTGGTTGATGACGAAGGCATCCGCATGGCGGTGGCGCGCAAGCAGCCGGTGTGGTTCGCGATGGACATCTTCAACACCGAATATACGCAAGCCGAGGGCGCGAAAAACGGCGTGCTCGAGGATAATCTGCGCAAGGATCGCGAGATCGCCCAGATCCAGCGCGACAATTTCCGGAAAGCGCACCGCGCCGGGGTGCGGATGGTTTTCGCGTCTGATGCCGGGGTGATGCCGCACGGTCAGGTCGGCGGCCAGTTCCGCGTCATGGTTGAATATGGGATGACCCCGCTGCAAGCCATTCAGGCCGCGACAAAGAACGCCGCCGAGGCATTGGGGCGCGAGAAGGATGTCGGGGCGATTGCGGTGGGGCGTTATGCCGATCTGGTCGCGGTCGACGGCGATCCGCTGACCGACGTGCGCCAGCTGGAAAGTGTTGATGCGGTGGTAAAGGGCGGCGTGCTGGTGAAGGGCGAGTAAGCTATCGATCGTCGCCCCCGCCTGCGCGGGGGCGACGGATGGCTCAATAAACCACCAGCTTGTCCACGATCGCATCGCGCATTTCGGGCGTGAAGTTCAGCACCGCCTCGGCATAGGTCGCCACATCGCCATGGTCGCGGCGCACGGTCGCCAGCGCGGCGTCGAGGAAGATCGGGTTCACCGACATCAAAGTGCGGATCGCATCATCGTGGATTTCGGAATTGTAACGGGCCCGGATATGGTCGCCGCCCTGCGCGATACGCTCCTCGATCTTGCCCGCGCTGTTGGTCAGCAAATAGTCGTGCATCAGATCGTCCTCATGCACCCCGAGCAGCCGGTGGACGACCGCGACGGCAAAGCCGGTGCGGTCCTTTCCGGCGACGCAGTGAACCAGGCTGGGCGCGTCATATTCGGCGAGCGCGGCCAGATAGAGGCGCAGCGTGTTCACCAGCACCGGGCGATAGGGCATCCCGGCATAGACATCGATCATCCGCGAGCGCGCCGTGTCATTGTCGATCGTCCCGCCCGCGGCTTGCAAATGGGGAGCGAGACCCGCGGTATTGCCCTCGGCATAGAGAACACGCGCCGAAAAGCCTTCGGGCCGCCGACAGGGATGCAGCGCGCGTTCGTCGTCACCGCGCAGGTCGATGATCGTCTCGATCCCCAGCTTGTGCACCGCGGCCAGATCGTCGTCATTCGCGTCCTGATGATGCGCCGATCGCCACAACATGCCGCTGCGCAGTCGCCCGCCGCCTTCGACGGCATAGCCGCCATAATCGCGGAAATTGTGGATGCCGGAGAGGGGGAGGACACGCTCGGCAATCATGGTCATTCTCCTGTAAACACGGGCGGGCGTTTATCGACGAAGGCGTTGATCGCCTCCCGGTTATCGGCCGTCTCGTGCACGATCGCCTGAAAGGCGGCGCTGAGCTCCAATATGTCGCTCATCCGGCTATGCTGGGCCTCGCGCAGCAGCCGCTTCGTCAGTCGCAGCGCGCGGGGTGGATTGCATACGATCCGTTCGGCGATCGCAATCGCGCGATCGAGCAGTTCCGCGTCGGGGACGACATCCGTCACCAGACCATATTCCTTTGCCTGCTGCGCGTCAAAGCGGTCGCCGGTCAGGAAAAGTTCGGCGGCGCGCGGATAGCCGAGTATCTTTTGCAGCAGCCAGGCGCCCCCGTCACCGGGGACGATCCCGACCTTGATAAAACTGCACGCGAATTTGGCACTCTCGGCGGCAATACGGATGTCGCAGGTGCAGGCAAGGTCGGCGCCAAGGCCGATCGCATGGCCGTTGACCGCGGCGATCATCGGCACTTCGCAATCCATCAGTGCGCGGATCACCGCCTGCACGCCCTTGCGATAATTGGCACGCGTGGAGTCGGGCTGGTCGAGGACGCCGATGCCGGTGCGATCCTGCATGCCTTTCAGATTGCCACCGGCGCTGAAGGCCTTGCCGCTGCCGGTCAGGATGATCGCGCTGACGCCACGGTCGTCGCCGAGGGTGCGGAGCGTGTCGATGATGTCCTGGCAATCCTCATGCGTGCCGATCGCGTTCATGCTTTCGGGTTTGATCATCGTCAGGATCGCGATCTTGCCCCGCCGTTCGACACTCAGAAATTCACCCATCGCCAATAATCCTTTGCTGCTCTGGAAAAGCTATTGCATGGCTGACGGGACATGCAAGGCTTTGCGCTCTATCCCTTCAATCCACCCGGCGACGTTGCGGCACTGCGTGCCGGGTTGCGAAACTGGCTCGCGGTGAACCAGCCGCAGGGCGACATCGTTTCGCGCGCAAATTGCTGGGCGAGCTTCGATGCCGATTTCAGCCGCGCGCTCGGCGCCGCGGGCTATGTCGGGATGACCTTGCCGACGCGTTATGGCGGCGGCGATCGGCATCCGCTCGAACGCTATGTGGTGATCGAGGAATTGCTGGCGGCGGGAGCCCCGGTCGGCGCGCACTGGATTGCCGACCGCCAGACCGGGCCGCTGATCGTGCGCTATGGAAGCGAGGAGCAGCGTCAGCGCTATTTGCCGGGGATTGCCAAGGGCGAGCTCTTTGCGTGCATCGGCCTGTCCGAACATGGTGCCGGGTCCGACTTGACGGCGGTGCGCACGACCGCGCGGGAGACCGCCGAAGGCTGGCGCATCAACGGGCAGAAGATCTGGACTACCGGCGCGCATTTTTCGCACATCATGCTGGCGCTCGTCCGCACCGAAGAAGGCAGCGAGCGCAACGCCGGATTGAGTCAGTTGCTGATCGACCTCGACACCCCCGGGGTCACGATCCGCCCGATCATCGACATGGCGGGGCATCATGATTTCAACGAAGTGTTTTTCGACGATGTGCTCGTCCCGCACGGCGCGCTGGTCGGGACGCGCGGGCAGGGGTGGCAGCAGGTCACCGCCGAGCTGGGGCTCGAACGATCGGGGCCGGAACGCTATCTGTCGAGCCATGCGCTATTCGCCGCGCTGATCGATGCGGCGGGCGCCGATCCGGACCCCGCGATTGCCGTGTTGATCGGCGAACTTACCGCCGAGATGTGGACGCTGCGCCAACTGTCGATGTCGACGGCGGCCAAGCTGGCGGCGGGCGAAGATCCCATGGTCGAGGCGTCGGTGGTCAAGGAATTGGGCAATGCGTTCGAGCAGGACATGCCGCGGCGGGTGCAGGCAATCGTCAATTGTGGCTGGGACGACACGGACGATCTGGCGCGCCTGCTCCGCGCGCTGCTCATCGCATCGCCCAGCTTTTCGCTGCGCGGCGGGACGCGTGAGGTGATCCGCGGGATCATCGCCCGCGGACTGGGCCTCAGATGAGCTCGGCGCGCGAGATGCTGTGCGACACCGCGCGGGCGGTGTTTGCGGAGGCGGCGACAGCGGGGATCGCGCCCGTCGAAGAGGCCGGTTTTGCCCTGCTGCTGGTGCAGGAAGAAGCGGGCGGGTTCGGCGGCGACTGGGGTGACGTAAATGCCGTGCTACAGATCGCGGGCGTCATGGTTCCCGACCTGCCGGTGGCCGAGCTGATCGCCAGCGACGCGCTGCAATCTGCCGCGACGGTCAGCTTGATGGCGGGGGCGATGGGTGAGGCGCTGGCGCTGTCGATCGACCATGTGAATACACGGCAGCAATTCGGGCGACCACTGGGCAAGTTTCAGGCGGTGCAGCAATCGCTGGCGGTGATGGCGTGCGAGGTGCGCGCGGTTGAGGCGGCGGCGGCGGCGTTGGCGGCGCGGCTTGATGCGGTGGATATTGATCCGGCTACGGCGGATTTTGAGATTGCTGCGGCGAAGCTGCGTGCGAACCGGGCGGTGGGCATTGTCACATCGATCGCGCATCAAGTCCATGGCGCGATCGGCTTTACGGAAGAATATGACCTTCACCGCGTCACGGTGCCGCTGATGCGGTGGCGCGGCGAGCATGGGAATGATGCGTACTGGGCGGCGAGGCTGGGGCGGCAGGTGGCCGGGTTCGGTGGACAGGGGCTGTGGGAAGCGCTGACAATCCGGTCGGATAAATCCCGAACGGAGTAATTTGGAAGCCGCGTGCTCCCGCGCTGGCGGGAGCCCATCACCTGTTCGTGCCAAATGGAACCAACCGGAGATGGGTCCCCGCCTTCGCGGGGACACGGTTGTTCTTTACTTCACCGCACCACCATCGCGCAGCGCCGCAATCTTGGCCGAATCATAACCAAGCCCCGCCAGCACCGCATCGCCATCGGCGCCGACCGCCGGGGCGGGCCGAGGGGTATCGTTGACCGTTGCCGAATAGCGCGGCGCGGGCGCGGGCTGCACCGCACCGCCGACGGTCAGAAAGGTTTCGCGTTCGACATTATGCGGATGCTGCGGTGCTTCGCCCAGCGACAGGATCGGCGCGAAGCAGGCATCGGTCATTTCCATGATCGCGCACCATTCGTCGCGGGTTTTGGTTTTGAACAAGGTGGTGAGTTTGTCCTTGAGCGGCCCCCATTTCGACGGGTCCATCTGCGCATCGAAATCGGGATCGTCGGTCAGTCCGGTCTTTTCGCGCAGCAACGCGTAGAATTGCGGTTCGATCGACCCGATCGAGATGAATTTGCCGTCAGCACACACATAGCTGTCATAGAAATGCGCCGCTCCGTCGAGCAGGTTGACGCCCGCCTCGTCCTTCAGGCGGCCCATCGCCTTGAAACCCCAGGTCATGCCCGCGAGCAACGCCGAGCCGTCGGTCATCGCGCAGTCGATCACCTGCCCCTCGCCGGTACGTGCCGCATGGACGAGCGCGCTCGCCATACCGAAGGCGAGCATCATGCCGCCACCGCCGAAGTCGCCGACATAATTGACCGGCGGCACGGGCTTTTCGCCCGCGCGGCCGATGCCGTGGAGGACGCCTGACAGCGCGATATAGTTGATGTCGTGGCCCGCCGACTGCGCATAAGGCCCATACTGCCCCCAACCGGTCATGCGACCATAGATCAGCTTGGGATTATCGGCGAGCAGCACATCCGGACCAAGACCAAGGCGCTCCATCACGCCGGGACGGTAGCCCTCGATGATCCCGTCGGCGCTTTTGCACAAATCCCGCGCAATCTGGACCGCTTCCGGATTCTTCATGTCGAGCGCGATCGAGGTCCGGTTGCGGCTGAGCGGATCGCGCGGGTCCATAAACCCACCGGGGCGGTCGATGCGGATGACCTCGGCGCCATGGTCGGCGAGCATCATCCCGCAGAAGGGACCGGGACCGATCCCGGCAAATTCGATGATTTTGATACCGCGCAACGGACCTGACATATCTTGCTCCCTGTTAGCTCATGTTCGATGGTGGGCGGCGCGTGCGGCCCGATTGTCTTTGAAGTGTCCCAATGCGATTCTAGCGCGTCATTGATTCCGAACGGAGAGGTTTCCCAAGATGCTCAATCGCCGCCAATTTTCCATGACCGCCTTTGCCTTTGCGGGTCTTGCCATGCAAAGCCGCGCCGTGGCGGGCGGGCTGATGGCGACCGCGCCCGGCTACGGCCCGCTGCAAAGCGACCCCGCGGGGCTGATCGACCTGCCGCCCGGATTTTCCTATCAGATTGTCTCGCAGCTTGGCGACGCGATGAGCGATGGGTACCGCGTCCCCGATCGTGCCGACGGCATGGGCTGTTTTCGCCTCGATAGCGGCAAGCTGGCGCTGGTGCGCAATCACGAGCTGGGACCGAAACATATCGCAAGCGGGCCTTTGAATGCTGGCGCGGCGGTGCCGGAAGGCACATTCGACCGCGTTGGCGGGGCGGCCATTCCGGGCGGCACAACGACGCTGGTGCTCGATGCCAACACATTGGAGGTTGAGCAGGAATATCTCAGCCTGCTCGGAACGATCCGCAACTGCGCGGGCGGGGTGACGCCCTGGAACAGCTGGCTGTCGTGCGAGGAAAGCGTCGCTGGCCCTGCTGATGGCCTCGGCCAGTCGCATGGCTGGATTTTCGACGTGCCTGCCGACGCGGGCAAGCTCGTCAAGGCCGAGCCGCTCAAAGCCATGGGCCGGTTCGTGCGCGAGGCCGCCGCGGTCGATCCGCGCACCGGTATCGTCTATATGACCGAGGATCGCGAAGACAGCCTGTTCTATCGTTTTCTCCCCGATGTTCCGGGTTCGCTCCACCGTGGCGGGCGATTGCAGGCGCTGGCCTTCTTCGACAAAAATGTCGCGGACAGCCGTAACTGGACGGCACCGGTGATGCAGCCGGGGAGCTGGCATTTCGCCGACTGGATCGACCTCTACGACCCCGAAAGCCCCGCCGACGATCTGCGCCAACGCGGCGCGACCAAGGGCGCGGCCCGCTTTGCGCGCGGCGAAGGCATCCATTGGGGTGATAACGAGCTCTACTTCACTTGCACCTCGGGCGGACCCGCAAAGCAAGGCCAGATCATGCGCTATCGCCCCTCGCATTATGAGGGGACGCCGCAGGAACGATCGAATCCGGGCCGGTTGCAGCTGTTCCTCGAATCGACCGACCCCGCGCAATACAGCTTCGGCGACAACCTGACGGTCGCGCCGAACGGCCATCTGATCGTGTGTGAAGACCAATATGAAGACACGGTCGACAATCATCTGCGCGGGGTCACTCCCTATGGCGAGGTTTATGCCTTTGGCCGGATCCGGGTGCAGACCGAACCGGCGGGCGCCTGTTTTGCGCCCGACGGCAAGACCATGTTCGTGAACCTGTATAGCCCGACCAAGACCCTCGCGATTCGCGGCCCGTTCTGAACCGCTCGCTTAGATCCGTTCGATGATGATCGCGGGGGCCATGCCGCCCGCGGCGCACATGGTGATGAGGCCGTAGCGACCGCCCGAGCGTTCGAGTTCGTCGAGTGCGGTACCGATCAAGATTGAACCCGTCGCGCCGATCGGATGGCCAAGCGCCATCGCGCCGCCGTTGATGTTGACCTTTTCGCGGTCGAGATAGAGGTCACGGATGAATTTCTCGGCGACGACGGCGAAGGCCTCGTTGATTTCCCAGACGTCGATGTCGTCCTTGGTCAGCCCGGCCTTTTCGAGCACCTTTTTCGCCGCGGGGACAGGCGCATTGAGCATCAGCGTCGGATCATCGCCGATGTTGGCGTAGGCGACGACGCGGGCTCGCGGTTTCAGGCCATGGCTGTCGGCATACTCTTTTGACGCCAGCAAGATCGCGGCGGCACCGTCGACGACGCCCGAGCTGTTGCCCGCATGGTGGAAATGCTGGATCTCGACATCGGGGTAGCGGCGGTTGACCTGCTTGCGGAAGGTGAAGCCGCCGCCGAGGTCGAAATCGGCAAGGCCGGTGAAGGCGGGCTTTAGCGATGCCAGTCCTTCGGCGGTGGTTTCGGGGCGCGGGAATTCTTCATGGTCGAGCGCGACGCTACCGTCGGTATTCAGAACGGGGACGACCGACTTGGTGAAGCGGCCCTCCTTGATCGCCTTGTCGGCGCGTTGCTGGCTGACCAGCGCGAGCGCGTCGAGCGCCTCGCGGCTGATGCCTTCAATGGTGGCAATCGCGTCACCGCAGACGCCCTGATGTGACTGCGGGTGCATTTCGTCGAGCGCTTCGTGGCCCGACCCCATGAGCCGCGGCGGCAGCCCGGCATTGGCCTGTTCGGCGGCGAAGGCGGTGGTGTAGCTCATCATCTCGGTACCGCCCGCGATGACGCAATCTTCCATGCCGCTCATCACGCTGGCTGCGGCGAGGTTGACCGAGGTGATGCCGCCGCCGCAGAAGCGGTCGAGTGTCGTTCCCGATGCCTTGGTGTCATAACCCGCGGAGAGCGCCGCCATGCGGCCAAGGTCACCGCCCTGCTTGCCGTTCTGGCTCGACGTCGACCAGATGATGTCGTCGACCGTCGCGGTGTCGAGGTTGTTGCGATCCTTGATCGCCTTTAGCACCGTCGCGGCCAGATGCTGGGGATGGAGGTGCGACAGCGCGCCCTTGCCAGGCTTGCCAACCCCGCGCGGGGTGCGGACGGCGTCGATGATATAGGCTTCGGCCATGGGATATTCCTTTCGGGGAGCGTTTAACGGGGGGCCATGCGGATCGCGCCGTCGAGGCGGACGGCCTGGCCGTTGAAATAGGTGTTGCGGATCATTTCCATCGCGAGGCTGGCATATTCCTCGGCCTTGCCGAGCCGCTTGGGGAACGGGACCGAGGCTTCGAGGCTTTCCTTCACCTTCGGGTTCATATTGTTGAGCAGCGGCGTGCCGAACACGCCCGGCATGATCGAATTGACGCGGATTCCAAGGTCCATCAGGTCGCGCGCCATTGGCAGGACAAGGCCGTTCACCCCGGCCTTGGCCGAACCATAGATGACCTGCCCGATCTGACCGTCCTGCGCCGCGACCGATGCGGTGAGCACGATCGCGCCGCGCTCGCCATCCTCCATTTCGGGCAAGCTGGCCATTCCTTCGGCGGCGATCGATGCAATGCGATAGCTCGCGGTCAAAATTCCCTCGACGCCAAAGGCATAATCCTCGGTGGGCGTCCGGCGGTATCCGCCGGTTTCCTTGTCATAGGCGAGCGTCTTGCCACGCCGCGACGTCATGGCGCAGTGGACGCAGATGCGCTCCTGACCATGCGCGGCGCGCGCTTTTGCATAACCGTCGATCACCGATTGCTCGTCAATAATGTCGACATGAACGAACAGTCCGCCGATTGCCCCGGCAACCTCTTCACCGAGCGCGTCGTTGATGTCGAAGATCGTGACCTTGACCCCTGCCGCCGCCAGCGCTTCGGCGGTGGCGCGGCCAAGTCCCGAGGCGCCGCCGGTAACGACTGCCGCGGTGGTGGAATCGAACTTCATTGGCTGTGCCTCCTCAGGCCGGAATCTGGTTGAAGGGAATACCCTTGTCGGGGCGATGATCCTGCGGCAGGCCGAGCACCTTTTCTGCGATGGTGTTGAGCAGGGTCTCGTCCGAACCCCCGGCGATGCGCCCGGTCGGGGCGTTGATCCAACTCGACGCCCAATTCTCCTTTTGCGAGGCATGTTCGTCGAAGGCAAAGCCGTCGGTGCCTTGCAGGTCGATCGCGAGTTCGGACAGCTTCTGGCGTGAGCGCACCGCGACCAGCTTGTTGAGCGATCCTTCGGCGCCGGGGATCATTCCCGCCTGCATCATCAGGCGCGCGCGGACGTTGATCGAATCGAGCCCCGACCGCATCGCATGGTTGCGCGCGATCTGGTGGCGAATGCGGCCATCCTCGATCGCGGGCTTGCCATTGAGTAGCGTATTTTTGGCCAGATCGACGAACAGGTCGAGGTGCGGACCGAAGCCCGCGCTGTCGGTGGCGACATAGCGCTCGATCATCAACGTCGTGATGGCGACGGCAAACCCGCCGCCAACGGGCGACATGCGGTGGTCGTCGCTGATCTTCACATCGTCGAAGAAGACTTCGTTGACGTGGCTGTCACCGCCCGCAAGCTTGATCGGGCGGACGGTGACCCCCGGCGCCTTCATATCGACCCAGAAATAGGTCAGCCCTTTGTGCTTGGGGACGGTCGGATCGGTGCGGACGACGATGACGCCATAGTCGCTATAATGCGCCCAGCTGGTCCATACTTTCTGGCCGTTGATCTTCCACCCGTTGCCGTCGGGTTCGGCCTTGGTGCGCAGGCCCGCGAGGTCGGAGCCGCCTGAGGGTTCGGAGAACAGCTGGCACCAGATTTCTTCGCCTTGCAGCGCCTTGAGCACGCGCTCCTTGACGAAGTCCCGGTCGCTGCCGAACTGCATCAGCACCGGGACCGGCATGCCGAGCGAGATGCCGAAATAGAAATTGGGGAAGCCGTGCTTCATTTCTTCGGCGTCGAAGGTGACCTTTTCGAGATGGGTCAGCCCCTGACCGCCATATTCGGTCGGCCAGTTGATCCCCGCAAAGCCCGCGTCGAATTTCGCCTTTTGGTAGCGGCGACCGAGCGCGAGATCGTCGGCCTCGGCGAGCCCCTTGCGCGCCTCCCGCCCATAAGTCGGCGCCATCGATTCAAGCCACGCCGCCGCTTTGGCGCGATAGGTTTCCAGATCGCTCATGCCGCTTCTTCTGCCAGTCGGTCGACGAGGATATCTTCCCAGAACAGGCTGCTGCCCTGTTCGATCGCGAGGCTGCGCGCGCGGCGCATATGAAGGTGGAGCCCAAGATCCCAGGTCACGCCGATGCCGCCGTGGATCTGCACACAATCACGCGCCGCGGCGTCATAGGCCTCGGTCGCCGACAGCCGCGCCGCGGCGGCGGCAGTGATGAAATCGTCGGCACCCTCGCGCGAGGCTGCGTGGATGCAGTTGGCGCGCGCCAGTTCGGCCAGTCCATAAAGCTCCGCGATGCGGTGCTTCACAGACTGGAAGGCACCGATCGGCTGGCCGAAAGCGCGGCGGGTCAGTGCGTAGTCGCGCGCGATTTCCATCAGCACCTCGGCGCCGCCGGTCTGCTCATGCGCCGTGACGACCGCCTGGAGGGCCAGGATGTGGAGGGCCGCATCGCGGGCTGCGGTTCCGACCACCAATGTTTCAGCGGGCGCGCCGACAAAGCTCAGATTGGCGACGCAGCGGCTGTTGTCGAAACTCTGCAACGGGGTGCGCTCGACGTCGGTCAGGTCGACGAGCGCCAGCACCGGCATCCCGAAACCATTGGCCAGCACGATCGCGACATCGCCCGCGAGTCCGCCGGAAACACCGCGCGCTATACCGCTCAGTCGGTCGTCGGTGAACGTCACGTCCGGCTGTGCCGGTAGCGTGTCGGGACCAGCGGCAAAAGCAATCGCGCCGATGCTTTCGCCGGACGCCAGTGCGGGTAGCCAGCGCGCCTTTTGCGCATCGGACCCGTAAAGCTCGATCGTCTTTGCGGCGCCAAAGCCCGACGTCAGAAAGGGCGCACCGCTGAGTGACCGGCCCGCCTGATGCGCGATCAGCCCGAGTTCGATCAGGCCGAGACCCAGCCCGTCATGCGCTTCGGGAAGCGCCAGCGCGGTCCAGCCCTGTTCCTTTGCCGTGTCCCAGAAAGGGCGATGATATTCGCCGACTGATTCGAGCAGCGGCAGCAACGCCTCGGTGCTGGTACGTGCTTCAAGAACGCGCCGCGATTCGGTTGCGATCGCCTGTTGGCCTTCATCATAGAGGATGGTCATGATGCCATTCGTCCCGCTCCCATATATCTTGTCTTGCCAATGAACCGGACGTTGACGTAAACGTCAAGTCAATTCCGGCGCGCGGCGACGTAGCGTCATTTTGTTGCGACCGGCATGGGGAGGGACTGAACGATGGCTTTCAAGACACGTATCACCGAAATGCTCGGGATCGCACATCCGATCGTGCAGGGCGGGATGCAGAGCGTCGGCTACGCCGAACTCGCCAGCGCGGTTTCGAATGCCGGCGGGCTTGGCATCATCACCGCGCTGACCCAGCCGAGCCCTGAGGCGCTCAGCGCCGAGATCGAGCGTTGCCGCGCGATGACCGACAAGCCGTTCGGTGTGAACATGACCGTTTTCCCGACGATCAACGCCCCCGACTACAAGGCCTATGCGCAGGCTATCATCGACGGCGGGGTCAAGATCGTCGAGACCGCGGGAACGCCCGCGGTGCGCGAGATATGGGAAATGCTGAAACCGCATGGCATCACGATCCTGCACAAATGCACCGCGGTACGCCACGCCTTGTCGGCCGAGCGCGCGGGCTGCGACATCATCTCGATCGACGGCTTTGAATGCGCAGGGCATCCGGGCGAGGATGATATTCCGGGGCTGATCCTGATCCCGGCGGCGGCCGACAAGGTGAAAATTCCGATGCTCGCGTCGGGCGGTTTCGGTGACGGCCGCGGGCTTGTCGCCGCGCTCGCGCTCGGTGCCGAAGGGATCAACATGGGTACGCGCTTCTGCGCGACCGTCGAGGCGCCGATCCACGACAATGTGAAGCAGGCCTATGTCGATAACGATGAACGCGGATCCTATCTGATCTTTCGCAGCCTCAAGAACACCGCGCGCGTCGGAAAGAGCGCGGTCAGCGAAGAGGTTGTGCGCCGTCTGGCGCAGCCCGACGCCACCTTTGCGGATGTCGCGGAACTGGTGAACGGCAAGGCGGGGCGCGAACTGCTCGAGACCGGCGACTTGTCGAAGGGCGTGTTCTGGGCCGGGATGGTGCAGGGATTGATCCACGATATTCCAACCTGCAAGCAGCTGATCGATCGCATCATCGCCGAGGCGGATGCGATCGTCGATCAGCGGCTCGCGTCTTTCCGGCGATAGGCTGCGTCGTGCCGACACGCTGGCGCGGCGCGTGCGCTTTCGATATGATCCGATTCTTCGCATTTTGATCAGTTCGCTGCCCACGGCGTTATCGCCCGCCGGTGCGCCAAGGGGGATGTTTGAGCGTCATCGAATATAAGGGTTTTGGCGGCGTTGCGTTGCCCGCCGACGTGCTGGGCGATGACAACGACCCCGCGGTGCTGCTGATCCCCGACATCGGGCAGGCGCGCGGTGCCTGGCGCGCGGTGGCCGATGGACTGGTGCTGTCGGGGCGACGTGTGGTGAATCTCGATTTGCGTCCTGACGGTGGCGCTGACCAGCTAGCAGCGCATATCGAGGATTTGCGCCTCGTCCTTGCCCAAATGGGGTCGCGCCCCGTCGTTGTTGCGGCGCGACGCGGCGGCTGGATCGCGACGCGCGCGCTGGCAACCGACGGCATATTGCTCGCGGGCGGGCTGGTGCTGGTCGATATGCCCGAGGATGCCGACGCCATCGCGAACGGCATTGCGGGGCGACAGGCGCTGCCGACGCTGGTGGTGCGCGGCGGCTTTGCGCCCGCGCAATGCAGCCCTGCGAGCGATGCCTTTCACGCCGCGCTGCCGGTCGGCGAAAGTGCCGACATCGATGAGGCTGATCTGGCGCTCGAAGCGGACCGGACCGAAGCCTTGCTCGGTCAGTTGCTCGAATTTCTCGAGCGCCGCCAGCCGCGCGAGGCGACCGAGTTTCAGGCGGGATCGGACCCGCGAACGCTGCGCGACGCGATGGGCTGCTTTGCCACCGGGGTGACGATCGTCACGGCGCTGGATGCGGCAGGGGTGCCGGTGGGGCTGACCGCGAACAGCTTCACGTCAGTGTCGCTCGATCCGCCGCTCTTGCTCGTCTGCATCGCCAATTCGGCGGGAACCGCGCCTGCGCTGCGCGAGGCAGGGCATTTTGGGGTCAATGTGCTGCAAATCGGTCAGCAACCGGCATCGAACCGTTTCGCGACGCGCGGCGAGGACCGTTTCGCCAACCTGCCGTGGGCGCCGGGGCAGACGGGAGTGCCGCTGCTCGGCAGCTCGCTGGTGTCGTTCGAATGCCAGCGCGAATCGCTCCATGAAGCAGGCGATCATTTCATCCTGGTCGGCCGCGTCGTCCGCGCGCAGTTCGAACCACACCGTGACCCGCTGCTCTATTTCCGCGGCAAATATCGGCGGCTGCATTTCGCTTAGGGACGTGGGGTCAGACCGGACGGTCGATGGCGGAGCGGGTGGGATTCGAACCCACGATAGGCTTTTGACCTATACTCACTTTCCAGGCGAGCGCCTTCGACCACTCGGCCACCGCTCCGCATGCTTGGAACGCGCGCCCTAATCGCTGGGCGGGGCTTTCGCAAGTCGGTTGAGCATGGCAGACAGGCGGCATGAAACATCTGCTTCTGGCCGCCGCTGCCGCTTCGCTAGCCCTCCCGGTTACCGCGCAGGAGCCTGCGCCGATCCCGTCGCCCGGCGAGATCGCGGCGGCGGCGCCCGCCAGCGACTGGATTGCGATCGCGCCGTCCGACCTGCTGGTGATGGACCTGTCGCCCGACGCCACGGGCAAGGCGCGCCGCGTCGTGATCCAGCTGATGCCCGCACCGTTCAGCCAGGGGTGGATCGGCAATATCCGCAAGCTCGCCGCCGCGCATTGGTGGGATGGGACGAGCATCAACCGGGTGCAGGACAATTATGTCGTCCAATGGGGCGATGCGACCGAGAAAAAGGCGCTGCCGCGGGGTTTGGCGGTGGTACCGGAGAGCGGCTACCAAGTTTCGGAACCCGCCCAATCAATGCCAATCATTGAAACCTTCTATCGCAACAGGGAACGGTTGAAGGCGCTCGTTAACCAGCAGCGTAGCGGAAAACCCCTCGTTATTTACGCGCCGGACATGCGGACGAAGATCGATCCATATTCTGATTTTCAGGCGTTCGCTGGCGGATGGCCGTTTGCCGGTAGTAACGGTGTTTGGCCCGTGCACTGCTACGGTATGGTCGGCGTCGGGCGCAACCTGTCGCCCGATACCGGCAGTGGCGCGGAACTGTACACCGTCATCGGACACGCTCCGCGTCACCTCGACCAGAATATCGCCCTCGTTGGCCGCGTGATTAGCGGTATCGAGCATCTCTCGAGCCTGCCGCGCGGCACGGGGGCGCTGGGATTTTATGAAACCGAGGCGGAGCGCGTGCCGATCGCGTCGATCCGCATTGCCAGCGAATTGCCCGTCGCCGATCAGCCGCGCTTCGAATATTTGTCGACCGAAAGCGACAGCTTCGCGCGCTACGCCGACGCACGCGCCAATCGCCGCGATCCTTTCTTCATCAAGCCTGCTGGCGGCGCCGACATCTGCAATATTCCGGTGCCGGTGCGGCCCGTCACGAAATGACGGTTTTAAGCTGTTTGCATCGAGCGAAGTCGAGATGCTGGAAGGCGATGGGCTCAGGTCGGGTGTCGCGACTTCGCTCGACACGAACGCGTTGAGCGCGAAGTGGATAGCTTCACCGTCACCACCCCGCTCTGGCGCTGGCAGTCCGCGACTGCGCCCGCCGCATGGTTTTTCGTCACGATCACGGGTGACGCCGCCGACGGGATCCGCATCGCGGCGATCAGCGGCCAGTGGCTCGACGGACGCAAGGGATTCGGATCGGCGCGGGTAGAAGTGGCGATCGGCGACACAAGCTGGCAGACTTCAGTGTTTCCGCACAAGGAAAGCGGTGGTTGGCTGCTCCCGGTCAAGGCCGCGGTCCGCAAGGCCGAGGGGTTGGTTGAGGGTGATGCGGTTACGGTGACCGTCAGTCTTTAGCCGGGGTTTCGGCCTTGGTATCGCGCGCCTGCGCCTTGCGCTTGCGCAGATTGTCGCGCAGCGCCTCCGCCAGACGGCGTTCGCGTTCGATGTCGGCGGGGGAGGGCGGTTTGCTCACGCCCACGGCCATGCCCGCGAAATTGGCCCATCGTCAACCCTCGCACCTTGACAGGCGCGGGGCGCCCCGCCATAGGCCGCGCCTGCCCAGCGAACAGGCGTTTGCGGGCGTTTCGGTTGCTGCTGTAGCTCAGTGGTAGAGCGCGTCATTGGTAATGACGAGGTCGGGAGTTCAATCCTCCCCAGCAGCACCATTTTCTATTGCATCGGGCATCCTGCGGTACGCGGTTGGGGAACCTTCGGGCGCGGGCGCCGTAATGTGGGTCGAGGTGAGATCTACCACCGACGGAGTCAATGACATCGAGATGAGATTATGGGTCGCTTACGGCCTGATCGCCCTGCTGCTGGCGGCTGCGGTCGCCGGCGTTGCTTATATTCGGCACAATCGCCCCGATCGCAAATATCTTCGTCAGCGCGAGCGCGAAGATCAAAACAGCCGCGATCGCCTTGAGGCCAACAATAGGCCGGAATAGCTTGGTCGGACGTAGCCGTTGAACTGCCAACGGTGCTAAATCTTCGCCGCCAGCAGCCAGTCGTGGAACAGCTTCACTGCAGGCTGCCTCAGCGCGCGCGGGCGGCACACGAACCAATAGCTGTATGGACTGTCGACGTCGAAATCGAACAGACGCACCAAGCGCGGGTCGTGCGCGTCGTCGAAATGGTGACCGTGCATGAAGGCGACCCCGATGCCCTGCGCGGCAGCCTCGAGCATCAGCGGTCCCGAATCGAAATAGTCGATCCCGGCAGGCTCCAGATACGGCATGCCGATCGCCTTTTTCCACTCGCTGAACGTCTCAGGCATTTCGCGGTGGAGGAGGACGGTCATGCGCTGGAGTTGCTCCGGAACCACAAATGGCCGGTCGCCGTCGGTCAGCGTCCGCGCGGCGATTGGAAACACCTTGTCCTGATCAAGTCTGGCCGCATAGAGCGCCGGGTCAATCGAACGTGCGAGTGCAATCGCGGCATCGATGCCGTCGCCCAGCCGTGCCTCGGCGTGCGACATCGTATCGATGTCGATATGCAGTTCGGGATGCTCGCGGCGCAGTTCGGGGAGGCGCGGAAACAGGCGCTGCTGGGCGAACAGCGGCAGGACGTTGAGGTGCAGGCGCAGCGACGCGTCGGGGCTGCCGACCTGGCCGATCACCGTGCGCAGTTCGTCGAGGATCGGCGCCAGCTGGCCTTGCAACGTACGCCCCGCCTCGGTCAGGCTGAGTCCATGATGGTGGCGATTGAACAGCGGGCGGCCGACGGCGTGTTCGAGCGTTTGGATCCGCCGCGACAGCGCGGGCATCGACAGACCGAGCTCGATCGCGGCAGCCTTCACCGTGCCATGGCGGGCGACCTCGAGAAAGGCTTCCATGCTGCTGAGGGGAGGAAGGCGGGGCATATTCGGCACCGATGATGACATGACCCCGCACGACTTGCCACAATTTTGTGCAGTGCGGCATAGGGCGGCGCTGGGTCAAGCGACGGGCGGGGGTCGCAAATCGGGAACGACAACCCTATCTTCGGCATATTGAGCTTTTTGAGGGAGACGCGCCTTGGCCGATGCAGCGGTGAAAGAAAAACAGGTGAAACTGCAGGTGGCGAATTCGCGCGCCGAGGAAAGCGGCGGCGGGATTGCGCGCATTCCGCGCTCGGCGATGGCCGAACTGGGCGTTACCGAAGGCGATATCATCCAGATCAGTGGCAAGCGGCAGACGGCCTCGCGCGTGGTTCTGCCCTATGCCGAGGATGAAGGGCTCGAGGTCGTTCGTCTCGATGGATTGCAGCGCGCCAATGCGGGCGCTGGCGCCGGTGATATGGTGATGCTGAGCCGCGTAGAAACACGGCCGGCGACGCGCGTGGTTTTCGCTCCCGCGCAGGAAAATCTGCGCCTGCAGGGTTCGGCTAACGCGCTGAAACGTAGCTTCTTTGGGCGCCCTGTCGTCGCGGGCGACACCGTCGCGACCGCTGGGCAGCAGCGGCTGCCGTCGGGCGACATGCCGCCGCAGCTGCGCCAGATGCTCAACGCGCCGGCCTATGCGCTGGCAGAGGTGCGCCTGCTCGTCGTGTCGGCGGCGCCCAAGGGCGTGGTGTTTATCGACGAGAACACCGAAATCGAGCTGTTGCCCGAATATCAGGAGCCGCACGACGCGCGGCGTACAGATGTCACCTATGACGATCTGGGCGGGCTCGGCGAGACGATCGATCAGCTGCGTGAGATGGTCGAGCTGCCGCTGCGCTATCCCGAATTGTTCCGCCGCCTCGGCGTTGATCCGCCGCGCGGGGTGCTGCTTCACGGGCCGCCGGGAACCGGCAAGACGCGGCTCGCGCGTGCGGTCGCCAACGAGAGCGAAGCGCAATTTTTCCTGATCAATGGTCCCGAGATCATGGGGTCGGCCTATGGCGAATCCGAAAAGCGGCTGCGCGACATTTTCGAACAGGCGGCTAAGGCATCGCCGTCGATCCTGTTCATCGACGAAATCGACTCAATCGCGCCCAAGCGTGGACAAGTGACCGGCGAGGCCGAAAAGCGCCTTGTCGCCCAGCTGCTGACGCTGATGGACGGGCTGGAGCCGCGCACCAATCTCGTGATCATCGCCGCCACCAACCGCCCCGACGCCATCGACGAGGCGCTGCGCCGCCCGGGCAGGTTTGACCGTGAAATCATCATCGGCGTTCCTGACGAAGGCGGTCGCCGCGAGATATTGGGCATCCATACCCGCGGCATGCCGCTGGCTGAAGATGTCGATCTAGCTGAACTTGCTCGCACGACCTTTGGCTTTGTCGGAGCCGATATGGCGGCGCTGACGCGCGAAGCGGCGATCGAGGCGGTACGGCGGATCATGCCCAAGCTCGACTTGGCTGAAGGTACCATCCCGCCAGAGGTGCTGGAGGAACTTCGCGTCACGCGCGACGATTTCAGCAACGCGTTGAAGCGCGTGCAGCCGTCGGCAATGCGCGAAGTGATGGTGCAGGCGCCAACGACGCGGTGGAGCGATATCGGCGGGCTCGACGCGGCGCGCGAGAAACTGATCGAGGGGATCGAGCTGCCGCTGAAGCATCCTGAGGCATTCCGGCGCCTGGGCATTCGTCCCGCCAAGGGGTTCCTGCTGTACGGCCCACCCGGCACCGGCAAGACGTTGCTGGCGAAAGCTGCGGCGCGTGAATCCGATGCCAATTTCATCTCAATCAAATCGTCGGACCTGCTGTCGAAATGGTATGGCGAGAGCGAACAGCAGATTACCCGGCTGTTCGCCCGCGCGCGCGCCGTGGCACCGACGATCATCTTTATCGACGAACTCGACAGCCTGGTTCCCGCGCGCGGCAGCGGCACGTCGGGCGAGCCGCAGGTGACCGAACGCGTCGTCAATACGATCCTGGCCGAGATGGACGGGATCGAGGAAATGCAGTCGGTGGTCGTCATCGGCGCCACCAACCGCCCGAACCTGATCGACCCGGCGCTGCTGCGCCCGGGACGGCTCGACGAACTGATCTATGTGTCGGTGCCTGACAAGGAAGGCCGCCGCCGGATATTGGAGATCCAGACCGGCAAGATGCCGCTCGCGGATGATGTCGATCTGGCGGTGTTGGCGGAGAAATCGGACCGGTTCACTGGCGCCGATCTGGAAGATCTGACCCGCCGCGCCGGTTTGGCGGCGCTCAAGCGATCGATCAACAGCGACACGGTGACGATGGCCGATTTCGAAGCGGCGCTGAAAGACACTCGCGCCTCGGTCACCGAAGCGATGGAAAAGGATTATGAAAAGATCCAGGGTGAGATCAAGCAGCAGGCGATGAGCGTCAATCCGATCGGCTTTTTCGCGCCCGGCATGCTCAAGCCGGTGCGTGAGCAGAAGCACGGTGACGACACGGTGAAGGATTAAGCGGTGGGCTGGTTTAGCCGCAGCGCGGACCAGCCCCACAGCACCAGCCAGCCGCAAAATCCCGCCATCAGACCATAAGCGACCATCGGGTGCCAGTTGTAGAGCAGCACGCCGATCGCCGGGGACACAATATAGGCCGACCCGTTGATCGACGCGGTCATCCCGGCGACACTGCCCTGATCACGGCGCGGTACCGATAGCGAGGCGCCCGCGGTAAAGCCGGGGCGGAACAGCCCAAAGCCGAGTGAGGCGAGCGCAAAGCCGATCACGATCCCGTGCAGGTCCTGTGCGATCCCGGTGATGATGAGCCCACTGGCGCCGAGCGCTGCGCCGACCAGCACCGCGGTGCGCGCCGACAGCTTGAGCAACGGGATGAGCCCCCACTGCGATAGCAAGGTTGCGAAGGCGCCGGCCATCAGCACGATGCCGGTCATAGCGGCGCCTTCGTCGGGGCGAGGACGAAGCTCTAAGCGATCGAGGATCAGGAAGCCGATGACCCCGAGCATCATCGCCTGCGCCTGCCCACCGTAGAGCCCGGCGAGCATCCATGGCCGAACGCGTTTGTCGGTCCAGCGTAGCGGGGTCGCAGCGGGGGCATCGCGATCCTCAACGTCTTCGTCGCTGTCCTCGCTCGCCGACGCGGTCGATCCGGCAGCGGTCGGATAGGACGCGATCGCCCCGCGCGCGGCAAAGCGCGGGACATCGTCGGGCAACCGCCAGCGGAGCATGATCAGCACGATCAAACCGATGAGCGCGAAAACCAGCAACGGCCCGGACAGCCCGACAAAGGGCAGGATGAACAGCGGCGCGATTGCAGGGCCGATCACTGTCCCCAGCCCGAACGATGAAGACACAAGTGACAGCGCCTGCGTGCGTTCCTCCGGGTCGGTACGCGATGCGACATAGGCCTGGACCGCCGGCGGCGCCGCTGATCCGAACCCGCCGTACAAGCTGCGGAACAGCGCGAAGATCACGAACGTCGTTCCCGCGGCCAGATAGCCCGCCAGCCCAGCCCACAGCGCCAACCCGCAAAATACCATCGACAGCATGAAGCCGATCACGCCCAGCGCCATCAAAGCCTTGCGGCCGCGCTTGTCAGACTGCCGCGCCCAATAAGGCGCGGTCATCACCCACAGCAGTGCCGACCAGCTAAACGCCAGGCTGACCCACACGTCGGGAATATCAAGCTTGGCACCGATCGCGGGCAGGATCGACTGCATCGCGGTATTGCCCGCGGCGGCGACCAGCATAACGGCGAACAGGACGGCCATGCGATCGGCGGGGATCGAGCGCGATAAAGTCGCCATGCTGGAAATCCCCCTCGTCGTTCAGCGTCCGCAATCGGGCCTTTCCCTACACGCGAGCGCCCCGCTGTCCAGAGTCAAGACAGACTCTTTCCTTGCGCCAACGCGCCGTTTTTGCCACGCCAGCGCGAACCGCAACAACGCGAAAGCCAACATGACCAATCCGCGGGCGCAGGCCCAAGAAAAGAAAGCTCCGCTGGGCCGCCGGGTTCGCGAGGGCATCAAGCGCTTTTTCGGACCGTGGGGCATGTTTGTCCGTGGTTTTATCAAGCATCCGGTCATGGTCGGGTCGATCGTGCCATCGTCGCCGACGCTGATCCGCCACATGCTGAAGCCCGTCGATTGGAAGAACACCAAGCTGTTCGTCGAATATGGCCCGGGGGTTGGCACCTTTTGCCGTCCGGTGCTCGAACGCATGGCGGGCGATGCGACGCTGATCGCGATCGACACCAACGAAGATTTCATCGATTATCTGCGCAAGGACATCCGCGACAGCCGCTTTATCGCGGTCCATGGTTCTGCCTCCGAAGTTGAGGCAATCATTGCAGCGCACGGCTTTGAAAAGGCTGACTATGTGCTGTCGGGCCTGCCATTTTCGACTTTGCCAGCTGGCGTCGGTCCCGCGATTGCGGCGGCGACGCACCGTGTGCTGCGCCCCGGCGGCGCGTTCCTTGTCTATCAGTTTCGCGCCCGCGCGCGCGATTTCCTGGCGCCGCACTTCGCCCGCATCGACAATGCGTTCGAGTGGGTCAATGTGCCGCCCTGCTTCCTGTTCTGGGGCTGGAAGGACTAAACTTCCAGATCGGGATCGGTCTCACCGAGACCGAAATTCAGCCTGCGCGACACCGTATAGTCAGCGGCACCGACGACAAACCACGCCAACGTCCAGCGCAGTCGCGTCAGCCATCCTGCTCGCGCCTTGTGCTTCGCCGCGGTGATGCCGTCGCAGTCCGCCTGCTGCGCCGCGATGAAACCCCGCATCTGCTCGGCAAAACCGGCATCGGCGATCCGCAGCATCACCTCGACATTCACAAACAGGCTACGCATGTCGAAATTGGCGGTGCCGATATAGACGACATCGTCGATGACGATCAGCTTCATGTGCAGCTTGCACGGGCGATATTCCCAGACCTGCGCGCCTTTGCGTAGCAGATAGCCGTAGAGCAGACGCGAGGCACCGATGGTCGCCGCATTGTCCGACTTCGCCGCCATGATGAAGCGCGCTCGGCCATGCCGCGCGACGCGGCCAAGGCGCCGCAGCATGCCTTGGCCCGGTGAGAAATAGGCCATCGCCATGTCGAGCTGGCGCGCGCCAACCATATCGGCGCGCACCGCCTGCGCCCATGGCGACAGTCGCTGGGTCGGGCCGCCGACCAGCCAGGTCACCGGCCCCGCTTCGACCGGCCATTCGCGGATAAGGCGGCGCAGCATCAGCAGCTTGCCGTCGTTGTGCAGCGTATAATCGTGAATCTCCTCGAACCACGCCACCATCCGTGTCACCGACGGCCCGCGCACCACGATGCCTAGGTCGAACCAGCAATTGTCCGGCTGTGTGCCAAGATAGGGAGTCGCGATGTTGAATCCGCCGGTGACCGCAACGTCGTCGTCGATCAACAGCAATTTCTGGTGGTTGCGGATCAAATAGCTCGATCGCCAGCGCCGCGAGAAAAAGGTCACGCTGCCGCCCGCTTCACGCAGCGGCGCAAAGATGCTGTCCGAGATGTCCGACGAGCCGAAACTGTCGATGACGGCGCGCACCCGCACGCCGCGTCGCGCGGCTGCGGTCATGGCATCGAGGACTCGCGTCCCCGCAGCATCATGCTCGAAGATATACATGATGATGTCGATGCTGCGGATGGCGCCAGCGAGCAGGGCTAGAATGCGTTCGAGCCGCTGATCGCCATCGACAATGACCTCCAGCCGGTGACCGGCGACGTCAGCGGTCAGCGTTTCGGGATCGCTGGCAGGGCTGGGCGCATCAGTCATCGCCCGCTCATAGGCGGGGCAATACAAGCGCCGCAAGGGCAGCGCTTCGATTGACAGCGGTGGGCCGTCCTGCTAGCGCGCAGCGCTTGCCGCCATGCCCCCAAAAAGGCTGGTCTCTCCTATATTCTAAGGAAACAACATGGCCCGCGTTACCGTCGAGGATTGCGTCGACAAGATTCCCAACCGTTTCGACCTGGTCTTGCTCTCGGCGCACCGCGCGCGCGAGATTTCGGGCGGTTCGGAACTGACCGTCGACCGCGACCGCGACAAGAACCCCGTCGTGGCGTTGCGTGAAATCGCCGAGCAGACCGTGCGTCCGAAGGATCTCAAGGAAACGCTGATCACGACGCTGCAGAAGGTCGTTATCGACGATGACGATACGCCCGACGAAATCAGCTCGATCAGCCGCTCGGCCGAAGCCCTCCGTCTGACCGCCGCCGCGCCGCCGCGCAGCCCCGCGGGCGGTGGCAGCGACTTCGAATAAGCGCTACTACATGTGATCGAAGGGGCCGCGGGAAACTGCGGCCCTTTTTGAGTCAGCCGACGTGCGTCAATTCGGCCACGCGGATCGCTTTCGATGCCAGCAACGGTTCGATGATCCGCTGGATCCGGTGCGCGCGGGGAGAGCCGACGGCGATGTTGAACAGGCTGTTGGCGATGACGTCGGCGATCTGCACCCCATCGCTGCGATGGCTGTCGGCGAGCGAGGCGCGGCCCCATGCGCCGAGGCCAGCCTGGATCTCTTCGCGGACCTTGCCGAGAATCGTCGGATCGTAGCGTCCGTCGTCGATCACGACATCGGTGCAGACGCCGCCCGTTTCGGGCAGCCATCGCCCGACCGCGAGGTTGAGGAGGGCGGCATAGACCGACAGGTCGCTGGGGACCGGGCCACCCGGCTTTCCGCCGATCGTGTCGCGCTTGGCTACCGCGACCCAGGCGCGGCCACTGGCGCGGTCGAACAGTTCCAGCAGATAGGCGCGTTCGACGACGCTGATCCGGCTGCCTTTGAGTTCACCGTGCAGGCCGGTGACGCTGCGAAATCGCGCGTGAATATCGGCGGCGACCTGCGGAGTCAGCATGACCGCGGCAAAGGTCATCGCACCGGCATTGAGCCCACCCGATTCGTCGCAGTAAATCGTCACCGGCTGTGCGGCCGTTGATTCACCGGACGCGGCCGAAGAAGGCGACCGAGCGGCTTTGCCCCGCGGGGACCGCATCGGGCCATACCCAGCGGACATGCGTGACGTCGGGAGCGGCGGCAGGGCGAGGTGCAACGCCTGTGACGGCGATCGTCAGTGCGGCGAGCGCGCCGAACGTCTTGCCGCCATCGACCGAGAGGGCGAATCCTGAGGTGTCATTTGTGCCATCAAATACCAGCGCCTGGGGAATCGGATTGGTCAGATTGACCCCCGCCGCAGGAGCGGCAGCATTGTTGGTGAAGGTGAGCGTCAGGCGGATCCGGTCGCCAGGCACGACGACATCGGGCGTGGTGTAGGTTTTCTCGCCCTCGCGGCCATCAATGACCGGTCCCGATTTTTCCAGTTCGACCTTGTTCGTCAGCACGCCGGTGCCCTGCGCCGCTGCGGGCTGAGTGCCCATCGCCAAGGCGGCGGCCAGCGTCATTATCGTCCACGATTTACCGATCATCACCGTCTCCTTTATCGTTCCATGGCGGATCAGACGGGGCAGGGGTAGCGTTTCTTCATCAGGGCATCGAATGCCGTGTGGATGCTGACGCGCTTGCGGACCGGCGCGGGATAAGACCGCAGATGGGAGATCCATTGATCGGGGGTGAGCGTCCCCGACTCCGGCGGGCAGCTGGTGGTTTTTCGGCCCGCGCGGCGATCGGCGTCGATGCGCGCCTTGTAGCGTTTGCCCGCGGCGATAACCTCGCCTTTCAGCCGGTTCCCCTGCGGGGTTGCCAACGCGAGCGGGCCAAGCCGGGCGAGCGAATCGGCGCGCATCAGAAAGGCGGCGACGCTCATGTCACCCGGCGCCATCGCGCACAGCAACGGCGCAGTGAGTAAGACAGGCAAGATGCGCGCGCGTTTCCCAAAGGTCATGCGCCGCAACTTGCCGTCAGCCAATGAATAACCCCTGAATCGAGCGTGCTAGGCGCCTTGGGGCTTCGGGTCACCGAACGGACCGCGCGGCTTGCGCTTGATCTGCGGCAGCGAACCGGCGTGACCCGACACCGGAGTGCCGCGCTTGTCGGCATCGTCCTCGCGGCCGATATCTTCGCCCTTGATCGCGCGCTTCGATTCTTCGCCCGACAGCGTTTCATACTCAAGCAGCGCGCCCGCGAGCAGATGGAGCTCGTCGAGATGATCGGTGAGCACCTTGCGCGCGACATTTTCGCCCTCTTCGACGAGGCGACGGACTTCGGCGTCGATCAGGCGCGCTGTGTCTTCCGACATATTCTGCGCGCGCGACACGCTATGGCCAAGGAACACTTCGTCCTGATTATCGCGATAGCGCAGCCAGCCGAGCTTGTCCGACATGCCATATTCCATGACCATCGAGCGCGCCATTTCGGTTGCCTGCTGGATGTCATTTGACGCGCCGGTGTTGAGCTCGTCCTTGCCGTAGATAAGCTGTTCGGCGATGCGGCCGCCGAAGCAGAGCGCAAGGCGCGCCTTCATCTGCTTCATGCTCATCGAATAACGGTCGCGTTCGGGCAGATTCCACGTCACGCCCAGCGCGCGGCCGCGCGGGATGATCGTCACCTTGTGCAGCGGATCGCAGCCATCAACGTGGAGCGAGACGAGCGCATGACCGGCTTCGTGATAAGCGGTCGATTTCTTCTCGTCCTCGGTCATCACCATCGACCGGCGCTCGGCGCCCATCATGACCTTGTCTTTCGCCTCTTCAAACTCGTCGTTGGCGATCAGGCGCTTGCCCTTGCGCGCCGCGAGCAACGCCGCTTCATTGCAAAGATTAGCCAGATCGGCGCCCGAGAAGCCCGGGGTGCCGCGCGCGACGCGGCGCAGGTCGACGTCGGGGGCGAGGGGTTTTTTGCGGGTGTGGACTTCGAGGATCTTCTGGCGGCCCTCGATGTCGGGGCGGGGCACGACGACCTGGCGGTCGAAGCGGCCCGGGCGGAGGAGAGCGGGGTCGAGCACGTCGGGGCGGTTGGTCGCGGCGACGATGATGATGCCTTCGTTGGCCTCGAAGCCGTCCATTTCGACGAGCAGCTGGTTCAGCGTCTGTTCGCGCTCGTCATTGCCGTTGCCGAGCCCGGCGCCGCGATGGCGGCCGACCGCGTCGATTTCGTCGATGAAGACAATGCACGGCGCGTTGCGTTTGGCCTGTTCGAACATGTCCCGGACACGGCTGGCGCCAACACCCACGAACATTTCGACGAAGTCGGAACCCGAAATGGTGAAGAACGGCACGCCAGCTTCACCGGCGATGGCGCGGGCGAGCAGCGTTTTACCGGTGCCTGGCGAGCCGACGAGGAGTGCGCCTTTGGGAATCTGGCCGCCGAGGCGCGAAAATTTGGTCGGGTCGCGCAGGAATTCGACGATTTCCTCGAGCTCTTCGCGCGCTTCGTCGATGCCGGCGACATCGTCGAAGGTCACTTTGCCCTGCTTCTCGGTCAGCATCTTGGCGCGCGACTTGCCAAAGCCCATTGCGCCCGAGCCATTGTTTTTCTGCACCTGACGGAACACGAAGAAGGCGATGCCGAGGATCAGGATGAAAGGCAGCGACTGGATGAGCATATACATCCAGAAATTGGGCGTTTCGGTCGCCTTACCATCATATTTGACGTTGTTATCGTTGAGCATTTTGAGCAGATCGGGATCGCGGATGACGTTAGCCGTGAAACGGTCGCCATTCGACAGCGTGCCGGTCACTTTGTCTTCGGACAGGACGACGTCCTTGACGGCGCCTTCCTCGACCTTTTGACGGAACTCCGAATAGGCCATCGCGCTGCCCGCGGGCTGCGCGGCGCCGCCGAACATCGAGGCGACGAGGAGCATGGCGAGCAAAATGCCGCTCCAGATCATCACACTCTTCATCCAGGGGTTGCCCTGCGGTTCCTTGTCGTCCTGCATGCGGGTTCTTTCCTCATCGGCGCGGCAACGCGCTCCTACCCCGACAAGATAGGATAATCGGGTTAAATGACAATGAGGCAATCAGGCCTTTTTGGGCAGTTTCCGGCGCGGCGCAGCAGAAATGCGCCAAATCGTCCCTTCAAAGCCGCGAACGGGGTCGATCAGCAGCGCGCCGACCATCGCGCGCTTGCCCTTGTGCATCGCGGCGACGACGCCATCGAGCGACGCGCCGCGGATCGCGAGCTGCGCCGCATTGGCGCGCAGGCGTAGGGCGACGATGCGGCGGAACATCTCGGGCGGATAGGATTCGTTGCGGATCACCGCGATGTCGGAGGCGTCGGGCCAGGACGCGATCAGGCGCTCGACCGCCCAGTCGAGCGCCTCGTCGGCCTCGGCGAGCCAGCCCGCCGAGCGCGCGGCGGCGGCGGGATCGAGGATCGTCTGTGATTTCAGCGCCTGCCGCAGCCGGGCGCGGTCGAAACGATTATTGCTGTTCGACGGATCATCGACAAAGGGCAGGTCATTTTCAAGCGCCAGGCCGACCAGTTCGCTACGCCGCCAATGCAGCAACGGCCGCATCACGACGCCATTACGCGCGCGAATCGCCGACAAGCCGCCGACACCGCTGGCACGGTTGAGCCGCATGACGATCGTTTCCAACTGATCGTCGGCATGATGCGCGGTGAGGATATGATCGAGCGCATTGGCGACGCGCCATTGGTCGAGCAGATGGTAGCGCTCGGCGCGCGCGGCGGCTTGCAGCGATCCTTTGATCGGCGCGGTAGGGCGCAATGTCGAATGCGGGATATGCTCGCGATTGCAGAAGCTCGCCACCATGCGCGCTTCCTCGTCCGAGCCTTTTCGCAGGCCGTGGTCGACCGTCGCCGCCCAGACTTGCCCGGGCAGCAGCGTCGCCATCAGCCAGAGCAGCGCCATGCTGTCGGGGCCGCCCGACACGGCGACGCCATAGTGCAAGTGGTGCCATTCGGGTCCGGCAAGCGCGCGTAGATCCCCCGCCAGCCGGTCGGCGCTGTCGCGGTCAGCAACCTGCTTTTGTTTTTGCGGCGGCTGCATCGGTTCGGACATCCTGCGGAGCCTTGTCACCATAGACTTCTTCAAGTTCGCGAAATGCCTTGCAGGCATCGGCCTTGCGACCCAGTTTATCGAGCGCGACCCCCATATACATCAGGCTGTGTGGCGCGCGCGCGCCGCTTGGGCGATCCTTGTAATTATTGTAGAAGGCGACAGCGGCGAGGCTGGGCTTGCCTTCGTCGAGATAGGCACGGCCGAGCAGGTTCTGGGCAAAGCTGGCGTGACTGCTGCTTGGCCATTTGGTCACGACCTGTTTCAGCTGCGCCTGCGCTTCGGGGTACAGTTTCGCTTCCCACAGGCGATAGCCATAATCATAGGCATCCTTGGTCTCGTTGCCCGTCGAGGGAATCTCGACCTTCTTGACCAGCGCAAGCCGCGCCGCGCTGGTGGTCGTGGCCGCAGGTTTTGCCGCGGGCGGCTTCGTCGGCGTAGCGCTGGCTGTTGACGTGGTTGTTGGGGGTCGGACGGTCGGCGTGGTGACCGCGCTGGCGGGCGTTACAATGGCGGCAGGGTCAGACAGCCGCCTATCCATTTCGGCCTTGTAAGCGGTGAACTGCTTTTCGAGCTCGCGCAGCTGGAAGGCGTTCTGCTCGGTCTGGCCGGTCAGCGTCTGGAGCTGGCTTTCGAGAGCATCGACGCGCGCGGTCAGGTCGATCACCGGCGCATTGGTGCGCGCGCGTTCGCCGGGGGTGTTGTCGGGCGCAATCTCACCTTCGAAGAAAGTCGGGCTGCCGCCGGGGAAAACCGAACGCTGGACCGCTCGCATTTCCTTCTCCAGCCGTTCGACGCGTTTGCCGATCGCCGCGTCCTGCGCCGCGGCGGGCATCGTCGCCGCAAGCGTCCCGATTGCCGCACCAAGAAGAATAATCTGACGCATTTTCATTTGCCGTTCGGCCCCCACCAATTAACCATTTTGCTGTTCATAACGCGGCAAAGCGCGCCAGCGCAAACCCATTTCGGTCTGCCGCCGCTCCCGCCGCCTTGAAAGTCAGACGCTTCAGCCCTTTGGCTGTGCCTTTGTCACCGCTGCCGCGGGATTTTGTGCAACATTGCCTTCGGCACGCGCCACCAGATCGGCAGGCTTGAGCGAAACGCCCTTGACCAACGTGTCGGCGGGGCCAATCGCCCCGACGTCGCGGCCGCCAACGGTCACCTTCAGCGCCTGCGGAATGCTGGTACGCAGCGTGAACTGTTCGATATATTCGGGCGGCACCTGATAGGTTTCGCCGGGATCGAGCGTGCGCCAGTTTTCGGTTTTGCCCGCCGCGTCATCGAACCCGATCCAGACTTCCGAGATGCCCGTCAACACTACCGGCGCATTGGCGGCGATCGCCGACGCAGTGGCACCGGTTGTGGTCGTCGGAGCGACGGCGGCGTTGCTTTGGGGTGCCTCCGACTCGTCGGCGGCGCGGTTCTGCGCGGCGATCAGCGCTTCGCCGGGCTCGACCGACAGAAAACGCCACACGCCATAGGCCGACGCCAGAAGCAGCGCGATGATTACCAGTGTCCATGTCATCCGGGCGGTGGGTAGGCGAGCCGGGTCTGTGGGTTCATAAGCTTCGTACAGCGGCCGCGCGCCATAGGCGTCTTCTTCGAGTTCGCGGCGCACTGCGGCGCCGACCTCGGCCTCGGGCAAGTCAACGGCGCGGGCGTAGGCGCGCGCAAAACCGGTGACATAGGTTCGCCCCGGAAGTTCAGAAAAATCGGACTTCTCGATTGCAGACAGGTGACGCTGGGTGATCCGCGTGCGCGTCGCCACATCGGCAAGCGACAATCCCGCGGCCTCCCGGGCCAGCCGAAGCCGATCGCCGGTACGCGTGATCGCCAGCTCGCCCTGCTCCGGGGCGACGTCCTCGTCTGTCATTACTGTCTCCGCGCCGGTCGGTTGCAACCCGTGTCGACCGTGTCGCACTGTTCATCGCACTGACGAACCGAAAAAGTCAAATGAAGTTCGGCGAACGAACGGCTGAAAAGAAGCCTTATTACGCCCGTTCGAACCGGTGCGGGTCAAAGGACATATTTGCTGAGGTCGGTATCGCCGACAATCTCCGACAGCTGGCGTTCGACATAGGCCGCGTCGATGGCGAGGGTGGTACCCGACATATCTTCGGCGCCAAAGCTGACCTCTTCAACGAGCTTTTCCATGATCGTCTGGAGCCGCCGCGCGCCGATATTTTCGACGCGTTCGTTAACCTCGGCTGCGAGCTTTGCGACGCGCGCAATGGCGTCGTCGGTGAACGACAGTGTGACATCCTCAGTGCCGAGCAGCGCTGAATATTGTTCGGGCAGCCCCGCCTTGGTCTCGCTGAGGATACGGACGAAATCGCTTTCGGTGAGCGCGCTCAACTCGACGCGGATCGGCAAGCGGCCCTGGAGCTCGGGGAGCAGGTCGCTGGGTTTGGCTACATGAAAGGCGCCCGAGGCGATGAATAATATATGGTCGGTCTTCATCGGACCATATTTGGTTGCAACGGTGGTGCCTTCGATCAGCGGCAGCAGGTCGCGCTGGACGCCTTCGCGGCTCACCGACCCGCCGCGCTCGTCACTGACCGCGATCTTGTCGATTTCATCGAGGAAGACGATCCCATTGGCTTCGGCGTCGGCAAGCGCGATGCGCGCGACATCGTCCTGATCGAGGCGCTTGTCCTGCTCCTCTTCGATCAGCCGCGTCGCAGCCTCGATCACCTTGAGCTTGCGGCGCTTCTTGGGCGCGCCGCCCATGGCCTTGCCGAGCATGTCGGACAGGTTGATCATGCTCATCTGCCCGGGCTGACCCGGCAGTTCGAACGGCATGTTCGGCGCGTCGGCGACTTCGATCTCGACCTCGCTATCGTCGAGATGGCCTTCGCGGATGCGCTGGCGGAAACTCTGGCGCGTCGCCTCGCTCGCGCCCTTGCCAGTGAGTGCATCGAGCAGTCGTTCCATCGCGGCCTCTTCGGCGGAGGCGCGCACCGCTTCGCGGCGACGGTCCTTTTCGAGGCGCACGGCTTCCTCGACCAGGTCACGCGCGATCTGTTCGACGTCGCGGCCGACATAGCCGACTTCGGTGAATTTGGTCGCCTCGACCTTGATAAACGGTGCGTCGGCGAGCTTGGCCAGACGCCGCGAAATCTCGGTCTTGCCGCAGCCGGTGGGGCCGATCATCAGGATATTCTTCGGCGTCACTTCGTCGCGCAGGTCGGCGGACAGCTGCTGGCGGCGCCAGCGATTGCGCAGCGCCACGGCGACCGCGCGCTTGGCGGCATCCTGGCCGATGATATGCGTGTCGAGCGCAGCGACGATCGCCTTGGGAGTCAGGTCTTTGTTCATCTGTTTTACGCCTGAGTTTCGATGGTTTCTTGGGTGAACTGATCGTTGGTATAGACGCAGATGTCGGCAGCGACCTGCATCGCTTTACGCACCAGCACCTCGGCGTCCGTTTCATATTCGGCGAGCGCGGTGGCCGCGGCGAGCGCGTAGTTGCCCCCCGAACCGATCGCGGCGATGCCGCCCTTGGGCTCGAGCACGTCGCCGTTGCCGGTGATGACCAAAGTCACCTCCTTGTCGGCGACGATCATCATCGCCTCGAGGTTGCGGAGATACTTGTCGGTGCGCCAGTCCTTGGCGAGTTCGACGGCGGCGCGCAGCAGCTGGCCGTTATGGCGTTCAAGCTTCGCTTCGAGCCGTTCAAAGAGCGTGAAGGCGTCGGCGGTGGCGCCCGCGAAGCCGCCAATGACGCTGCCGTCGTGGAGGCGCCGCACCTTGCGCGCATTGGGCTTCATCACTGTCTGGCCCATCGACACTTGGCCGTCGCCGATGACGACGACCCTGTCAGCTGTGCGGGCGGAAAGGATGGTGGTTCCGTGCCAGGGCGCGGCACTTTGCGCGTGAGGATTGGTCATGCGGCGCGATATGGGAGATCGCGGGCGGGGCCGCAAGGGGAGGGCGATGCGCCGGTCAGGCGGCCCAGCACAGCAGGGCGCGGCCGCGGGGCGCGATTTGGATGCGTGAGGCGTCGTCGAGCAGAACGGCTTCGCCGAGTCGCACCATTTCGTCGGCGGCTCGGCATCCCGCAGACAGCGGGACGAAGGTCAGTTCGCCCTTGGCATCCTCGACTGCGGCGGGATCGATCGGCCCGGTCAGGTGAAGTACATGGAAATAGGGACCGCTGACCAGTTTGGTGGTGGCATCAACATGACAGTCGCGGGGATCGGCTGCGGCGGAGACGCGCGCAACGGCCAGCCCCGCGTCGAGGTGAAGTTCGCGCGGGCGCCCATAGTCGTACAGGCGGTAGGTGCGGTCGATATTCTGCTGGACTTCGACAATTGTCAGCCCCGCGCCAATCGCGTGAATAGTGCCCGCCGGGTTATAAACGAAATCGTTCGTTTCGGCGGCGCGCCAGTCGATCATATCGACAATTGACCCGTCGAGCGCCGCCGCGCGCAGGGTGATGCGGTCCGTATCGACCGCCAATCCCGCGCCAAGTTCGGCGTCAGCGTCGGCCGCCAGCACGAGCCAGCATTCATCCTTGCCGCGGGGAAGCCCCGCAGATTTTGCGGCGGCTTCGTCGGGATGCACCTGAATCGACAGCCGTTCCGACGTGAACAAAAATTTGACCATCAGCGGCGCGGCGTCGCCATCGGGATGGGCAAACCAGATTTCGCCGATCCGGCGGCCGTCGAAATCGCCGAAATCGGCTGGAACATCGTCGCGGCCCCACGGCTTTTCGACCACGAGCCGTTGCAGCCGCCGAAGGGGTCCGGCGGTGCGATGAAGTCGGGGACGGCGAGCCATGTACAAGGAGGGGTCAGGCCGCGCGATGAAGCTGGCTGACGCCCGCCGCATTCGGTTGGTCGAGCCACAGGCCGCGGGTGTCATAGACGATCTTGTCGCTCCGTTCTTCGGGCGGGATCGATTTGAACAGCTCGTGATCGACCAGCACGATCAGGATTTCACAGGCGGCTAGCGCGCTGTCGAGATCGATCAGCTCGGCGCCGGTCCCGGCAAACTCCATCGGCAGGTCGCGTGCATAGGGCTCGACGATCTGGATCTGCTTGCCGAACCGGCGTGCCAGCGCCGCTGCGACCTCGACTGCGGGGCTTTCCCGGAAATCGTCGATATTGGGTTTGAAGGCGAGGCCTAAGCAGGCGATGCGGGCTTGGGGATGCTGGGACACCAGCATTTCGGCGGCGCCGATGACATGCGCGGTCTTGGCGAGGTTGACCTCGCGCGCGGTACGGATCAGGCGGCTATGCTCGGGCGCACCATGGACAAGGAACCAGGGATCGACCGCGATGCAATGGCCGCCAACGCCGGGGCCGGGCTGCAGGATATTGACGCGCGGGTGGCGGTTGGCGAGGCGGATGACCTCCCACACATCGACCCCCATCTGCTCGGCCATCATCGACAGCTCGTTGGCAAATGCGATGTTGACGTCGCGGTAGCTGTTCTCGACCAGCTTGACCATTTCGGCGGCGCGCGCCGAGGTGGTGACGCACGCGCCGCGCACGAACTGGCGGTAAAAGGTCATCGCGCGGCGGGCGCAGCGCGGGGTTATGCCACCGATGCAGCGGTCGTTATCGACCAGCTCGACGAGGATACGACCCGGCAACACACGCTCGGGGCAATAGGCGACGAAGATGTCGGCGGCGCCCGTGCAGGCGCCGGGAACTTTGAGGTCGGGACGCAGCTCGGCGAGCAGCGCGGCGACCTTTTCGGTCGTACCGACGGGTGAGGTCGATTCGAGGATGACCAGATTGCCCGCCTCGAGTTTTGGCGCAATTGCACGCGCGGCGGAGAGCACGTAGCCGATGTCGGGGCGATATTCGTCATCGTGCGGGGTCGGGACCGCAATGACAAAGGTGCCGGCGGGCGCGACGTCGGTCGACGCGACCAGCGCGCCGCGCGCAACGACGCCCTGGACCAGGCCGTCGAGATCGACTTCCTCGATATGCACCTTGCCGTTGTTGACGGTGTCGACGACGTGCTGGCTGACATCGACGCCCGTCACCTTGCAGCCCGAGCGCGCGATCAACGCTGCGGTGGGCAGGCCGATATAGCCCAGCCCGAGGACCGTAACCGTTTGTTCGCTATCGATGGGCACGCGCAACAATCTCCGCAATCTGTTTGGCCGCGGTGCCGTCCCCGAAAGGATTATGGGCGCGGGCCATGGCCGAATAGGCGTCCTTATCGTCGAGAAGCCTGAAAATTTCGGAAACAATACGCGCTTTGTCGGTTCCGACAAGCCGTGCGGTGCCCGCCTCAACACCTTCGGGCCGCTCGGTCGTCTCGCGCATGACGAGGACGGGCTTTCCGAGCGAAGGCGCTTCTTCCTGCACCCCGCCACTGTCGGTCAACACGAGGTCGGAGGTGGCGAGCAGACGGACGAAATGCGGATAGTCGAGCGGATCGATCAGCGCGACATTGTCGAGAGCACCGAGGATCGGCTCCATCGCGCTGCGGACATGAGGGTTCGGATGTACCGGAAAGACGACCGCGACATCGTTCCGCGCAGCGATCGCGGCGATTGCCTCGGCGATGGAATTCATCCCGTCACCGAAATTCTCGCGGCGGTGCGACGTAACGGCAATAATCCTTTTGCCACCGAAGCGGCTGACGAGCGGATCGAGCCCGGCGGCTAGCGAAGGTTCTTCGTCGATCCGCGCTTTGGTCGCCAACAGCGCATCGATCACGGTATTGCCGGTCACGTGAATGCGGTTGGGTGGAACATTTTCGGCGCGCAGTGCGGCCGCGGCGGTCTCCGTCGGAGCGAAATGAAGGTCGGCGACCGCGCCAGTGACCTTGCGGTTCACTTCCTCGGGCCAAGGGTGATAGATATTGCCGCTACGCAGCCCCGCCTCGACATGGCCAACGGGGATTTTACGGAAATAGGCGGCGAGGGTGGCCGCCATCGTGGTCAGCGTGTCGCCGTGAACGAGGATGCGGTCGGGCTTTTCCCTGTCGAGCGTCTGGCCGAGGCCCGTGACGAGCCGAGCCAGCAGAGCGTCGAGCGTCTGATCCGGCTGCATGACGTTGAGATCTATGTCTGGCGTGATGCGCGCGATGTCGAGCACTTGGTCGAGCATCTCGCGGTGCTGCGCGGTAACGCAGACGCGGATGTCCCACCCGGCCGTTGCACGCAAGGCATGGACAACAGGAAACATCTTGATCGCTTCGGGGCGGGTTCCGAACGCCGTCATTACCTTCACTATCCGCGCCTCCTGCACCGGTTACTCGGCCTGCAACACGCCCATGTGCTGATGAATAATAAACGATTAAGCGCGAAATCTTGCTACACCATTAAATCCGTGTCGTACTACCGCCAGAAAAGACTGCGCGCTGGCGCGTAACATTCGCCTGCCTCGTGCGTATATTGCCACTGTCCGACAGGGCCGCTAGGGACGAAATATCGATCGGTTGCCCGGTCTTGGCCGAAACCGGCCCTTTGAAGTTGGAACGATTCACTCACCATGTTCTGGAAGCGTAAGGACAAGCCGGTTGCCCCTGCCCGGGTTGATTTTGCCATACCGCCCGGTCGCCGCATTTATGCGGTCGGCGACGTCCACGGCCGCGACGATCTGTTCGCCACGCTGATCGAGATGATCCGCGCGGACAATCGTGCGCGCGGCGATGCCGCCGTCACCCTCGTTCTGCTCGGCGATCTGGTCGATCGGGGTCCGGATTCGGCGGCGGTCGTCGAACGCGCGCGCTGTCTGCGCGATGAATTCGACGACACGCGATTGCTAATCGGCAACCATGAGGAGTGTTTTCTCGGGGCGTTGACCGGCGATGTGCGTAAGCTGCGCTATTTCATGCGGATCGGCGGCGATGCCACGATTCGAAGCTACTGGAATACCGACAGGAATTTCCCCGAGGCGAGTTTTGAGGAGGTTGCGGCGCTACTTCCGCAACTGGTGCCAGAGGAGCATGTCGCCTTCCTTGGCCGCGGCGAGGATGTCGTCGAGATCGGCGACTATATCTTCGTGCATGCAGGCATCCGTCCGGGCGTGCCTATCGGCAATCAGAAATTGTCGGATTTGCGCTGGATTCGCGACGATTTTCTTGACGACGAGCGCGATCATGGCGCGATGATCGTCCACGGTCACACGATCACCGACGACATCGATGAATGGCCGAACCGGATCGGAATCGATACCGGCGCGTATAAAAGCGGAAAGCTGACCGCTATCGGCATCGAGGGATCGGCGCGTTGGTTTTTGACGACGAATGGATGATTGCGTGGCGCTTCGGCCTTGTCAGCGGCAGTCGGCGCGGGCATTTTTTTCTGCTTCGGGCAGGAATGTTGCGATAAAGCCTGAATATTGAGCTATTTTGGCAGCGTGGAATTAGGGGTCAGGAATGACGGGCTGGAAGGGCGAGCAGCTTTTGTTTCGCGAACGCGTTATGGCCTTTGCCGTATACTGGCTTGGCCGACTTGCAGATATGCCGCGCCAGATCCGGCAGTATGTCGCGGCGGGCATGGACGCGATGCTGTGCGTCGTCGCGGTGTGGATCGCCCTGTCACTGCGTGTCGGCGAATGGGAGCTTTTTACCCCTCCTGTCCTGTTTCTCGCGCTCGCGGGGCTGATCTTCTGGTTCCCGATCGCATGGCGGTGCGGCATCTATCTCTCGATCATCCGCTTTTCGGGCGGCAGGACGATGATGGGGCTGGCGGTCGCTGTCGCGATCCTCGTGATCCCAATGACGGCGCTGTTCATGATCGTTGTAATCCCCGGCGTTCCGCGCACGATGGGCCTGCTGCATCCGATCATCTTTCTGGCGCTGCTGTGCGTCAGCCGGCTGCTGATCCGGTTCGCGCTGGTCGACATCTTGCACCGCGCGCACGGTGTTCGCGACCTGCGGCGAGTACTGATCTACGGCGCCGGGCGAGCAGGGCGGCAGCTTTCGCTGTCGCTGCGCCACGAACCGCATATGCAGGTGCTCGGTTATATCGATGACGACGAGCGGCTCAACGGTCAGCGGATCGACGGTATTCAGGTCTACTCGCCCAACCGGCTAGACTGGGTGATCCAGACGCTGGCGATCGACGAGGTGCTTGTCGGTCTGCCTCGAATTTCGCGGGCACGGCGCCGTGAAATTATCGCCGCGCTCCAGAATTTTCACGTTCAGGTCCGCGTGTTGCCGAACGTCGGCAAGATCCTCGACGGCGAGGTGTCGGTCAACGACTTGCGCGCCGTCCAGATCGAGGATTTGCTCGGCCGCGATTCGGTCGCGCCGAATGCGCTGCTGCTCAGCCGCAACGTTGCCGAGAAGACGGTTCTGGTGTCGGGCGCGGGCGGATCGATCGGCAGCGAGCTGTGCCGCCAGATTCTGGCGCTGCGGCCGCGCAAGCTCGTGCTCCTCGAGCAGTCCGAATTCGCGCTCTACATCATCAACGAAGAATTGCTCGAGCTCGCGCGCGAGCTCGATATGGACGCGGATGCGATCGTCCCCGAACTGGGAAATGTCGCGGATAAGCAATCGGCGATGCGGATGTATATGCGCTGGAAGCCCGAAACCGTGTTCCATGCCGCCGCCTACAAGCACGTGCCGCTCGTCGAGGCCAACCCGGTGGCGGGATTGCGCAACAATGTCTTCGGTACCTTGCATAGCTGTCAGGCGGCGGAAGCCGCAGGCGTGGGAACCTTCATCCTCATTAGCACCGACAAGGCGGTGCGGCCGACCAACATCATGGGCGCATCGAAGCGCGTTTGCGAACTGATCCTGCAGGCGCGCGCGGCGCAGACGTCTTCGACTGTGTTCGCAATGGTGCGCTTCGGCAATGTGCTGGGGTCGAGCGGGTCGGTGGTTCCGCGCTTTCTCGCGCAGATCAAGGCGGGCGGTCCGGTCACTCTGACCGACCGCGAGATCACCCGCTATTTCATGACGATCCCGGAAGCGGCGCAACTGGTCATCCAGGCGGGGGCGATGGCGCACGGGGGCGAGGTTTTCGTTCTAGATATGGGCGAACCGGTGCGGATCGCCGACCTGGCGGCCTCGATGGTCCGATTGTCGGGTCTCACTGTCCGCGACGCGTCGAACCTCGACGGGGATATCGAGATTCGCGAAGTCGGCATGCGCCCCGGCGAAAAGCTCTATGAAGAGCTCCTGATCGGTGAGCAGCCGCAGGCGACGACGCACCAGCGCATCATCCGAGCCAATGAGACGATGATCCCGTGGCCCCAATTGTTGGCTGAATGCGACATGCTGCACCTGCAACTCGACGCTGGGGATGCCGCCGAGGCGATCGCGACGTTGCGTCGCCTCGTCCCCGAATATGCCCCCCCGGTTCCGCGCGCGGAAGTGCCGCGGGCAGCCGCCGGGTAGCAGGGCGACAAAAGGTTCTACACCGCGGTTGAGCGGAGAATATTCCGCTGGTATGCGCCGGAAACATCCCCTAAGGCGCCCCCTTCAAATTGTGCTGGTGGGACCGTCCGGTCGCAGCAACTGCGTGATTGACGAGATTAGTATGCTGCGTACGAAAGCTGTTCGATTGAATGATCGCAGCAACATGAATGAAGTTGGCTGGCCATTGCCGGTGGCAATTGTCGTCGCAATGCTGTTCGGCGGGGCGTCGCGTGCCGATGTTTTGCCACTTTTGTTTCTCCGTCCGCTTGCGGCGTTGCTTTTCGTTTACGCGATCTTCTTTCATGGCCGCGCTGCCTTCCAGCGCTCGCCGATGCTGATGGTGTTCGCGTTTTGCACGCTGGCGCTCGTAGCGCTCCACGTCGTTCCTCTACCACCTGGCGTCTGGTCCGGCCTTCCGGGCCGCCAGATCGCGGTCGACGTCTATCGCGTCGCGGGCCTGCCGCTGCCCTGGCTGCCCTTGTCGATGTCGCCGGCGGGTGCGTGGAATGCGCTGTTCAGCCTTTTCCTGCCGCTTGGCGTGCTAGTCCTCGCGCTGGCGGCGACTGGCGGCGAGCAGGTTCGCGCGATGCGCCTGTTCCTGATCCTCGGCCTGATCAGCGGTTTTATCGGGCTTTTGCAGATATTGGGGTCGCAGCAGGGCGCGCTATATTTCTACGACATCACCAACCGCGGATCGGCGGTCGGGCTTTTTGCCAATCGCAATCATCAGGCGGTGCTGCTCGCCAGCCTCTTTCCCCTGCTTGCGATGCATGTGTCGCTGATCGACAATTCGCAGGGGCGGCTGCAGCTGCACTGGATCGTCTCCATTGCCGCCGCCGCATTCATCGCGCCGCTGATTCTCGTTACTGGGTCGCGCAACGGCCTGCTTCTTGGCGTCGCCGGACTGGTGCTGGCGTTCTGGGTGTTCGACCGAAAAGTGAGCCGCTCGGCGCCAAAAGAGTCTGCGCGTCTTGCCCGATATGCACCTTGGGCCGTGATCGGCGGCTTGCTGCTCCTTTCGCTGACGACGGTGCTTCTCTCGCGCGGTCAGGCCTTCCAGCGACTGGTGAACCTCGACGCGTCGCAGGACCTCCGCTTCAAGGCGCTTCCCACGATCTGGGAAATCACACGTGACGTTTTTCCATGGGGCAGCGGGTTCGGCAGCTTCGATGACGTTTTTCGTATCTATGAACCCACCGCGCTGCTGTCGCCCAATTATCTGAACCGCGCCCACAACGACTGGCTGGAACTGGCGATGACCGGCGGATTGCCGACGCTGCTGCTCGCGCTGTGGGGCGGCGTGATGTTCCTGCTGGCCCTTCGCAGGCTCATACGTCCGCGCAATCGCGGCCGCGGTGAACGCTCCGCGCTGATCGCGGCACGTTGCGCCGCTGTCATCCTGCTGCTCCTTGCCATGGGTAGTGTTGCGGAGTACCCGGCAAGAACACCATCTCTTGCTGTTCTGGGCGTTCTTTGTGCTACGGTCTTGGCTAGGATTTTCAAAGGATCCGTGGGGGCTCCGCCATCCCGTCAAACACATGCCGGTTCCGGCGAACCGATATCGGAGATCTGAAAACCATGACGCGAATCGTTTTCGCTGCTCTAGCACTGGTCATGTCGGGCGGTTGTGCTGGCAAGGCATTGCCGCTCCAGTCCAACGAATATATCCAGGTCGTCGGCGGCACCGAGCTGCCGGCGCCGGCAAGCGCGGCCGAGGGCGGATATCGTATCGGTGCCTTTGACCGGCTGATCGTCGATGTCATCGGCTTCGAGGAACTGACCAAACGCGAATTCCAGGTCGATGCGGCAGGCAATATCGCGGTGCCGATCGCCGGCACGGTGCGTGTGGCCGGCCAGACGCCCGAGCAGGTCACGGTCGAGATCATCGCCAAAATGCGCGCGGGCTATGTGCGTAACCCGCAGGTTTCGGTGAATCTCTTCCAGTCAACGAGCCAGTATGTGACGGTCGAGGGACAGGTGCTCGAGCCCGGCAACTATCCGGTGGTCGGCAATATGACCCTGATGCGTGCGGTTGCCGCAGCCAAGGGAACGGGCGAGTTCGCGAAGCTCGATGACGTCGTCGTGTTCCGTACGGTCGGCGACAAGCGGATGGTGGCGCTCTACAATATGGCCGCGATCCGGCGCGGCTATTATCCCGATCCGGTCATCTATGCGCAGGACATCGTGGTCGTCGGCGATTCCCCGGGACGCCGCCTGTTCACCAGGATCGTACAGGCATCATCGCTCGTGACGGCGCCGATCATCGCCCTGGTCAGCAGCAACGCACTTTAATTTCGATATTCGCCCAGATTGTCCGGGAACAAGATATATGAATAGCCTTCCAATCGAAGTCATGTCGGCGGACGCCTTGGGCGAGGAACCGGACAAGGTCGCCGAGGTTCCGCTTGTCCTGCATTACTGGAACATGGTGGTCCGTCACCGCTGGCTCGTCCTCGGCATCATCGTGGCGTCGCTGGTCGGCGGTATTCTGCTGACGCTGCTTGCGACGCCGCAATATACGGCGACCTCGCGCGTCGAGATCGCGCGTCAGCAGCAGCGCATCACCAATGTGCAGGGGGTCCAGTCGGAAGAGGCGGGCCGCGACCTCGAATTCTATTTCACGCAATATTCGTTGCTCGAGGCGCGGTCGCTCGCCGAGCGGGTGTCGCGTCAGCTCAACCTGCCGCGCAACGCTGTCTTCTTCGAAGCCAACGGTATCGAGCCGCCGGACGCATCGCTCCTCGGCAGCGGGTCACAGCGTCCGCTCGACAGCGCGACGATTGCCGAACGCCAGGATTTGGTCATCGAAACACTGCTCAAGCATATCTCGATCAGCCCGATCCGCAGTTCGGCGCTGGTCGATGTGAGCTACACCAGCTCGTCGCCTTCGCTGTCGGCGCAAATCGCCAATGCGTGGGTGGAACAGTTCATCGCGCAGAGCATGGATCGTCGGTTCGAATCGACCGCGGACGCCCGTCGCTTCCTCGAATCGCGCCTCGATGGCCTGCGTCAGCGGGTCGAGCAATCCGAACGCGAGCTCGTCAATTACGCCGCGCAGCGGGGCATCGTCCGGATGAATCAGGACCCCAAGCAGTCGCCGCGCGATCTCGACACGCTGACCGGAACGAATGTCCGCCAGCTCAGCGAGGCGCTTGCGGTAGCGACGGTGGCGCGTGTCGAAGCCGAGGGGCGTCTTGACGCCGCGCGGTCGCGGCGTTCGAACGATGCGGCGCTGCAGAATCCGGCTCTGAACGTGCTGCGCCAGCAACTGGCGCAGGCCGAGGGCGAATATGCGCGCCTGCTCGTCCAGTTCGAACCCGAATATCCCGCCGCGGAGGCGGTGCAGCAGCAGATCGCTTCGCTCAAGCGCAGCATCGCGTCGCAGGAGCAGCGGTCGGTCGACGCCTTCGTCACCAATTTCGACGCAGCCGAGAAGCGCGAGACCAGCCTGCGCTCGCGGCTCGATGCGTTGCTGTCAGACCTGAACCAAGAACAGCGAGACAGCATCCAGTACAATATCTATCAGCGCGAAGCCGATACTAACCGCCAGCTTTATGACGGCCTGTTGCAGCGCTACAAGGAAATCGGCGTTGCAGGCGTCGGCGCGAACAATGTGTCGGTCGTGGACGTCGCACCGGTGCCCGATCGTCCGTCGTCGCCGCGTCTGGCGATAAACCTTCTTTTTGCGCTTGCGATCGGTTTCGGCCTCGCCGCCGCCGCCGTTTTCGTGCTCGAGAATCTCGACGAAGGGCTGCGCGAACCCGATCAGGTTCGCCAGCGCCTCGGTCTGCCTTTGCTCGGCGCGATTCCGGTCTTCGACGATGGCGAGGCGAGGGAGTTGCTGGCCGATCCGAAATCGGCGCTGGCCGACGCCTATTTTACGGTACGGACGAACCTCAGCTTCTCGACCGACCATGGCATACCGCAATCGCTGATGACGACGAGTACCTCACCGTCCGAAGGCAAGTCGACGACGAGCTTCGCGCTTGCCGCGATTCTCGGACGGACTGGCCGGTCGGTGGTCTTGGTCGACGGTGACCTTCGAAAGCCGACAATTAACCGCTATTTCGATGCGGCGAACGAAGCCGGGACGAGCAACTTCCTCGCGGGCGACGAGAATCTTGACGCGCTGATCCGCCCTTCGCAGTACAAGAATTTGAGCTTTATGACGTCGGGGCCGCAGCCGCCCAATCCAGCCGAACTGCTCGGCGGGCGCCGTCTGCAACTGCTCGTTGACGAGCTGCGCAAGCGCTTCGACCATATCATCATCGACAGTCCGCCGATGCTCGGCTTCTCTGACGCGCCGCTGGTCGCGAACGTCGTTGAAGGCGTCGTCTATGTCGTCGAATCGCGTCGGACGCCGGTTCGTGGCGCCAGCCTTGCTGTACGCCGACTGCTCGACGCGCATGCGCGTGTGTTCGGTGTGGTACTGACCAAATATCGCAGCAATCAGCGCGGCTATGGCTACGGTTACGGCTATGGCTATGGCTATGGAGAAACGCACGGCGACGCGGATCGCAAAGGCGACTGATCCATGGTCCTTCGTTTCTCTCACTGGCGGCGAAAGTCGCGCCGGCGGGACGCCGGTCCGACCTGGACGTTGGCTATGCCCGCGCGTTTGACGCTGGTCGCCATAGTACTTGCGCTGGTTCTCGCGTTCCTCGCCTTCATGAACGCGCGCGTCGGCATTCACCTGATGGTAGTGCCGAACACGCACTGGGGGCCGGGATTCGATCTGTTTCGGCCGCAACTGGCAGGGCTTCAGCGGAAGCAGGCGATGCCGGGTTTCGGGGAGCAGGAGGCGGTGGCGCGCCTCGCGGCGGCGTCGCTTGAGCAAACGCCGCTTAACGCCCGTGCGCTACGCATGCTTGCCATGAACGACCATCTAGCGGGACGCGAGCAGGCGGCCGAAGCAAAGATGATGATGGTTGAACGCCTTTCGCGTCGCGAGGGTGTCGCGCAATTGTGGCTTGCCGATCTGCGGAGCCGCGCAGGCAATGTTTCCGAGGCGCTACGCCATATAGACGTCATGTTGCGTACAATGCCGCATGCGACCGATCCGCTGCTCGAACGCCTGGCGCTCGCGATTCAGTCGCCCGAGGCGCGAGCGGCAATTCGCCCGTTCATCAAAGCGAGCACGCCGTGGATGGAGCGCTTCTTCTATATCACGCTCGAAAAGGCGCCCAGTGTCAGGCCGCTGGGTGAGCTGGTCGCGTCCCTCGATCGCGCGCCCAATGTCGATCGTCTGGCGAACAGTTACGGCACGCTGATCTATCGCCTCGCATCCCAGGATCATTATGATGTGCTCCGTCAGGTGTATCCCAAGATTCCGGGCGTCAAGGCGGGCGACCTTTATGAGGTTGCACTTGCATCGGCGGGATCGGGCAGCGGCTATGCGCCAGTCATCTGGGATTTCGGTACGCGATCCGACCGCGGTGGGGCTTTGCTGAAGCCCGACAAGGCCGAGTTTTTTGCTATCGGCGACGTCAGTGGCGTGGCGGCAACGAAGGTCGTATTCTTCAAACCCGGCGCGCCGCGCCAGTTGCTGTTCCGGAAATTGGAAGGCGAATCGGGCGAACGGTCGCAGACTTTCTGGCGCGTCTCGTGTGTTCTCGGCGCCGATGACGGGCGGGTCGTGCAGAGCGTCAACCTGCTCGAAATGGCGAACAACACGCTCGGCAAGCTGTCGGTGCCGGAGAACTGCACCGCCGCGATGATGGAATTGATGGTCGATGGCGGCACCCGTCGTTCGCCGACGCGCGTTGTCCTGTCGGACGTCCGGCTCGGTTCCTGACGCCGTGACCGAGACCACGCCTGATCGAGGTTCGATGCGCCAGATGCCCCCTTCTTACGGATAGACCCATGCCCCAGGTTTCTGTCGTTGTACCCGTCTACAATGCCGAAAAGTATATTGCGGAAACGCTGGCGTCGATTGCCGGACAGAGCTTCGTCGACTTCGACGTCCATGTCGTCGACGATTGTTCGACCGACGCGTCCGCAAAGATCGTTCAGGAATTCTGCGCGCGCGATCCGCGTTTCCATTATCATCGCTCGCCAAGCAATTTTGGCGGGCCGGCGGGGCCGCGCAATCTGGGTATCGACAAGTCGGCCGGCGAATATGTTGCTTTCTGCGACGCCGACGATTTGTGGGCGCCGTTCAAGCTCGAAGTGCAATTGGCGATCGCGAAAAACAGTGGTGCCGACGTGGTGTCGGCGGTCGTGCGCGACTTTGCCGATGGTGAAGCGCCCGCGCCCTTCGACCGACCGAACGGGGTGATGCAGCTGACCGGTATCAGTCATCGCCGGTTGCTGCTCAAGAACTGGATTGCGCTTTCGAGCGTCATGGCCCGTCGCGCGTCACTGCTCGCGGCTGGCCCGTTCAATACCGCGCGCACCCACATTGCGGTCGAGGATTTCGATATGTGGCTCCGGGTCACCGCGCGCGGCGGTCGCGTCGTGCGGATCGGGACGCCGCTTGTCCATTATCGCAAGCTGTCAACGTCGATCTCTGCGAGCAAGAGCATGATGGTTCGCAAGGCGTTGAACGTGCTCGGCGAAGATTATGCCAGACGCGGGAAGGCCGACCTATTCCGGCTGCTTCGCCCCGTGCACTGGATTTTATATGTGGGTACGTCAGCCTGGATGCGCGCCGTGCGGCGTGAACTCTGATCCGCGGCATTTCGGACAGGAAATGGAGATTATCGAATGACATCGCGCTACGATTCGAAGCGGATACTGGTCACGGGCGCCGCGGGCTTTCTTGGCAGCCATTTGTGCGAGCGGCTGGTCGCGCAGGGCCATGACGTGCTTGGCATCGACAATTATTTCACCGGTAGGCGCAGTAATGTCGCGCATCTGCTCGGCCAAACGAATTTCGAGATGATGCGTCACGACGTCACGTTTCCCCTCTTCGTCGAGGTCGATGAGATTTATAATCTCGCCTGTCCCGCCTCGCCGGTCCATTATCAGTATGACCCAGTGCAGACGACGAAAACGAGCGTGCACGGTGCGATCAACATGCTCGGCCTTGCCAAGCGCACGGGCGCCAAGATTTTGCAGGCTTCGACCTCGGAGATCTATGGCGATCCTGACCAGCATCCGCAGACGGAGGAATATTGGGGCAATGTGAACCCGATCGGCCCGCGATCCTGCTATGACGAAGGCAAGCGTTGCGCCGAAACGCTGTTCTTCGACTATCATCGCCAGAACAATGTACGCATCAAGGTGATGCGCATTTTCAATACCTACGGCCCGCGCATGCATCCGGAGGACGGCCGCGTCGTGTCGAACTTCATCATGCAGGCGCTGACCGGGCAGCCGATCACCATCTATGGCGACGGGAACCAGACGCGCTCATTCTGCTATGTCGATGACCTGATCGATGGCATGATGAAGCTGATGCAATCGCCCGACGAAATCACCGGACCGATTAATATCGGCAACCCCGGCGAATTCACCATTCGACAGCTTGCGGAAAAGATCGTCGAAATGGTCGGCAACGAGGCAAAGCTCGTGTTCCGCGACCTGCCGGTGAACGACCCGATGCAACGCCGCCCCGACATCGGCAAGGCGCGCAGCATCCTCGGATGGCAGCCGACCGTCGAACTCGAGCAGGGCCTCGTCAAGACGATCCGCTATTTCCGTACGCTGGTGCGCGAGAAGGAACCGGCGTGACCGCCCGGCCCGGACCGGCTGCCAAGACACTGCGACCCAGATCGCCGATGCTGTCGATCGTGTGGTTCACGGTCATCTTCGCATCGGTGGCGGCGAGCTACACAGGGCTGGTCTTCGACTTCTGGGCCGCAGGTTTCTTTCTGATCCTCGTCGGATCCTCCTATCTGGCCTTCGCCGGATATGCGCTGGCTTCCGCGCGTGCGGTCCCGGTCAACACGCCTTGCTCGACCACGGCGCGCTTCAACACCGTGGTGGGCGCTGTCGCGCTCTTGGGGATTATCGCGATCTTTTACGATCGTACCTCGCTTCGCGGGATCGACTATATCGACATGGGCATTGCGGCCGCTCGCGCTGAATTGAACCGTGTCGGCGAACGCGGGGGCGCGATCAGTATTTTCGGGAACCTTTTTTCGGTCGCCATCTACCTGCCGCTCATCAACCTGATCTTTGACTGGGAGAAATGGGGGCGCGAACGCTTGTTCGTGCTGGCGATCGTGATCTTCGGAATGGCGGGGCTGACTTATCTGACCGCCGGGCGAACCGTGATCCTGATCGCGGTCGCGATTTCGGCCGCGGCCATGCTCGGACGCGGCGCGTTGGGCATGCCGCGCCTCCCCAGTTTCCTTACGACTGGACGGTTGGTGGCAAGCATTGCCGGGATTTCGGTCGTTTTCGGGATGATCTTCGCACTTCGTGCCAATGCCTTCGGGGCCGCCAGCGCCGGCGATTATCTCAGCCAGTTGTGCATCCACCTGTCGCAGCCGGCGATTGAAATCATGTCGCAATGTTCGACGACGCCTATTGTCAGCGGATCGCCAAGCTTCGACGATTTCGCCAATTATTCGACGGCGGTGCTGCTCTACGCATTTCACGTTGCCTGGGTGGGCGACGTCATCATCACCGACCAGAACCCCGGCATCACGACCACTTTTTCCGCCATCCAGGACATGTTTCTAAGCCGTTTCGGGGGCTATCAGATCAGCGCGACGGACTATGACGGCTATTTTATTCCTGCCGCTCCGGGGCTGGTATATGACTTTGGTTACCTGACGATGATCCTGTCGTTCATCACGCTTGGCCTGCTTTTTGGCGTGTTCCAGCGCAGTATGCAGTCGGGGCGACTGTTTCTTGGTCGTGTCGCCTTTTGCTACATCGGCGCCGCGATGATGCTGGCGGTCCTGATCAGCCCGGCAAATCTGCCATTCTATTTCCTGTCGATCGCCGCCATCGGTATTATCGCCATCCCGACAAAAATGCGCATGAGCGTAACTCCGTCATACCCGCATCGCGTTGCGAAACTGCCGCAAAAGAGAGCCTGAAGCCGATGAATGCGACCAAGGCCTATCGTCATGTTGGCGTGGCGCAAATCTATCCATGGCGCCCGCACGGTGTGCAGCGCGACTATCTGCTCCGGTTGGCGCGCGAGGCGGGTTACGAGACCAGCGAGCTGATTTGCAACGGGTCGACGGTCAAGTGCTACGACAAGCAATATCAGACGCTCGGCTGGGGCGGTATTGACCATTGCGTGAAGTGCCGCCTTGGCGCGGGCAAGGAGCGGCACCGAACACGGCGCATTGCGCTCGACTGGTCGCTGCGGGACATTCCCATCGACGGCGAAGAGATCGCGATGCTCTCGAACCGCGCGGCGCTGATGCGCGCCGAACTGACCGAGGATATCACGGCGGGCGCGGGCGCGATCGGTGTGCTCCACGCCTATCGCGTCGGCTATCATTCGACGCTGCGCTGGATCGAGGCATGCGGGGTCGACCTGATTCTGCTGTTCAACGGCCGGATCGACATATTGAAGGGCGTAATGGACGCCGCGCGGTTCGCAGGGGTCGATTTCGCGTCGCACGAGCGAAGCTGGTTCGGGAACGGCATCATGCTCATCCCTCACGAAAACTGCCTCGGGCTCGGTCTGATGCACGACCTCGGCCGGGCCGTCGGTGCGATGGAACTGACCGCCGATGAGGCAGCGAGCGCCGAGCACGTCATTCGCCGGCGGGTCGAGCGACTAGGATCGAACGAGTGGCGCGATTTCCAGACGCAGGGCGAAAGCTGGCAACAGGATGTGCGTGATGCACTCGGGGCGGCACATGAAATACTGGTTCTGCCGTCGAGCATGTACGAGGTGTGGGGACATCCCGACTGGGCAACCGGATGGCGCGACAATTTCGAGGCGATGGACTGGTTGCAGGCGCAACTCGGCGTTCCTTGGTCGCGCTGGGTCGTTCGCGGGCATCCGATCTGGGGGCAGCGCGTCGGCAAGAGCCTCGGCGAGCATGCCGCGCGCCGGTATCGCGATTTTTGCACGTCGCGCGGAATCCGTTATGTCGAAGCCGATTCTCCGCTCCACACCTCGGCGCTGATTGATGCGTCCGAACTGGTGGTCGTCAACGGCGGCAGCTCGGTAATCGATGCGGTGTGGCGCGGCAAACCTGTCATATCCCTGAGTGAGTCGGCTTTTCGCTCTTCGGGCATCTGCCCCACGGCGCTGTCCTCCGGGGACAATATCGACATTCCCGACGACGCTATCCGGCGGCGGCAGCTCGTCCGTTTCATCCATGGGATGGATCGGCTGATGCCCACATTCGTCGACCATCTCGTGTCGGTTTCGCCCGCTGAGCAGCGGCAATATGAGGGCGCGGACTTTCAGGATATTGTCGACCAGGTCCGTCTCAACACGCTGCTTCCGCCGGGAAAGAACAAGGGGCCGGTCGGGCCGCCGATCGAGTGGCCGCCCAGTCTCGTGGAACGGACGCGCAAGCTGTTCCGCGTGGGCGACCGGTGATAGCCGGCGGGACCTGAGCAATGCGGGCCTTTCTGAGCTCGACCTTCTTGCTCGGCGCAGGATCGGTCATCCACGCACTACGGGTGATTATTCTGTCATTCCTGCTCGGAAACCGGGATTTCGGGGCGGTTTCGACCATCCTGCTGATCTCCACCCTGTTTGCGGAATTCGGGTCGCTCGGCTTTTCGCAGCTCGTCTATAACCAGCGCCTGTACACGCCGGGCGTTGCCAACCGGGCGTCGGTCAACGTCAGCCGTTTCCTGATGACGGGACTGTCGATCATCAGCACGACGGCGATCCTGACCGCGCTCGTGATCTCCGGAACGGGATCCTTTCATATCGGAACCCTGTTCCTGACCCTTATCTGCGCCGCAGCAAACGTCATGATCCTTGCTACGTGCCGCGCATCGAACAACAAATTCACTCATCCTGTCGGCTATTTTCTGAAGTCGCTGATCGTGCTCGTCGATATCGCAGTGCTCGGAACGGGGCATATCGATATCGCCTCGATCATGTTGTGGGGCGAGATTCTGGCGACGCCCGTGCTGTTGTTCTACGCTTGGCGAAGCGGGGTTCTGCGACTGCGCTGGTCGATCTTTCGCAAGGCGCCGGGCCTTGTGGCAAGGCATCGCAACATCGCCTTCTTGGCCGTGATGTCGTCGATGTCGGCGCTGCTGTTCCTTAATCAGGAACGAATGGCCGGCGCCTTTTTCCTGACGCTCGAACAGATGGGCGTCATCACGAAGATCATCCTGATCAAGATCATTGGCGGACAGTCGGCCTTCATCTTCGGCACCCATTTTCACCGCCACATCGTGGGATCGGATCAGGACGGGCGGGTGCGGACCTTCGCTCTTGTTCGCCGCTACGAGTTTTTCGTCTATCCGGCGCTGGCGCTGGGCTGCCTCATGATGATGATCCCCGTCCAGATGGCATATCAGGCGTTTTACGGTATCGAGCTGGGCTACGCCGTCGCCGTCGCTGCGATGATCCTTGCGATCGTCTTTTTCTTCAACCCGTTCGCCATCCTTTTGCAGGCTTCGGGGCATTTCGGAACGATCGCTCGAACCAATGCGATCGCCGTGACGCTGTTCCTCGCGCTCGCCATTTTCAGCTTCGACAGTTCCTATGTCGTCATCGCGTCCGCCGCGACGTCGCTGCTCTGGTATGTGCTGGTGCGCCGAGCCGCGTACCGGATTGTATGAAGCGGTCTAGGGGCGCGCGGCAATCCGCGCGCGCAGCGTCGCAAGGTCTTCGATCGGCATTGCCCGGAACTTCGCGTCCAGTTCGTCGACGGGAACCTCCGCGATGTTGAGACGAAACGGATCAGAATCGATCGACTGGAAGCCCGCTTGTGCAAACATCTCCAGAAACTGGCTGTGCCGCAGGCGGTTCATATAGAGGAAGCGGCTGTTGTGCGTTTCCCAGTCGCTGTCGCTGTAGCGCAGGAAGTTGATCCGCGAAGCACCTCCGCCGCGGGCGTAGTGGTCGCTATAGTCGATGATGTGAACGGTGATGCCGTCAGTTTTCAGTCGCTTCCGGGCTGCTGCGAGCACCTCTGCGAGCGATGCGGGCGGGATATGCTCCAGCGTATCGACCGAATAGAAACAGTCGAAATATTCCCCGCCGATATCGGTGATTCGCATCGGCGCGCGATAGTCGACACCGAAGGCGGCAAGATCGTCGAAGCTCGCGAAGGAGGGCACAGGAACGCCGAGTTGACTTGCGATGTAGCTGGCCGAATGGTTGATGAGATCGATCCGCGCCAGCCGCTCGATGTCGAGCGTCGTCACCGATCCGACGCCCATCATCCGGAGCGTCAGCGCTACCGCGACATCGCGGCCGGCACCGATTTCGAGGAAACGCGCCTCACCGAGGCGCCCTTCAATGGCGGCCGCCGACAATATGTCGCGCGCGGCGACGATCAACTCGTCCAACACCGCTTCGGTACGCGGCCATTCATGCGTCACGTGGCGCTGCAGGAAATGATGCATCGCGCCGCCGAACGGAACTGACGACAGGATGCGAAACGCCGCGCTTTTGGTTTTCCAGTGCATGACTTCTCTTTTTATCTGCAGCTTCTGTTTCAGTCTGCGGCGGTGAACAGGTCCCAGCTTGCCGCCGTACCGCGCGCGGTATCGCGCAGAACCCTGCGACCGAGCAACTGGTCGAGATATTTGGGCGGCAGGCCAAGTCCGGGACGGATCGCGCGCAGATTCTGCGATGTCAGCACGTCGCCCGCCTTCATGTCCTCGACGATATAGAGCGACCGGCGGAACTGCAGCGAGCGCGTGTCGGCTTCGGTCGGGCCGTAGCGGACGGTACCGAAAGCGACTGCGGCGCGCGCCGTTTCCTGTACCATCGCAGCCAGTTCGTCGGGTTCGGAAGAGAAGGCGGCATCGACGCCGCCGTCGTCGCGGCTGAGCGTGAAGTGTTTTTCGATAACTACCGCGCCGAAGGCCGCGGCAGCGACCGCGACGCCAATGCCCAGCGTGTGGTCCGAAAAGCCGATATGGCAATCGAACATCTCACCCATGTGCGGGATGTTGGCGAGGTTGCTGTTTTCGGGCGGGGCCGGGTAGCTGCTGGTGCATTTCAGCAGCACCAGATCCTTGCACCCCGCCCCGCGCGCGGCGGCCACGGCTTCGTCGATCTCGGCGATCGTCGCCATGCCGGTCGAAATGATCACCGGCTTGCCGGTCGCCGACACCCTGCGGATCAGCGGCAAGTCAACATTTTCGAATGATGCGATCTTGTAGCAGGGGACACCGAGTTCTTCGAGGAAGTCGACCGCGGTGGCGTCGAACGGGCTGCTGAAGCCGAGCACTCCGCGCTCGCTGCAGCGGTCGAAGATCGGCTTGTGCCATTCCCAAGGCGTCATCGCCTTCTGATAGAGCGCGTAGAGCGATTCGCCTTCCCACAGGCTGTTGGGGTCCGAAATGAAGAATTCGCCCTCCGACAGATCGATCGTCATCGTGTCGGCGGTGTATGTCTGCAGCTTCACCGCGTGCGCCCCTGCCGCTGCAGCCAGATCGACGAGTTCGAGTGCGCGATCGAGCGAGCCGTTATGATTGCCCGACAACTCGGCGATGATCAGCGGCGGAAGACCCGGCCCAAGCTGATGAGATCCGATTTTTAGCGGTTTTTTTTCAATCATTTACAGTCCGTTCAAAGCTAAGGAGCCTAGGGCTATAGTCGGCACCCCGAAAGAGCGCAATCGAGGTACCGTTTTCCGGCCGGACGTCAGCGTGAAAGCGCTGAACGCCAGGGTGACGGGCGACCACCCATCTTTCGCCCGCTTGCAGCAACGCACGGCCCATGCCGTGACCTGCGTGACCGGGAGCGAGGAAGATGGAGACCGTGGCTGTTTCGCCGGCAAGGTCGAAGCGGACGAAGCCGATTTCGCGACCCTGCGCTACGCCGATCAGCATCAGCGTTTGCGGGTCGGCGATCCGGCGTGCGAACCATGAGCTATGGTCGTCCCACGGAATTTCGGCGGGATCGACCGCGGTTGCCCTTATTTCCGGAGCGTTGCGCCATTCCCAGACCTTGCGAGCCTCGTCGGCATCGACGGGCCGGACGGCAACCTCGGGCGGAGCGATCGCGGCGGCAACGCGCGCGACGCCGCGACCGTCGACAGCCGCGGCACCGGCGCCGGACATCAGGCTCAGCAGTGCCGGGCGCGATGAAAGCCATGTAACAAGTTGCTGCAATTCGATCCCGAAATCCGGACCGACGGGGAGCGCCACGGCGCAACCATAGTCTTCGAGCGCCCGCGCGGTTTCCCGCTGGTTCTCGGCGATAACCCCGACGATGGAAGGAAGGCCAAGGCAGGCGCGCTCCCAGCTCGTCGATCCGCCAGCACCGATCGCAAGGTCGGCCGCGGCCATCAACTCCGACATATTGGTCGCGTCGATGTGAAGCGAGAGCTTCGCATCTTCGCCCGCTTGCCGTTGCAGCCGGTCGCGGTGCGGGGACAGGCTGGTGAGCACGGCGTCGATCGCGACATCGGGCAACGCCGCGCGAATCGCCGCGACGGCATCGCCTGTCAGGTTATCCGTATCGATACCGCCGAAGCTGACCAGAATCCGGGCGACAGTGCGCGATCGCGCGAGGCCTTCGCTGCGCCGGCGCGCGAATTCGGGACGCAGGAGCGCATAGCGCGGGCCGAGCAATTTACGACAGTCCGCAGGCACAAGCGCGTCATAGCGCGCCGCATCGCCGGGGGCGACATCAAGCAGCAGGTCGCAGTCATGTCGGCGGTCGGCGAGGTCGTCGATCACCGCGATGCGTGACGCGATCGCGCGCACCCTCTGTTCCCACGCCGGATCGATCCGGTAATGGTCGACGACGAGCGCGGTAAAGGGGCCATGACCGGCAAGTGCCGCGATCATCTCTTCGGCATCACGTGCCGCGTCGAACGGGCCGGGCAGTTCGATCAGGCCGAAGCCTGCATCGCGGACCAGTCCGTTGAAGCTCTGCGCCGACGCGCGGCACACGAACAGGCACTCATACCCCCACTCGCGCAGTCGATCCGCAAGCGCGAGGCAGCGCCGCAGATGGCCCGAACCGATCGCAGCGTCGGCATCGGCCCGAAACAGGATGCTCGCGTTGGCGCGAGACCCGTCGGTCATCAGCCCTTCTTCATCAGGAACCAGGTGACGTCGTCCTGCGGGAAATTGGGGTCGCGACGATAGCAGAAGCCGTAATCGACCAGTTCGAGATCGGGGAAGCGATCCATGATCTCGCCCGCGAAGTCGCGCTTGAACAGGCGATCATCGTGGCCGCGATAGGGTAGGGCAACCGGCGAGGGGTTATAATATTCGACGACGCAAACATATTTGCTGCTGCTGTTGTAAAGCTGATCGTAGACGCGCGGCAACTCGTCGGGGTTGATGTGGATCAGCACGCCCTTGATCAGCGACAGATCCCATTGGCGGTCGGCCGCGAAGTCGAAGATCGACTGTTCGCGGACCGTGCAGCGGCCCCATTGGCGCAATTCTTCGGCTGCGTGGCTGTTGATTTCTACCGCAGTCAGGTCGGCACCGGCGATCAGCGTGTCGATCGCGCGCAGGTTGAGGCCGATGTTGGCGCCGAACTCGACGACCGACTTGACGCCGCGGGTGCGGTTGAGAACTTTCGAGAAGAGCGCGGTGTTGGCGGCGATCCAGCCCGCGCCGATGTTGCGGTCCGAATATTCGTCGCCGAATTCACCGGCCCAGAAGGCTTCCTGCTCGGTAGCGAAACTGGTCATCGTGGGTCTCCTTATATCTTCTGCTGTTCGACATGGGCGTTGATCGAACGCCAGTCGAGATGGGTTTCAAAGAGGGCGATCACGTCTGCGAGCGCGAGGGTATCGGGATCGGACGCTGCGGCGAAAATGCGGTCCAGAAGCTCGAAATCCTCGGGCGTATCGAGCGTCAGGCGGTAGTCCGAGAAATCCTCGGGGCCTTCGTGGCTGACGATACGGAACCGGTCGGGATTAGTATAGAGGAAGGGGGTGACATGCTCGCGTTCCGCCGGCGTCGCCGCTTCGGTAAGCATGATGTCGAGCGCGCTGCGCGAGAAAAGCTCGGCATCGAGCCCGCGCGGAAAGGTCCGGCGCAAGCAGTTGCTGACAAGGTCGGCGTCGCCGCCACGAAAGCGGTCCGTCATTGCGCCGAGCACGTCGGGATCGATCAACGGGCAATCGGCGGTGATCCGCATGATCGCATCGGCCGCGCTCGCCTCCGCCGCGAGACCGTAACGCGAGAGAACGTCATTCTCGTCGCCGCGAACGACCGTGGCCCCGAAATCCGCAGCAGCCTCGGCCGCCGGATCGTCGATGTCGCGGACGGTGGTCGCCACCACGACTTCGTCGAAGGCGCGCGACGCGCGGACGCGTTCAATAACGCGCTGCAGAACGGGCTTGCCGGCGAGCGGCTTGAGGATCTTGCCCGGAAGCCGGGTCGATCCTATGCGCGCCTGGATGATCGCAACAACGCGCACCGGTCAGCCGTGGAAATGGCTGCGCACGGGAATGCCCGCCGCGGCCAGATGCGCCTTCGCCTCGAGCGGCGTGGCTTGGGTGAACAGGTAGATGCTGGCCGCCGATACGGCGGAGGCGCCGGCCCTGACGGCCTCTTCCATATGGAGATAATTGCCCGCGCCGCCGCTCGCGATGACGGGTATCGATACAGCCGCTGCTATATCGGTGATCGTCCGGAGGTCATAACCTTCCATCAGGCTGTCGCGCTCGATCGAAGTCGCCTGTATCTCGCCCGCGCCGAGTCGTTCAAGTTCTTTCGCCCATTCGACCGGGTCGCGGCCGGTACCTTCGGTGCCGCAGCGGGTATAGCATTCGCGTCGACCGTCGGCGTGGGTTCGATAGTCGATCGCCGCAACGATGCACTGCGCGCCATAGGCGTCCGAGGCCGCGGTGACGAGGCCGGGGTCGCTGTATGCGGCGCTGTTGATCGACATCTTGTCGGCGCCGGCGAGCAAGAGCTGGCGGATCTGGTCGAGCTTGGTGATGCCGCCGCCGACGGTCAACGGAACGAAGCATTCCTGCGCCAGCGTTGCGACCATGTCGATGTCGGGGCCACGTCCCGCGGGGGTCGCTGCGATGTCGAGCAGCACCATCTCGTCGACGTCGCGCCGGTTGAACACCTTCACCGATTGCATCGGCGCGCCGACCGCGCGCCAGCTGTCGAAGGCGGGCCCCTTCACCAGATTGACCTCTCGCATCAGCAGGGTCGGAATGACGCGCGTCTTCAGCATGGTGGAACTTTACAGTGCGAGGAAGTTCTTGAGCAGCCGGAATCCGGCGCGTGAGCTTTTTTCGGGATGGAACTGAACCCCGGCGACGCGACCTGCGCCGACCGCCGAGACGGTCTTGCCCGCATAAGGCGTTGTCGCGAGGATCGCATCTTCGCTGGCGGGGACGAAGCGGAAGCTGTGCACGAAATAGAAGTCGGCGCCCGATGGAATGCCGTCGAAGAGCGCACCGCCGCGATGGCACACTTCGTTCCAGCCAACGTGCGGTACACGCTCGGCGGCATCGGCCGGCACGATCCGCTCGATGCGGCCCGGAATTAGGCCCAGTCCCTGTGTCTTCGAGACCTCGTCGCTTTCGTCGGTGAGAAGCTGCATGCCGAGGCATATTCCAAGCAACGGCAAGCCGTCATCGTGCACCGCCGCGCGCAGGGCATCGACCCAACTTGCCTCGCGCAGTCGCGCCATTGCCTGCGGAAAGGCCCCCACTCCCGGTACGACGATCCGGTCGGCCACCTTAATGGCTGCGGGATCGTCGCTGACGAGGGCGCGTCCGCCGCATTCCTCGATCGCGCGGCGGGCGGAAGCAATATTGCCCATTCCGTAATCGACAATGAGGACGGTCATGTCTCGGCGATCCTCAGAGGTTGTCGTCGTTGAGCTTGGCGAGGTTGCCGTGACGATCCTTGATCAAATTGCCGCGCCCGTCGGCCTTGAAGATCGACTTGTTGGTGAAGCGGTCGCATATCTCGATGAATTCGTCGATGCTCATGCCGAGCGGCTCGAGGATCTGCTCGATCGACACACCGAGGTATGTCCAAGGGAATTTGCCGTCGTGAAGTTTGACCATCTGGATGGCATCCTGACGCGTGATGCGGCCGCGACGAACATGCAGACAGGCGATGTCGGTCGATCGACCGAAGCCGAACTTCAGGAACTTGAAATAGTCGTGGATACCGGTCTGGAGATTGTCGAGATTTTCGTAGTTTACGATTGATCCCTCGACGGTCGCCGAGACGCTGGTGAAGCCAAAAGCCTGTGAAATCAGTGCGTTGGTATAGCCGTCCCACGGCAGATAGTGGCCGAGGAAGATGCCGGTCACGCCTACTCGCGCCAGTTCCTCGTCGGTGGGATAGCTGTAGGGGATCAGGTGGCGCTGTTCGATGCCGTCGATGCCGACGAGGTCGCTAACGCGCATGCCGAGCAAACCGCCGAATTCCTCGAGCCAGCGGCGCGTGAGCACATTGTTGTCGGCGGCGGAGGCAGGGCCGCCATATTCATTCTGCGAATTCTCGCCCCAGACAATCAGCGGGACATTGTACTGGACAGCCGCGCGCACCGGAATGGTAAAGATGCCGACATGTTCGGGCCAGCTGATGTCGCCCACATCGGTCAGTCCGATGCGGTTGAGCTTGCGGCGCACAACCGGATTAGGGCTGAATTCGACATAGTCGACGCCCAGATCCTTGATATTCTGGATATTCTTGCGTCCGATCTCGGACAGGTGGCAGGTCGTCGCGGTGATGCACAGCGGGTTCATGCCGAGCTGCAGCATCCGGATGACTTGATAGGTGCTGTCCTTGCCGCCGCTGACCGGAACGATGCAGTCCCACTGGCTGCCGTCTTTGCTGCGGTAGCGGTCTGTGACTTCCTTCAGTTCCGCCGCACGCATGTCCCAGTCGACTTCGGTGCGCTTCTCGTACGACCGGCAGGCGTTGCACACGCCTTCGTCGTCGATTCGCAGGTCCGGCTTGGTGTGCGGCATTACGCAGCGGACGCAGTAACGAAGCTCCACAAAATTTCTCCTAAATCAGCTCAGGGCGCGGGTCAGGGATGCAATCACCCGATCCTGCTGCTCTTCGGTCATGGTGGGAAAGAGGGGGATGGAAATCGCCCGGCCGTAGTAACGCTCGCTGTCGGGGAAATCCCCGGCGGCGAAGCCCAGCCTGCGATAGTCGGGCTGAAGATGGATCGGGATGTAGTGAACATTCGGCGAAATGCCGTCGTCCCGCAGCCGATCGAAAACCTCGCGGCGCGTCTTCGGCGTCCGTGCGTCGTCGATCTCGATTACATAGAGATGATGTGCCGAGGTGCGGTCGTTCGACCGCGGCGGCAGGCGCAGGGCAAGGCTGGCAAGCGCGTCGTCGTATCGCCTTGCGAGCAGATCGCGCCGCGCCTCGCTTTCGGCAAGCCGAGTGAGCTGGGACGAACCGAGTGCGGCTTGGATATCGGTAAGCCGGTAGTTGAAGCCGAGCCCGACCTGCTCGTAATACCAGGGGCCATCGGGTTCGCTGTCCATTTCTGTGGGATCGCGCGTGATCCCGTGGCTGCGTGCCTTGCGCATCGCGGCCGCGAGGTCTGCATCATCGGTCAGGCACAGACCGCCTTCGCCGGTGGTGATGATCTTGACCGGATGGAAGCTGAATACCGAGATGTCGGCGTAGCGGCCGACGGGCTCGCCGTGATAGCTCGCGCCTACCGCATGCGAGCTGTCCGAGATGATCCGGAAGCCATAGCGATCTGCGAGTTCGCGGATTTCCTTCATGTCGCAGGGGTAGCCCCCGAAATCGACGGGAATGACAATGCCGGGCAGGCTGCCGTCTTCCGCGGCGAGGGCGAGTTTGTCTGCCAGCTTTTCGACTGAGATGTTGCGCGTTGCGGGATCGATGTCGACGAAATCGACGGTCGCGCCGCAATAGCGCGCACAGTTCGCCGATGCGACGAAGCTGTTCGGAGTCGTCCACACGCGTATGCCCGGACCGGCGCCGAGCGCAAGACACGCGATGTGAAGCGCTCCGGTGGCGTTGGCGACCGCGACGCCGTGCCGCATCCCGTGCAGCGCTGCAAACTCTTCCTCGAATTTCGGAACCGCTGGCCCCTGCGTCAGGAAAGGTGCACGCAGGACTTCGGCGACGGCGGCGATGTCGGCTTCGCTGATATCCTGGCAGCTATAGGGGATGGGCTTTGACATCGGGGATCAGAAAGCCGGGTCGATATGTTCGCGGATCAGCATCCGGATTTCCTCGACGGTGAGGAAATGCTCGTTCGTACCGCTTTCGTAACAGAAACCCGGCGCAACGCGGGTCGCGCCATGATCACGGCAATAGCGATCGACGACATCTGCGTCGCCCGGAGGCAGGATCGCATAATATTCGCCCATATCGATCGTGTTCGGGCTGTCACTCGCGGTGATCATTTCCTCGTGAATCTTCTCGCCCGGACGAATGCCGATAATCTGCTGTTTGGCGGACGGCGCAATCGCCATCGCGACATCGGTGACGCGATAGGAGGGGATTTTCGGAACGAGAATCTCGCCGCCCTCCGCATTGTTCAGCGCCCACATCACGAGATCGACACCGCTGTCGAGCGAAATGTTGAAACGCGTCATCGCCGGGTCGGTGATCGGCAGGGCGCCGTCGTTCCGACGGCCGAGGAAGAAGGGGATAACCGATCCGCGGCTACCCATTACGTTGCCATAGCGGACGACGCTGAAGCGGACGTCGCGCGCGCCGCGGATGTTGTTCGCCGCGATGAACAGCTTGTCGGAACAGAGCTTCGTTGCACCGTAGAGGTTGACGGGCGCCGCTGCCTTGTCAGTCGAGAGCGCGACGACGCGCGTCGCCCCGGCATCGAGGCACGCTTCGATGATATTCTGTGCGCCGATTACGTTGGTTTTGATGCATTCGAACGGGTTATACTCCGCTGCCGGAACCTGCTTCAGCGCCGCGGCGTGGATGACGGTATCGGTTCCTTCCATCGCGCGGCGGACGCGTTCGGCGTCGCGGACGTCGCCGATGAAATAACGCAGAAAGGGGTAGCGTGACTCGGGGAATTCCTGAGCCATTTCAAATTGCTTGAGCTCGTCGCGCGAAAAGATCACCAGACGTCTTGGCGATGCATTCGCGACTACATGACGAACGAAAGCCTTGCCGAAAGATCCGGTTCCCCCGGTCAGAAAGATTGAGGCATCGTCAAGCTGAAAGGGGGTCATAGTATTCCTTAAACATCTGAGGTGGCCGCCCATATCTGAGCGAATTTGGCTTGTCGAGACTGCGTCGGTCAATCGTGCGGCAGGCCGCCTCTTATCGGTGATAGCGGATCCTTACGAGCTGACGCAGTTCCGCTTCGAGTCCGGGCGGGCACTCGCCGGCGCGGTTGGCGAACGGGGCTAGGACACTTGACCGGAACAGGCGGCGGCCAACGGCCGGCACGAGTATGTTGACCGCCGCGACGACGGGCCCCGGTACCGGGACAATACGGACGGTCCGGTCGGCCTCTTCCCCCAGGATCGTGGTGAGGAGCGAATAGTCGAAGAGCTGCGGGTCGGCGGCGTAGGATATGCCGCCACGACTGTCGGCCGCACACATGATCAGGGCGCGCGCGGCGCCGGCGTAGGAAAACATCGAACGACGGAAAGGCCGGTCGGCGCGCCCCGGCAGCATGCGCAGCCTGTCAGAGAGTGAGAGAAGCGACGACAGCAGCCCGGGTTTGGTGGCCGAAAACATGAACGGCAGACGCAGGCATTCGATCCCGAACCCGTCTCCCGCAAGTGCGAGGATTTCGCGGTCGGCGACCGCTTTGGACCGGCCATAGGCATTGATTGGCCGTTCGGGCGTGTCGGCGCCGATATGCTCGGCCGTTCCCGTGGTGGCGAAGCTGCTAACCTGCACCATCTTTGCAACACCCGCAATTTTCGCCGCGCGCGCAATCGCCAGCGGCAACCGGATATTGGCGGCCTCCAGCGTCGCGTCGTCGCCCGTCACGCGGCCGGCGGCGTTGATCACGCCACAACAACGCGCGAGGGCTGCGGCGGGCGGTGTTCCGTCGGGTCCAAGCGGCGCATGTTCGAAGCCCGGCAACGGAGACCGTCCGGTCCGTGTGGCAGCGATCGCGGTTTCCGGCCCGAGTTCGTGCAGCAGTGCGCGACCAAGCCCGCCATTCGCGCCCACGACAAGGATGGAATGACCGCTCATCGGCCAGATGCTCCCGCGGCGGCGTCACCCGATCCCGATCCGGTTGCCGTCGCCCACAAAATACGAAGGTCGCGAGCGAGAGACCATCGACCGCGATAGCCGGAGTCGACTTCGGCCAGCAACTCGGGCGTCGACATGTCGATACCGCGGATCTGCGCTACGCCGGTTATGCCGGGAACCAGCGCGAATACGCCATGCCGACGGCGCGCCTCGGTCAGGTCGAGCTGGTTGGGGAGGCCTGGCCGGGGGCCCACAAACGACATCGTGCCGTTGAGCACGTTCCAGATCTGCGGCAACTCGTCGATCTTCAGTCGGCGAAGCAGACGCCCGGTCGCGAGGATAGTGCTCGTGCCCACCTGATGCGAAGCAACGCTGGGAGTGGCCACATGCATCGTGCGCAGCTTCAGCAGCCGGAAAGGCCTCTCCCGGACGCCCAGCCGGGTTTGGAAGAAGATAGGCGACGCGCGCGCTTCCAGCGTGATTGGCAAGGCAACCAGAAAGCAGGCGACGAGAGCGATCGGAGCGAGCGCAAGGCCGAGCAAGACGTCGAAAATTCGCTTCATTTGGTCCGGAATCAGCGAGGAAGGGGGGAGAGAGCCGCAGCCGCATCATAGAAGCTCGTCCGCCACGGCACAACCGGTTGATTGGCGATGATTCCGCTTCCCGGCCACAGCAAACTTCATCGCGCCCGCCTTCTATCTCGGCCGGCCGCATTTTCTGCATCCGGTTATCACGTTTATTGCGCAAGGCGAATTGCCGCGGCGCGTGAAAAAGATACTAGTCGAGTTGGTTTACATAACGATCCGACCGATGGAGCGAGGATAAATGCCCCTAATTTCCGACATTGCTTATCGCATTGCCAATGTAACAGGCTACTCCTGCGATATCGAAGTGCATGCCTTTGAGGCGAGGTCGTTGAAGCCGGTGCCGCTATTCGGGGATGCGGCGTTAACAAAGCCCGTCGCCAATCCCTATTTGGTGTCCGCCGGACATCCCATTCCGACTCTTTGCCATGGTCACAACGGACCGGTCCGAATCCGCGTCGTCAACGTCAACAGCCAAAGCGTCTTTTTCGATGACGACCCCTATGACATCCCCGTTTCCGCAAATACGTTGATGGGGGATCGTGGCGGCGAGCTCGTGGGCAACCAGCGCACCGCTGGCTCTGATCTCCGGATCCAGTCGCTTTCCGAATTTGTCGAGGCGGGCCCGCTGATGCCTTCGCAGTTTGCGGGCACCGAAGAGGAGCAGCTGGCGCGTGCGATCGTAGAGGGCAGGGCGAGCCGCAATGGCGCTCAGGGGCAGTCCGTCCAGCTTCCGCGCGGCGAACTCGAGGTATCGAGCAGTATCGCACTTGCGAACCGCGTGACGCTGCGTGGCGTGAACAAGAGGGGTTCGCGTCTCAAGGCGACAAAAACTCATCGGGGGCCGTTCATGGTCATCGCCGACAACGGGACGTCGAGCATGTTCGACAACGCGCTTGAGCAACTGACGCTTGACTGCAACGACATAGCAGGGCTGGGTGGCGTGGTGGCCGACTCCTGGCAGGAGGGCGGCGGCCTGCGGAAGGTTCTGATCGAGAAATTCCGGACCATCGGCGTTCATATTCGTAACGGCTTTGGCGGTGCCTCGACCTGCCTCGTCGAAGGTGCGGAGATCATGGGATCGGGAGTTGCGCAGGCTACTGCGGGGATAAAGGTCTCGAAAGTCAGTGAGACCGGAAACTTCATGCTGCACGTGACGAACAGTACGATTACCGGCGACACTGGCAGGCCGATGGCGCGCGGGATCGATATCGCGAACGACAGTCTTTATTGCCATGTCGTGCATTTCGAGGAGGTGCGCACAGGCATTTATCTGGATGGCGTCGGTCATCATGTTCTGATCGGCGTTACCGGGGCGCAGACGGCGCGCGGTGTTGCCACGGTCGAGAGCCTCGTCGAGATTGCGCCGACCTTCTCCGGCTCGCTGACGATGCGCGGTTGTTTCCGGGGCGGCGCAACCTATTTGCTGAACGACAATCGTCGGGGTGGTTTCGGCGTGATTCCCTATGACACCGACATCACGATCCGTAGCGAACCCGAAGTGGCGCCGGGAGCGATCGTCGCGTCTGCTAGCATAAACGGCATCGGGACGCCGGTTGTCACCAAAGGGTTCGGCATTGCGTCGGTGGTTCGCAACGGCAAGGGTGACTACAGCGTGGCCCTGACGCGTTCGGCGCGAGGCCCGAACGACTTTACGGTGTTCGCCTCGACCAACATGGGGGTGGGCAATGTTCGCTGCGATCTCACAGGCGTCAATTCTGCCCGCCTTCGCTGCTTCGACGCGGCCGGCAACCCGGCCGATGCGAATGAGGTCAAGATCCTGATGATCCGCGTGGGCTAAAGCCGTCAGGATTGTCTGCCATAGCTGCGATACCATCGATAACAACGGGGATGCCTAAGCTGAAGGGGGTCTCGAGGACCGGCGAGGCTCGCGCAGTCATCGGCGACCGGAGTCAAGTTGACGGTGCACCCTGACCTGCGCGGCGAAATGAACGATGTAGTCGAATTCAGCACCCGCAAGTGCGCCAGTGGGATCCGTCTGATCTCCGATATCGCCTCGGTGCACGACCATCCAACCAGCGCCAAAGCGTTCGAACGCGGCGATCCGAGCTTTGTTCAGCACGACTAAATATTAATTGTGGACATCGTCGATTCCAATCTCGGTCTCGCCTAAAGCGAGTAAATTAGCGGTGGAATTCGTTCCAACGGGGCCAGTGACCGCGATTAAACGATGCAAATATCCGATTATTCGATCCTTTCGTCGTGGGCTCAGCGGGTCTAACCCAAGCAGCGGCTAGTCCAAACAGGGAGCGGTGGCGGACGGAGACCTATTCGCGGCGTTCTCGGGCCTTGCAATTGCCATGCGGGGACCGGCATAGGGACAATCTGGAGCCGCTGCATGGATTTCGCGTTCGACAACAGTTTTCACGCGGACATGGAAGGGTTCTTTGCGCCCGGCGAAGCTGTGCAGCCATTGGAGCCGAAGCTCCTAGCCTTCAACCAAGCCTTGGCCGACCGGCTGGGCCTAACCGTCGCTGACGTCGAAGACGAAAAACTGGCGAGTATTTTCTCGGGACACGAACTTCCGGCTGGCGCCGATCCGCTCGCCTTTGCCTATGCAGGGCACCAGTTTGGCCATTTTTCATCCCAACTCGGCGACGGCCGTGCGCTGCTGATCGGAGAAATGCTTGCCCCCGACGGCGCGCGCTTCGACCTGCAACTGAAGGGGGCTGGGCCAACCGCCTTTTCGCGGAATGGCGATGGCAAGGCTGCGATCGGTCCGGTCCTTCGCGAATATCTGGTGTCTGAGGCGATGGCCGCCATGGGGGTGCGGACGACGCGATCGCTGGCGGCGGTGGCAACCGGTGATCGCGTGCAGCGCGAGCGGTCGCATCCTGGCGCCGTGCTGACGCGCGTTGCGAGCAGTCATATTCGGGTTGGGACTTTTCAATTTTTTGCCGCGCATTTTGGCGCCGATCACGTCATCCAGCTGTCCGATTACACCGTCCGTCGTCATTTTCCCGAGCTCGTTGAGACTGCCAATCCGCACCTTGCGCTGCTCGATCGCGTCATCGGCCTGCAATGCGAACTCGTCGCCCGCTGGATGGGGGTGGGTTTCATTCATGGCGTGATGAACACCGATAATGTCGCGGTCAGTGGCGAGACGCTCGACTACGGCCCTTGCGCCTTTATGGATCGATTTGCGGTGAACACGGTGTTCAGTTCGATCGATGCGAACGGGCGTTATGCTTACGGCCGTCAGCCACAGATCACGCACTGGAACATGGCGCGGTATGCCGAGGCTATGTTGCCCGCGATCCATGCCGTAAATCCTGCTGACGTGGACGCGGCCAAGGCGTTGGTTGACGCGATCCCGGCCCGATTTCGGGCGATATGGCTTGATGAAATGCGCACGAAACTGGGGTTGGGGCGGCCGCACAAGGACGACGAACAGCTTATTGACTCCCTGTTTGGCGAACTGGAACAGCATGCCGTCGATTTCACGTCGTTTTTCCGCGCGCTAGCGCAGTTGCTGCGCGGCGAGGGCGACATGCTGGAGTCGCTCCTGCCCGATGCGGAGGCGATGGCGCCGTGGATCGCCGATTGGTGGTCGCAGCTCGAGCGCGAAGCGATTGCGCCGCTGGAGCGCGCTGACGCGATGGACGCCGTGAATCCGTTCTATATTCCGCGCAATCATCTCGTCGAGGCTGCGCTGGTTGCGGCGGAGGCAGGGGATATGGCACCGTGGACCAAACTGCTGGAGGTTGTGCAAAATCCCTTTGTCGAACGCGCCGAGTGGGGTGCTTTCGCACAACCGGCGCCAATCGACGCCGCCCCATATAAAACCTTCTGCGGTACATGATCGCGGTGATGTCAGCGCGGTGATGTCTCCGCAGCACGGGCGGTTGCGGTTGAGAGATCTGGCCCCGGCTGTTAGGTGGCGGCAACCATTGCAGGAGATTAACACCAGTGCCGAACGATCCGGTCAAAATCACAATCGTCGGCACCGGCTATGTCGGTATCTCGAATGCGGTGCTGCTCGCGCAGCATAATCGGGTTGTGGCGCTTGATATCGACAGCCGCAAGATCGATCAAATCAATGCGCGCCGCTCGCCGATCGCTGATCCGGAAATCGAGGAATATTTGGCGAACCGCCAACTCGAACTGACGGCAACCGTTGACAAGCAAGCTGCCTATGACGGTGCGGATTTTGTCGTCGTCGCGACGCCGACCGATTATGATCCCGACACCAATTATTTCAACACCGGCTCGGTCGAATCGGTGATTGGCGATGCGTTGACGATGGCGCCAAATGCGGTGATCGTGGTTAAATCGACGGTACCGGTCGGCTTCACCGACCGGATGCGCGCCAAGCACGACACCGACGCGATCGTCTTTTCTCCCGAATTCCTCCGCGAAGGGCGCGCGCTGTTCGACAATCTCCATCCGTCTCGGATCATTGTCGGCAACACGCACCCGCGCGCGGCGCACTTTGCACAGTTGTTGCTCGCAGCATCGCTAAAACCCGAAACGGCCGTGTTGCACACGGGCAATACCGAGGCTGAGGCGATCAAGCTGTTCGCCAACACCTATCTTGCGATGCGCGTCGCGTTCTTCAACGAGCTCGATACCTACGCTGCGATGCATGGTGCCGATTCGCGCCAGATCATCGAGGGCGTGTGCCTCGACCCGCGGATCGGCAGTTTCTATAACAATCCGTCCTTTGGCTATGGCGGTTATTGCCTGCCCAAGGACACCAAGCAGATGTTGGCCAATTACAGCGAGGTGCCGCAGAATTTGATCCAGGCGATCGTGTCATCAAACACGACGCGCAAGGATTTCGTCGCCTCCGAGGTGCTCAAGCGCCGTCCGCGCGTGGTCGGCATCCACCGGCTGGCGATGAAAGCGGGATCGGACAATTTCCGCGCCAGCAGCATCCTGGGAGTAATGAAGCGGATCAAGGCCAAGGGGGTCGAGGTGATCGTCTATGAGCCGCTGATCGACGATGAGCGGCTGTTCAACTCGCGGGTGGTGCGCGATCTTACCGCCTTCAAAGCCGAGGCCGATGTGATCATCGCCAACCGGGTGACCGACGACCTAGCCGATGTGGCCGACAAGGTTTACAGCCGCGATCTGTTCGGCGTCGATAGCTGACGCGCGGAACCCGATCTCCATAAACTCGTTGATCGCGTGCAGCCGACCCGGCTGACAGGGGATTTGCGACGAAATGAGCCGGATTCGGGGCTTTGGCAGCATAGAAACGGGTTGCGCCGCCGCTGTGTGCCAGCCAGAGATGCCGTATCGACGGCTGATATATGCAAAACCCTGAAACTTCCCGTGATTATCACCCGATGCGACCGGCGCGGACGCGACCTTTGTTGATCTTATCGGCGTCGGCTTGCTGTCTGGCCTGGTCGACCACCGCAATCGGTCAAACAGTCGAACCGCCGCAGGTTGTGCCGACGGCCGAGCCGGTGTCCGATGCGTCAATTGCTGCCCCGACCCCGCCGCCGCCGGATGTCCAATTTCCCGATGTCGCACCGATCATCAGCGATGAGGAGTTCGAGAAGGCAATCCCGCAGATATTCGCGGAGGATGATCCCGAGCTCAATCGGCCGCTCGAATCGATTGCCGACTTTGAAAAACGGCAGGCTGCCGAAGCGGCAAATTCAGGCGGCACCGCGGCGGATGCAGCGACGCCCACGGTAGCCGGCGTGCCGGTTCCGGCGCTGGCGGATGGCGATGCGGTGGAGGTCATCGGCGATGCACCGATCACCGACAGCGAACTCGCCGCCCCGCTGCCGCCGCTCGAAAATTTCGATGTCGAACCCGTTGAATTCGCCGAGGCCGAGGACGACCGTGAGAATGTCAACGTGGCCTATACGGTGCAGGTCAACGGGCTCGTCCCGGCCGACGACAGCACCGATGTCGATCTCGCCGACTTGTTCGGCGACTTGTCCGCGCTCTATGACGGGGACGGCAAGGCGGACAATGCCGCGATGGTACGCGCGCGCCTGACCGCCGATGGCGAGTTGATGCAGCGTATTCTGGCGTCCGAAGGCTATTATGACGCGGTGGTCGATACGCGGATCGATCGCGGCGAACGCGAAGACGGTCAGGAGGGGCAACCGCGCCAGCGCCGCCCGATAACGGCGGTCATCGATGTAAAGCCGGGGACGCAATATAAGCTGGCCGAGATCATCCTGAAGGCCGATCCGACCATCCCGCCAAACCTGATCGCGGACAATTTTCCGCTCAGTATCGGTGAGCCGATTGTCGCGCAGCGCGTCCAGGGCGCCGAGGCGGCGATTGCGCTCAAATTGCCCGAAGAGGGCTATCCGTTTGCCGAGGTGGGGCAGCGCGACATTTTGCTCGACGGAGCGACCGGGGACGGAGTCTACACGCTTCCTGTCGACATCGGCAAACGGTCGCGGTTCGGCGGAATCGAGACGACGGGTGATCTGGCGTTCGACGCCGAGCATGTCGAGGTGCTGGCGCGCTTCAAGCGCGGCGAGCTGTACGACAGCCGCAAGGTCGACGATCTGCGTCAGGCGCTGGTTGCCACCGGGCTGTTCGCCACCGTCGCGGCCGAGCCGCAGCCAACCGGTGAAAGCGCGGGTGATGACACCGAATATGTCACGATGCTGGTGACGCAGCAAGCGGGGCCGCCGCGAACTTTGGCCGCCAGTGCTGGCTATGGCACCGGCGAAGGCCTGCGCGTCGAGGGTAGCTGGACGCACCGCAACCTGCTGCCACCCGAAGGCGCGCTGATCTTTCGCGGCGTCGTGGGAACGCAGGAGCAGGGCATCGGCGCAACGTTGCGGCGTTCGAATGCCGGGCGCCGCGATCGCACCTTTGAACTCGTCGCCGAAGCGACGCGGAGTGATTACAACGCGTTTAACGCAATCACGGGGCGCATCGCGGCGCGCGTCAGCTATGATTCGACTCCGATCTGGCAAAAAAGATTTACTTACGCCTTCGGCGCCGAACTGATCGCGACAAGCGAGGATGACTATGATTTCGCGCGCGCCGAGCGGAACCGCGATTTCTATACAATCTTCGGGCTGACGGGTCAGGTCGGGATGGACCGCACCGACAGCCTTCTCGACCCCACCAAGGGCTTTCGCGTAACCGCGCTCATTCAGCCCGAAGGATCGCTCGCCGGGCGATTTTCGCCCTACGCCCGCGCCCGCCTTGACGTCAGCGGCTATTATCCCGTCACCGACAATATCGTGTTAGCCGGGCGCGTGCGCGCCGGGTCGATACTGGGCGCCGCGCGCGAACGATTGGCGCCATCGCGGCGTTTCTATGCCGGTGGTGGTGGGTCGGTGCGCGGTTTCGGCTATCAGGAGCTCGGTCCCAAGGATCCCGATCTCGACCCGATCGGCGGCCGCAGCGTTGCCGAGGCCGCGTTCGAAGGGCGCTATCGGTTTGGAAATTTCGGCGTCGTCGGCTTTGTCGATGCGGGGCAAGTCTATCGCGGTTCGACGCCGACGTTCTCGGATCTGCGCTTTGGGGCCGGCATCGGCGCGCGCTATTATACCAATTTTGGCCCGATGCGGCTGGACGTCGCGACTCCGATCGGCCGCAAGCCGGGTGAAGCGCTGGTGAGCGTCTATGTCTCGATTGGGCAGGCCTTCTAATGGCCGGGGATCCGCCCGATGTGGCTGAAATGGCAACAACCGCGAAACCGCGCAACTGGCCAATGACGGTTTTGCGCTGGATCGGCTTGTCGCTGCTCGGGGTGATCCTGCTGTTCGCGCTGTTCCTGATCGGCCTCAATAGCGATGCCGGGCGACGCTTCGTCGTTACCCAGGTCGAGAAATTTGAATTCGAAAACGGGATGAAGATCGGCATCGGTCGGCTCGACGGCTCGCTTTATGGCCGCATGGTCATCCGCAACTTCACGCTGTCTGATCCCAAGGGCGTTTTCCTGGAGTCGCCGGAAGTGCAGGTCGATTGGCGCCCACTCCGCTATTTCGCGAATCATGTCGATGTCCGGTCGGCGAGTGCCGCGACGATGACGATGCGCAAGATGCCGGCGTTCAAGGTCGTGCCCGACACCGGCGAGCCGCTGCTGCCCGATCTTGATATCGACATCGGCGCGCTGCGCGTCGATCGTTTCATCTTTGACTCCGCCGTCGCTGGTGAGCGGCAGGAAGCGCGGTTGGCGGGAAAGATCGCTATTGCCGATCGGCGCGCGCAGATCACGGCGAATGCCGCGACGATCGGCGCCAATGCCAAGGGCGACACGCTGGCGCTGCTGCTTGACGCCGTACCTGAAGCGAACCGGTTTAACGTGACCATGAACGTGACAGCGCCGCAGGGCGGGGTGCTCGCGGCGATGGGCGGGTTCGACGAGACGCTGACCGCCAAGCTGGCGGGACGCGGCGACTGGAAAGTCTGGAATGGCAATCTCACTGCCGATCTTGGTGCGGCGCCGCTGGCGCGGCTGGCGCTGACAGGCCGTAACGGTACCTTTGTGGTCAAAGGGAGCGCGCAGGCGTCGCGGCTGTTCGCGGGTGCGACGGCAGCGCTGCTAGGGCCGCAAACCGCGGTCGACCTGACGGCGCGACTGGACGAGCGCAAGGCTGATCTCGATGGTCGCCTTTCGTCCGATGCCTTCCGCTTGGGGGTGAGCGGCGGGCTCGATCTGGGCAACAGCCGGTACGAAGCCTTGCAACTGGCGTTCGTTCTGCTTCGCCCGAGCGCCATTGCGCCATCGGTTCGCGCCGATGGCGTGCGGGCGACAGCGACGCTGGATGGGGCATTTGAGCTGCCGACCGTCGCGTACCAGGCGAATGCCAATGCGCTCGCGGTCAACGACATTATCATCGACACATTGACCCTGTCGGGCAAGGCGCGCGTCGATGCCGACCAGATCATCATTCCGGTCGCGGGCCGCGCGGCGCGGATCCGCGGTCTCGACGCGGTCGCGGGCGGAACGCTGGTGCAGGTCCGGCTCGACGGTGATCTCGCCTACAGCAATGGGCGGATCCTGAGCGACAATCTGCGTCTGCGTTCGCCGCGCATCGACGCCAAGGCGATTGTCATCGCCGACCTGAACCGGGGTTTTTATACCGGGGCGATCGACGGGCGGATCAACGACTATCGCATCGAGAGCGTCGGCATTTTCGACATCGATACCGACGCCGATCTGGAAACTGCGCCAAATGGCGGTTTTGCGATCGCTGGACGCGTTCGCGCGCGCTCGACGCAATTGTTCAATTCGGGGGTACGCGACCTGCTCGGCGGCAATGCGGTGGCAACCAGCGACGTCCGCTATGGCACCGACGGGATCGTTCGCTTCGCCAATCTGCGGATGACCTCCCCGCTCCTGCGGATCGTCAGTGGACAGGGGAGCTATGCGCCGAACGGACAGGTGCGACTGACCGCGCGTGCCAATTCCACCGACTATGGCCCGCTTGGTGTCCAGCTGGCTGGGACGATCAGCGATCCGCGTGCGACGCTTACCGCCGAACGTCCCGGGCTGGGTATCGGCCTCGCCAATCTGGTCGCGGAAATCAATGGGGCGCCGAATGGCTATCGCCTCGCCGCGACGGGCGACACCGATTACGGACCGCTGTCCGCCGATGTCGTGTTGCTGACCGCGACCGGTCCTTTGACGATCGACATCGCGCGCGGCGATCTGTCGGGTATCGGGTTCAACGGGCGATTGGTGCAAAGCAGCGCGGGGCCGTTCGTCGGCCAGCTCAACGCATCAGGGCAGGGGCTGGGCGGCCTGGTCAGGTTGAGCGCCGCGGGCCAATATCAGGCGGCGGCAATCAACGTCCGCGCCAATGATGTCGTGCTGCCTGGGCCCGCCAAGCTGGCGGTCGGATCGGCGATCGTCGACGCTGATGTCACGCTCTATGACACGCCGCATGTCGTCGCCGATATCCAGATCGCCCAGACACGCATCCGCGAGTACGATATCGCGGTCGGGCGGGTGAAGATCGATTATCGCGATGGGCGCGGCAAGGCGCAGGCGCTGGTCGAAGGTACCAGCGGCATCCCGTTCCGTATCGCCGCCAACGCCGACCTGACGTCAGAGCTGTGGCGCGCGTCGGTGCAGGGCCGCGCGACGGGCGTGAACTTCCGCACGACATCGCCCGCGCGTATCATCCCCGGTCCCGATGGCTATGAACTGCTGCCGACGACGGTCAATCTGGGCCGCGGCAGCAGCGCGCGGGTCGCCGGGCGGTTTGGCGACGGTATCATGATCCAGAGCCGCCTCGAGCGCGTCAACATGGCGATCCTCAACGCCGTCTATCCCGACATGGGGCTTGGCGGGCGCGCGACGGGCAGCCTCGATTTCGAACAGGCAAGTTCGGAGAGCTTTCCGCGCGCCGATGCGCGGCTGACGATCACCGGCTTTACCCGGACGACCGCGGCGTCGGTCAGCCAGCCAGTCGATGTCAATTTCGCCGGCAAGCTGCTCAGCGACGGCGGCGAAGCGCGCGCGGTGATGCGCAAGCGCGGCAGCGTGATCGGACGGATGCAGGCGTCGCTGCGGCCGCTCGGTCCCGGCGCAGGCGATTGGACGACGCGCCTGCGCGCGGCGCCGTTGGGCGGCGGCATCCGCTACAACGGTCCGTCGGACACGCTTTATTCTTTCTTCGGGCCCGCCGACCAAGGTGTGTCGGGGCCGATCGCGGTTGCCGCCGATTTCAGTTGCAGCGTCGCCGACCCTTGCCTGTCGGGTGTCGTGCGCGGCAAGGACATGGTTTATGAAAACCAGACCTATGGCACGCGCCTGACCAACATGGTCGTAGCCGGTCGCTTTGACGGAAACCGGTTGGAGGTCGATCAGCTGACCGCGACCGCAGGCGACGGCAAGGTCGAAGCGAAGGGCTATATCAGCCTGGCGCAGGCCGACGGTTATCCGATGAACATCGCGATGACGCTCGACAATGCGCGGCTTGCGCGCAGCGAGAATATTGCGGCGCGTGCGACGGGCAATCTGGTGCTCGAAAAGGTCGCGGGGCAAGCGGCGTTGCTGTCGGGCAGCCTGCGCCTTCCTGAAACGCGCTATCGTATCGTGCGCGAGGGCGCGGCGCAGGTGCCGGTGCTGACCGGCATCAGGCGCAAACCCGCCGCAGGCCGCCCGCGGATCAGCGGCGACGGGCTGGCGGCGGTTGGGGGCAGCCTGTTCGACCTCATCCGCCTCGACATCGCGCTCAAGGCGTCGGATGAAATCTACGTCAGCGGCATGGGGCTCGAATCGGAATGGATGGCCGATATCGTTCTGCGCGGGACAACCTTGGCACCGCGTGTAACGGGCGAAATCGAGCTGGTGCGCGGGACGCTGGGATTTGCCGGACGGTCGTTCGAATTGCAGGAGGGCCGCGTGACCTTCCCGACCGGCGACGCCTACGACCCCGCGATCCGCTTGCTGGCGAGCGATACGATCGAGACGGTGACCGTGAACGTTGCCGTGTCAGGCCGTGCGAGCAACCCACAGATTGCATTCTCCAGCGTCCCCGGCCTGCCGCAGGACGAGATCGTGTCGCGCATTCTGTTCGGCGATTCGATCACGACGTTGTCACCGCTGCAAGCCGTGCAGCTGGCCTCGTCGCTCAACACGCTGAGCAGCGGGGGCGGGGGATTGAGCCCGCTTGGCGCGCTGCAGTCGGCGACCGGCATCGACCGCCTGCGCGTGCTGGGTCCCGACGATACCGTCGGGCGCGGCACCGCGCTCGCTGCGGGGCAATATATCACCAAAGACATCTATCTCGAAGTCATCACCGACGCGCGCGGTTACACCGCGACGCAGCTCGAGATCAGCCTAACCCGGGCGCTATCGCTGCTCAGCCAAGCCGGTGGTTCGGGTCAGTCGAACCTCAGCATCCGCTACCGCAAGGATTATTGATGCGCGGCGCCGTAATTCTGCTGCCGTTGCTTCTGTTGGCCGGGTGCAAGGACGAACCCGATTTCGAGGCGCGCTACGACAAGGCGGCCAAAGAAATCGAAGCGCGCGCCAAAGCCATGGACGCCGATATCGCCGAATCGGAAGAAGCCGCCGCGGCTACATCGGGGGACTTGCCTCGCGCCGACAAGCGGTCTAACCCGCCCGCGTCATCTGGGGAGTAGCCAGCCGTCCGAACGGACGGGCCACCGTGTCAACATACTCGGCCGAGAGGTCGTGGTGCGGTGGAAGCGGGGAACCGTTTGGGCGAGACCAATGGCATCGCATTCTTCGTCCGGGCCGGGCGGCGGGTGTCGATGTCGATTGGAATCGCAACGCCGCCCGGCCCCGGAGTTTATTCATGGAAGCCATGCTCACCTCGACCGCCGTCGTCGCGCTCGCCGAAATCGGCGACAAGACGCAGCTGCTCGCGATCCTGCTCGCTACGCGGTTCAACCGGCCGTTGCCGATCATTCTCGGTATCATGGTCGCGACGCTGGCCAATCATGCGCTCGCGGCGCTGCTGGGCGCGTCGGCGGCGAGCTTCCTCGATAGCGATATCTTCCGCTATGCGGTCGGCCTGTCGTTTATCGCGATGGCGGCGTGGACGCTGATCCCGGACAAATTCGAAGACGAGGATGCGCCGAAGCCGCGGTATGGCGCCTTCCTGACCACGCTGGTCGCCTTCTTCCTCGTCGAAATGGGCGACAAGACGCAAATCGCCACGATTGCGCTGGGCGCGCAATATCATGACGTCGTGGCGGTAACCGCCGGAACGACGCTCGGCATGATGATCGCCAATGTCCCGGCGATCTTCCTGGGGCATGAATTGCTCAAGCGCGTCGATCTGGCAAAGATGCGGATGATCGCGGCTGCGCTGTTCCTGTTGATCGGCCTGTGGGTGCTCGCCCAGACGGCGGGCTGGTTCGGTTAGCCCGAATTGCGCATTGCGAGCGTGCGCTCGAAGCTCCAGCTCGACGCGCACATGGCGTCGAGATCGCGCTGTGCGGTCCAGCCTAGCTCTTGCGCGGCGCGTTCGGGGCTCGCGTAGCAGCTCGCCACATCGCCGTCGCGGCGCGGTGCGATACGATAGGGGATGCTGACGCCATTCACACGCTCGAACGCATGAATCATATCAAGGACCGAATAGCCTTGTCCGGTGCCGAGGTTCCAGGTCGACAGGCCGGGCTCGGTGTCAGCGATCGTGTCGAGCGCCGCCACGTGGCCGTCGGCGAGGTCCACGACATGGATATAGTCGCGCACCCCGGTGCCGTCGGGGGTGTCATAATCGTTGCCGAACACCGACAGCTCAGCGAGTCGCCCCGCGGCAACGCGGCTGATGAAGGGCATCAAATTATTGGGAATACCGTTCGGATTCTCGCCGATCAGCCCGCTATCATGCGCGCCGACCGGATTGAAATAGCGCAGCGTCGCGATCCGCCATTCGGGGTCGGACGCCGCGATGTCGGTCAGCACTTCCTCGATCATCAGCTTGGTGCGGCCATAAGGATTGGTCGCCGACGTCGGGTGATTTTCGTCGAGCGGCAGATACTGCGGCTGGCCATAGACCGTCGCGCTCGATGAAAAGACCAGCGTCTTGACGCCGCAATCGCTCATCGCCTGTACCAGCGACAGCGTGCCGCGGACATTGTTGTCGTAATATTTGATCGGCTCGGCGACCGATTCGCCGACGGCTTTCAGACCCGCGAAATGGATGACGGCTTCGATGTCGTGCTCGGTCAGGGCGTGGCGCAGAACATCGCCATCGCGAATGTCACCGACGATCAGCGGAATGGCGGTCCCCGTAATTGCCTCAAGCCGGTCGATTACCCCGGCATCGCTGTTGGCGAGGTTGTCGAAACAGACGACCTGATGGCCCGTGGAAACCAACGCCGCCGCAACGTGGCTGCCGATATAGCCGGTGCCGCCGGTCAATAGAATCTTCATCGGGTTTTGCCTCTATGCGAATGTTTGGCCGTTTGATGGTCGCCCTATTCTATCCGGGGCTTCCAACCAAGCCAACGCGCCTGTCCGGTTGCGGTGAAGATCGAGTCTCGCGACGTTACTGGCGCTTCGACCAATCTTCCCGATACCAATCAACGAAAGCTGGAATACCGACCGCCATCGGGGTGGTCGGCGCAAAGCCGAGGTCGCGACTGATATCGTCGATATCGGCGAAGGTCTGGTACACGTCGCCGTCCTGCATCGGCAGCAGGTTGATCTGGGCTTTGCGGTCGCAGGCGACTTCGATCGCGCGGATCAGGTCGGTCAGCTGCTCGGGGCGGTTGTTGCCGATGTTGTACAATCGGTGCGGCGTGGTGAAGCCGCCCGGTTTCTCTCGGCTGTCATCTTCTGGCGGATGATTGAGCGCCAGCACCACACCGTTGACGATATCGTCGATAAAGGTGAAGTCGCGCAGCATGTCGCCGTGATTGTAAACGTCGATCGGAAGGCCTTGCAGCACCGCTTCGGTGAATTTCCAGACCGCCATGTCGGGGCGCCCCCACGGCCCATAGACGGTGAAGAAGCGCAGCCCGGTCTGCGGGATCCGGAAAAGATGGGCATAGGTTTCGCTCATCAACTCATCGGCACGCTTCGTCGCCGCGTAGAGAGAGATGGGCGTATCAGCCCTGTCGGCGACCCGAAACGGCGTATCAGTTCTCATGCCATAGATCGACGATGATGACGCATAGACGAGGTGCGAAATCGCGCGGTGGCGTGCGAGTTCGAGAATATTCACATGCCCGGAGATGTTCGAATGGATGTAGGCTGCCGGATTTTCGAGCGAATAGCGCACCCCTGGCTGCGCCCCCAGATGCACGATCCGATCGATCTTCACGTCCGCTAGCGCCTGAGCGAGTGCATTCGCGTCACCGAAATCGACATCCTTGAACGTGAACAGGTCGCCATAGCGTGCCGCAAGATGCGCGACGCGGGCGCGTTTGAGATCGAGCGAATAATAGGGGGTGAAATTGTCAATGCCGATCACATGCTCACCGCGCCCGAGCAGCGCCGCCGCAACATGCATGCCGATGAAGCCTGCCGCACCGGTAATCAGTATCGTCAAATGTCGTCCCCGTCGTGATTACAGCTTCGGCACATGAGCCTGCATGCGCCGCCATTGCGGCCCTTATCAAGCCAATCGGTAAATTCGCCGGTAACGGTAGCGAGAATATTGGCGCGCGCTGACCGCGGGCGGTGCCTGGCAGGCACGTCAGCGCGCCATGTGGGTTCAATACCAAAGAATTATGGTGAGCCCTGCTGGGTTCGAACCAGCGACCTACTGATTAAAAGTCAGTTGCTCTACCGACTGAGCTAAGGGCCCATCGCGGCGCTGCAAAGGCGGCGCGCGAAGTGAGCCGTCGCCCTAGTGCGCCGCTGCGCCCCGGTCAACCGGCTTTGGACGTGCAAGGCGCGCGGCGAGTTGGCGGACGCTGCGGCGGTGGAGCGGGTGCTGCCATTCGGGGACGATCGCGCGGAGCGGACCGAGGACGAAGGCGCGCTGTTCGATGGCGGGGTGGGGGATGGTCAGCGTGCTGTCGGACCAGACGCCGCCCGACCAGAGAAGAATATCGAGGTCGAGCGTCCGCGCGCTCCAACGCCGTCCGGTGCGGCGGCCGAAGGTCGCTTCGATCGCGTGCAGCCTTGCAAGCATTTCGGGCGGGCTCAGCATTGATGCTACCAGGGCAACCGCATTGGCATAGCGGCGGCGCGAGGGGCCGAGCGGATCGCTGGCGATGATCGGACTGGAATCGACGGCCTCGATGTCTTCGCTCTCCAACGCCGCGAGCGCCGCGAGCAAGACGGCGCGGGGATCGCCGAAACGGGCGTGGCGCCGGTTCGACCCAAGACCGATGGCGTAAAGCGGAAGCGGCATTGCGTTGCTCATGGCCCCGCGCCTATCGCAGATGGGTGGAGATTGACAGCCCATTGCCCGGAACCGAGCCGCCGCGCGATTGCCCGCGCTGCCCGCGGCTCGTCGCCTTTCGGCAGGAATGTCAGGCCGAGCATCCCGACTGGTGGAATGCGCCGGTATATGCGTTCGGCGATCCCGACGCTTGGCTCGCTTTTGCGGGGTTGGCGCCGGGCAAGCATGGCGCCAACCGGACGGGGCGGCCGTTCACCGGCGACTATGCGGGCGATCTGCTGTTCGCCACGCTCGCTGCGTTCGGGCTGAGCAAAGGTCGATATGATGCGCGGATCGACGACGGGCTGACGCTTGATGGCGCGATCATCGTCAACAGCGTCAAATGCCTACCGCCGCAGAACAAGCCGACGCCTGTGGAGATTGCGAACTGCCGACCGTTTTTCGAGAAGCAACTGGCCGCCTTGCCCCATCTGCGTGTCATCATCGCGCTTGGGCGGATCGCGCATGATGCGGTGCTCAGGGCGGCTGGAGTACGGCTGGCGGCGCATCCTTTCAGCCATGGCGCCGTTCATCGGCTCGCGGATGGGCGCCACCTGGTCGATAGCTATCATTGCTCGCGCTACAACACGAACACCGGGCGGCTGACGCCTGAAATGTTTGCCGATGTGTTTCGTACTGCGCTGGCGCTGCGTGATCAGACGAGCGGGCCGAATTCCTCGACCAAGCTGCGGTAAAGCGCGCGCTTGAACGGTACGATCAGTTTTTCGACCTCACCAAGCTCGGCCCATTTCCAGGCGCGAAACTCCTGATGCTTGGTCGCGATATTGACGTCGCTGTCCTCGCCCATGAAGCGCATCAGGAACCAGTGCTGGCGCTGGCCGCGATATTTGCCGCCCCACATCTTGCCGATCAATTCGTCGGGCAGATCATAAAAATATTCCTCGCGGCTGCGCGCGATGATCTCGACCAGCCCGCCGTGAACACCGGTCTCTTCGCCGAGCTCGCGAATTGCGGCCTCCTCGGCATCTTCGCCGGGATCGATCCCGCCTTGCGGCATCTGCCACGCTTCGCTGGAGGTATCGAGCCGCTGGCCGACGAAGACCAGGCCGTCGCGGTTGGCGAGCATGACGCCGGCGCAGGGGCGGTAGGGAAGCGTGCTGGGATCGATCATGCCGCGCCGCTAGCTTCGGCGACGATCGCTTTCAAGACCGTCAACGCGCCGCGGATATCATCCTTGGCGCTAGGGATACCCTGCGCCAGATTGATATAGCCGTGAATGCTGCCCGCTGCTTCGCGATAGGTCGTCGGCACACCCGCTTCGATTAGCTTGGCGGCGTAGGCGCGACCCTGGTCGCGCAGCGGGTCGAGGCCCGCGGTGGTGAGCAGCGTCGGCGGCAGACCCGCGGCCGGGAAATCGAGCGGCGACGCGCGATAGTCGGCGGGGTCGGCGGCATAATGACTGCCGAAATACGTCATGCTGCCGGTTGTCAGCAAATGACCTTCGCCGAAATCGCGATAGCTTTGCCAGTCGTCGTGCGTGGTCACAGCGGGGTAGATCGGGTGCATGGCGATCACTGGCTTCGATGCGGGTTTGTCGCGCAGCGTGAGTGCGGTCGCTATCGTCAGATTGCCGCCCGCGCTTTCGCCGCAAAGGACAAGGCCGGTGCAGGGGAAATGATCCGCAACCCAGCGTGTCGCCGCTACGCAATCGTCGGGCGCGGCGGGGAAGGGGTGTTCGGGCGCCAAGCGATAGTCGACCGCGATCACCGGCATGTCGAGCACGCGGGCGGCTTCGGCGCAATAGGCGTCGTGGGTGTCGAGGTCGCCGATGACCCAGCCACCGCCGTGATAAAAAACCATCACCGGGCCGGGCTCGCGGTCGGGGCGATTGTCGTAGATGCGGATTGGAATCTCGCCGGCGGGACCGGGAATTGTCCGGTCCTCGACCTTCGCAATCTCGCCGCGCGGGGCATCGGCCATCTGGGCCATCATCCGGAACATCTCGCGCGCCTCGGCAGGCGGCAACTCTTCCATCTTGGGGCCTTCCTGCGCGTTGAGGAAAGCCAGGAACATCGCCACGTCGGGGCGGGTAAAATGGGTAGTGCCGTCGGTCATCCTGCTGATCCCCTGTTTCCGCTTGTGCGGCCTATCGTTGGCGCAGCTATTCGGCATCGCGGCGGATAATTCAATGGCAATTGGCAACCCATTCGGGCGTTTGAAGTTTGCAGCGCACAATTTTTTCTGAATTGCGGCATCGCGCCCACAGGCCTAGGCCAGCGTTACAGGTTCGCAAGATTCAAGGCAGAAAATAAAATGGCGACAGTGGTAGCGGACGGAACCGACAAGCGGACGTCCCCCCTTTCGGATGCAGTGGTAGTCAGGTTTGCAGGCGATAGCGGCGACGGGATGCAGTTGACCGGGGGTCAATTCACTCTGTCTTCGGCACTCGCGGGCAATGATTTTGCGACCTTCCCCGATTTTCCGGCGGAGATTCGCGCGCCGCAGGGCACGTTGTTTGGGGTGTCGGCGTTCCAGATCAACTTCGGATCGTCGTCGATCGACACCGCGGGTGACGCGCCCGACGTGCTCGTCGCGATGAACCCGGCGGCGCTCAAGACCAATGTGCCTTCGCTGAAGCAGGGCGGACTGATCATCGCCGATGAGGGCGAGTTCAACGACCGCAACCTTGCCAAGGCGAAATATGACGCGAATCCGCTCGACGACGGCAGCCTTGCTAAGTGGCAGTTGCTGAAGCTCAACATCAGCCAGCTGACGATGGATGCGGTGAAGCCGTTCGGCCTTGGCAACAAGGAAGCGCTGCGCTGCAAGAATATGTGGACGTTGGGGCTGGCGCTCTGGATGTTCGATCGCGACCGCGCGCCGCTCGTTGACTGGCTCAACGCGAAATTTGCCAAGGCGCCCGATCTTGCGGCGGCGAATATTGCGGCGCTGAACGCGGGTCACGCTTATGGCGAAACAGCCGAGCTGGCGGGACCGCTCAAGCAGCATCATGTCGATCCCGCACCGGTCGCGCCCGGACTGTACCGCACGCTGACCGGCGCGGAGGGTATCGCGCTAGGCCTTGTTGCGGGGGCACAGCTGGCGAAGCTGCCGATGTTCTTCGGCGGTTATCCGATCACGCCGGCCTCGGCGATCCTGCATCATCTGTCGCGGCTCAAAGAATATGACGTCACGACGTTTCAGGCTGAGGATGAAATCGCGGCCATCTGCTCGGCGATCGGCGCGAGTTATGGCGGCTCGCTGGGCGTCACCAGCTCGTCGGGACCGGGAATCGCGCTGAAGGGCGAGGCGATGGGCCTCGCGATTATGACCGAGCTGCCGCTCGTCATCGTCAATTCGCAGCGCGGCGGTCCGTCGACCGGCCTGCCGACCAAGACCGAGCAGTCGGATCTGTATCAGGCGGTCTATGGTCGCAACGGCGATGCGCCGATGCCCGTGATTTCGGCGCGCTCGCCTGGCGATGCGTTCGAATGCGCGATCGAGGCGGTGCGCATCGCGGTGCAATATATGACCCCGGTGATCCTGCTGACCGACGGCTATATCGCCAATGCGGCAGAGCCGTGGGCGGTGCCTGACCTGACAACTTACGAGGCGTTTCCGGTCGAATTCCTGACCGAAGTGCCCGAGGGCGGGTTCAAGCCTTATGGCCGCGACGAGAACCTCAAGCGTCCGTGGGTCAAACCCGGTACCCCCGGCCTACTCCACCGCATCGGCGGGATCGAGAAGGAACTCGACACCGGCCACATCAATTATGAGGCGTCGAACCATCAGGCGATGACCGACATCCGCAAGAACAAGATTGATGGCATCAAGGTGCCCGACCAGATTGTCGAGCTCGGTGCCGAGAGCGGCAGGCTCGCGGTCGTTGGCTGGGGCTCGACCTTTGGCCCGATCCATCAGGCAGTGCGCCGCAAGCGTGCCGAGGGCGCCGACGTCAGCCATATCCATATCCGCCACATCTGGCCGCTGCCCGCCAATCTGGGTGAGCTGCTCAAAAGCTATGACAAGGTCATCATACCCGAAATGAACACCGGCCAGCTCAAGACCGTGCTGCGCGACCAGTATTTGGTCGACGCCAAACCGGTGAACAAAGTGTCGGGTCAGCCCTTCACGATTGCCGAAATCGAAGCCGCCATCGAGGAGGCACTAGCATGAACGAGATGACCACCATCGCGCGCACGACGACGCTCAAGGATTGGGAAACCGATCAGGAAGTGCGCTGGTGTCCCGGTTGCGGCGACTATGCGATCCTCAAAGCGGTGCAGCGCACGATGCCTGAAATCGGCACGGCGCCCGAAAATACTGTGTTTATCAGCGGCATTGGCTGCTCGTCGCGCTTTCCCTATTATATGGAAACCTATGGCTTCCACACGATCCACGGCCGTGCGCCGGCGTTCGCCACGGGGCTGAAGCTCGCCAATCCGAACCTTGATGTGTGGATCGTCACCGGCGACGGCGACGGGCTGTCGATCGGTGGCAACCACACGATGCACTTGATCCGCCGCAACCTCGATTGCCAGATCATGCTGTTCAACAACGAGATTTATGGCCTGACCAAAGGGCAATATTCGCCGACCAGCCGCGTCGGTACGACCAGCCCATCGACGCCCTATGGCTCGGTCGATCGTCCGGCGCAGCCCGCAGCTTTCGCGCTCGGTGCCGGATCGCGCTTCGTCGCGCGGGGCTTCGACGTATCGAAGAAGCTGCCCGAGGTGTTGAAAGCGGCTCACGCCCACAAGGGCGCGGCCTTTATCGAGATTTTCCAGAACTGTATCGTCTATAATAAAGACGTGTTCGAAGATTTTGCGGCGCCGAAGGGCGCTGAGGATCGCCAGCTCTGGCTCGAGACTGGCGAACCGATGCTTTATGCCAAGGGCACCAAAGGCATCGCGCTCGATGCCGAGGCACTGCACCTCAAGACCGTCGATGTCGTCGATGGCGACTGGCAGGCCGCGGGGGTGATCGTCCATGACGTCACCAACCGCAGCGTCGCGCATATGCTCGTCGAGATGCCGTTCGGCGAATTCCCGATGGCGCTGGGCGTGCTCTACGACGACCCGCGCCCGACTTTCGAGGCCGATGTCTGGCGGCAGAACGCGGCAGCGCGCGAAGGCAAGACCGCCGATCTGCAAGGCCTGCTGAAAAAGGGCCAGACGTGGACGGTGACCGAGGGTGGGCCCGAGCTCTAGTCGGAGCGCGCTTTGTGTTCGCTGGACGATCGTGACCCGGTCCTCATAGCGCATTGCAAAGCGGACCGATCCACGCCACCAAGCGGCGATGGATAATCTCACGCACAGCCTCGTTGGCGCGGTTCTCGGCCAGATGGGGCTCAAGAAGAAGACCGGGCTCGCGATCCCAACGCTGATTCTGGCGGCGAACCTGCCCGACATTGATGCCGCTTGTCTGGCTTGGCTCGACGGGATCCAGCATCTAGGGTTTCGGCGTGGGATCACCCATGGTCCGATCGCGATGCTGGTCCTGCCGATATTGCTATGGGCAGCGATGCTGGCGTTCGATCGCTGGCAGACGAAGCGTGGCAAACGCCCCGCTGGACGTCCACCGATCGACAAAGCCTGGCTGCTGGCACTCGCCTATATCGGTTGCCTCAGCCACCCGGCGCTCGACTGGCTGAACAATTACGGCATCCGCCTGCTCGAACCCTTTTCGTCGCAATGGTTTTATGGCGACACGATCTTTATCATCGACCTGTGGATATGGATCGCGCTTAGCCTTTCGGTGTGGTTGTCGCTGCGTCGCGAGCGGGGTGGGGCGGCCAATTGGGAGCGGCCCGCGTGGGTCGGTTTCACCGCGGTTTGCGCCTATATCTTTGCCAACGGCCTGATCACCGGCGCCGCCGAACGGACGACCGCGAGCGCGCTCGCAGGAAGCGGGCACCGCGACGCGCTGGTCGTGGCGAGCCCGCCGCCGCTGGCCTTCTGGCAACGCGATATCTTTTGGCGCACCGCGACGCGTTATGGGAGCGGCAGTTTTACGCCCGGCGTGGGCGGTAATCTGGATATTAGTGGCCAGCCGACCGGGATGGACGATCCGCGGCTGGAGGGGTGGCTGATGGGCGATCCCGACGCGCGCGCGTTCCTGTTCTGGGCGCGCATGCCGGTCGCGCAGGCCAATGGCGATTCGATCCTGCTGCGCGACCAGCGTTTCATGCATCCGCTGTCGCAGGACCGTTTCCAGGTCCGGCTGACCGCACCCGACACTGCTTCCCACGACGAATGACGGCGCCGACGATCCTGTGGTTTCGGCGCGATCTGCGGCTGTCGGATCAGGCGGCATTGATCGCGGCCGCGGCGGCCGGGCCGGTGATCCCGGTGTTCATTCTGGACGACGATACGCCGAAGCATCGCCGGATGGGCGCAGCATCGCGCTGGTGGTTGTACCACAGTCTCGCCAGCCTCGACGCGAGCCTGCGCGAAAAGGGTTCGCGATTGATCCTGCGGCAGGGGAAGTGTGAAGATCAACTCACTCTGATTGCGCAAGAAAGTGGAGCGAGCGCGTTGCATTGCCTGCGCCATTACGAACCATGGTGGCGCAACGCCGAAAAGGCGGTGGCGAAGCGGCTCGATTTGCAGTGCCATGATGGCAATTACCTGCTGCCGCCAGGATCGCTGACGACGGGCGGCGGCACGCCGTACAAGATCTACACGCCGTTCTGGCGGGCGTTGAAAGAGCATATGCCGCCACCGAGCCCGTCGATCCGTCCGCGCGAGATTGCGGCGCCTGATAAATGGCCTGCTTCGGACGTGCTGGATGACTGGGGGCTGTTGCCGACCAAGCCCGATTGGGCCACCGGCTTTGCCGCCGAATGGGAGCCTGGTGAGGCAGGCGCGCGTAAGCGGACCGCGGCGTTTGCCGATGAGGCGGCGGATTATGATCGCCAACGCAACCTGCCGTCGCAGGAGGGCAGCTCGCGCCTGTCGCCGCACCTCCATTTCGGTGAAGTGTCACCCGCCACCATCTGGCACCAGATCGCCGACGCCGGGGGATCGGTCGATGTGTTCCTAGGCGAAATCGGGTGGCGCGACTATGCGCAGAATATCATCCTGCAATTTCCCGACTATGGCGGGCGCAGCGCGCGCGCTGCCTTCGACGACGCTTTGCCATGGCGCAGCGGCAGTGAGGCCGATGCCGACCTCGCGGCGTGGCAACAGGGTCGCACCGGTTATCCGATCGTCGACGCCGGGATGCGCCAGTTATGGGCGACGGGCTGGATGCACAACCGGGTGCGGATGATCGCCGCAAGCTTCCTGATCAAGCACCTGCTGATCGACTGGCGGCAGGGCGAACAATGGTTCTGGGACACGCTGGTCGATGCCGACTACGCGTCGAACGCGGTCAACTGGCAGTGGGTGGCGGGCAGCGGGGTCGACAGCAACATGTTCCCGCGCATCATGGCGCCGCTGACGCAGTCGGAGAAATTCAATGCCGCAGCCTATATTCGCCAATGGGTGCCTGAACTTGCCGAACTGACCGAGCCTGCGATTCACGATCCCGAGAGCTTCGGACAGCGCCCGCGATCCTATCCCGCCAAGATCATCGGCCACCGCGAAGCCCGCGAACGCGCGCTGGCGGCCTATGACGTCATGAAGGCGCGCGGCAACTGATTGTCAGGCGCCGGACTTTGAGGCAGGAAGGCGCTATGAACACGCATGTCAGCCCGCGCCGCGGCAAGCAATTGCTTCGCGCCGACCGCGCCTACCGCAGCGGCGGGGCGCTCGCGCGGCTGCTGGCGCTGGCGCCCGCGGGGCTGTTCCATCGGCTGCTCGATCGGATCGACGCGGGTCTCGCGCTGGGCACGATCGAGGCGCATACGCCCGACGGCAGCGTCCGCTTGCTCGGCGGTCGCGGCAATGGCCCAGCGGCAGTCGTTCACCTGCACAGCTGGGCCGCGCTGGCGCGGCTGGCGATGTCGGGTTCGGTAGGCTGGTACCGCGCGTGGGACGCGGGTGAGTGGACCTCGCCCGATCCGGTGCCGCTGTTCGACCTGTTCATGCGTAATGGCGAATCGCTCGGCGATGTCGCGCGCGCGCGGGGCCCGTTGCGCTGGCTGAACAAGCTCGCCCACCTGCTAAACCACAACAACCGCAGCGGAGCAAAGCGTAATGTCCATGCCCATTATGATTTGGGCAATGATTTCTATCGCTTGTGGCTCGACCATGCGATGAACTATTCGAGCGCGTTGTTTACTGATCCCGAGCAATCGCTGGAGGAGGCACAGACGGGCAAAGTCGATGCCATCCTCGACCGGCTTGATCTGCGATCGGGAAGCCGCTTGCTGGAGATCGGCTGTGGCTGGGGCGCACTCGCCGAGCGCGCGGTCGAGCGGCACGATGTCATCTACACCGGGATCACGCTGTCGCCGTCGCAGGCCGAAATCGCGGACGCGCGGCTCGCGGCGATCGACCTGTCGGGACGCTCGCGCATCGAGCTTTGCGACTATCGCGACGCGCAGGGGCCGTATGACGCGATTGCCAGCGTCGAAATGGTCGAAGCGGTCGGGCAGGCCTATTGGCCCGCCTATCTTGATACCATTGCGCGCTTGCTGCGCCCCGGCGGCAAGGCGGCGATTCAATATATCCTGATCAACGATGCGCTGTTTGAACGCTATGCAGCGAGCAGCGACTTCATCCAGGCCTATATCTTTCCGGGCGGCTGTCTGATCTCCGAAAGCCGGTTCCGGGCGCTGGCCGAAGCGCGCGGTCTCGCGTGGCGCGATGTACACCGGTTTGGCGAGGATTATGCCGAGACGCTGCGCCAGTGGCGCGAGCGTTTTGATGCGGCGGTTGCTGCCGACCAGTTGCCGTCGGGCTTCGACGATCGCTTTGTGCGGCTGTGGCGTTACTATCTGCAATATTGCGAAGGCGGATTTCGTGGCGGCGGCATCGACGTCGCGCAAGTCACGCTGGAAAAATCAGCCTGAAAACAGGGGAGAGGGGTTCTATGCGACGATATCTGGCAGCGGCGCTTTTGTGCGCCGCGGCGACGGGGTGCAGTGCGCCCACGTCCGCACCTCCCCCCACTGACACGCTGCCAAAGGATATGAATGTGCTGTTCTGGAACCAGGATCAACGCGACGCCGCCTTCCGCACGATGGAGACCGTTCCCAAGGTCATGGTCAACACGGTCGAGGCGGGCGATGCGGTTTATCCGCTGCCGCAGGGGCAGCCGCTCGAACTTGGGTCGGATGTCGACGCCTATATGGCGAAGCAGCGCAACGCGGGGCTGATCATCGTTCAGGATGGCAAGATCCGGCTGGAGAAATATGCGCTCGGCTATGGTGCCGCGGGCCGCTGGACCAGCTTTTCGGTCGCCAAGAGCTTCACCTCGACGCTCGTCGGGGCGGCGGTGAGGGATGGCTATATCAAGAGCCTCGATGACAAGGTTACGGTCTATATCCCGGGCCTCAAGGGCTCGGCCTATGACGACGTGTCGGTGCGGCAGTTGCTGACGATGACGTCGGGGGTCAAATGGAACGAGGATTATACCGATCCCAAGTCCGACGTTGCGCTGTTCAATATGCAAAAACCGGTCGCGGGCGAGGACATAACGGTCAGCTATATGAAGACCTTGCCGCGCGAAGCGCCTGCGGGATCGAAGTGGGTGTACAAGACCGGCGAAACCAATTTGATCGGCGTGCTGGTGTCGAGCGCGACGGGCAAGACGCTGTCGCAATATCTGTCCGAAAAAGTCTGGAAGCCGTTCGGGATGGAGCAGGACGCGATTTGGATGCTCGGCGCGACGGGGCATGAGATCAGCGGCTGCTGCATGTCGGCGAGCCTCAAGGATTATGCGCGGTTCGGCCAGTTCATACTGAACGGCGGCGTCGCGGGCGGGCAGAAGGTCGTCCCCGACGACTGGATGGCCGCGGCAACGACCAAGCAGGCGGGGATCGACATCCCGGGCCGCGGCTATGGTTATCAATGGTGGACCAACGACGACGGCAGCTTTGCCGCGCAGGGCATTTTTGGCCAAGGCATCTTCATCGATCCCAAGCGCAAGCTGGTGATTGCGTCAAACGGCAACTGGCCGACCGCGACCGATCCTGAGGGTGTCGGCGCGGCGCGCGAAGCTTTCTACAAGAGCGTGCAGGCGGCGGTGGATAAGGAAGCGGCGAAGTAGAAGGCCCCGTTGACCAAAACATCGTCGTCATTGCGAGGAGCGAAGCGACGCGGCAATCCAGCCTGCGTAAGCCGCTCTGGATTGCTTCGCTTCGCTCGCAATGACGATTGTGAAATTACGCGCCGCCGCCTCTAAATCGTAACGGGTTCCTACTCGGCGATGATGCTCGTCGCGCGCTGGGCCAACCACACGGCCACAAGCGGCACTGCGACGCCCAGCGCCATGATCCACCATGTGTCGGCGAGTGTAACAGCGCGATAAAGTGCGGCGCCGATCACCGACCCGGCCACGATCCAGCCGGCGCCGGTGCCTGTCGAGATGCGCATCGCAAGCCAGCCTCCGGCGAAGGTGCCGACAAACCAACCGACGATCAGCGCGATCGTCGATCCGATCGGGATCAATATCTCGCCGGTCTCGAGGTCATATTCGGACGGCGATATCTCGCTACCGGCGTATTGCGCCAGCCAGATCAGCCCGAAGGCAACAACGATGCCGATCACCGTCGCGATCGCCGATCGCAGAATATCTTTGGTCATAGCTGCGCCCTTGCAAACCCGTGTTATCGGGCTGCCTTAGTGCCGGAAAACAAAGATGGCGTTAAGCCTTTTCCATCACTTTGGGCAGGGCGTGGAAGGCGGTGCTATCGAAACCATCAACCATCAGCTTGGCGACAAACTCCCCGACCGCTGCGGGTTCCTTGATGCTCCTGGCATCTTCGCCGGGATAGGCGCGGGCACGCATCTGGGTCCGGGTGCCGCCGGGATCGAGGATCGCGGTGCGGACGGTCGAGATGTTGCGCATTTCGGCACCATAGCTGGTCACGAGCGTTTCAAACGCGGCTTTCGATGCGGCATAGGCGCCCCAATAGGCGCGCGGGGTCCGGGCGACGCCGCTCGACAAGGCGAGCAGGCGGCCGTTCGCGGCGCGGCGCAGCAGCGGGTCGAAATTGGCGATCAGTGCCTGCTGCGCAATGAGGTTCAGCGTCAGCAGCTTGTTGAATTCCTTGCCATCGATTGCCGCGACGGGGGTCAGCGTGCCGAGCATCGCGGCGTTGAGCACGAGCATGTCGAGCTGCTGCCAGCGCTCGGCCATCGCGCTGGCCAGCCGCGCGATGCTGTCGCCGTCGGTCAGATCGAGCGGCGCGATCGTCGCGGCGCCGCCGGCTTCGTGGATGCGGTCCTCGAGCGCTTCGAGTCCGCCCGCGGTGCGCGCCGTGATCACGACATGCGCGCCGCGTGCTGCCAAGGCTTCGGCAATCGCTTCGCCAATGCCACGGCTCGCCCCGGTGACGAGCGCAACCTGGCCCGTCAATTCTTCAGTCTTGATGGCCATGGTGTCAGACAACCCGTTCGGCAAGCAGCGAAAATTGATCTTCCAGCCCATGCTCGTCGAAATCGGTCAGCGTGGTCGGATAGTCGCCGGTAAAACACGCATCGCAATATTGCGGCGCATCGTCGGTGCGCTTGGCTTCCCCGAGCGCGCGATAAAGGCCATCGATGGTAACGAAAGACAGGCTGTCGGCGTTGATGAAGTTCGCCATCTGGCCGACCGTCATCTGCGCCGCGAGCAGCTTGGCGCGTTCGGGGGTGTCGACGCCGTAAAAGCAGCTGTGCTGCGTCGGCGGGCTGGCGATCCGCATATGGACTTCGGCGGCGCCGGCATCGCGCATCATCTGAACAATTTTCAGGCTGGTCGTGCCGCGCACGATCGAATCGTCGATCAGCACGATGCGCTTGCCCGCGATCAGCGCGCGGTTGGCGTTATGCTTCAGCTTGACGCCCAGATGGCGGACCTTGTCGCCCGGCTGGATGAAAGTGCGGCCGACATAATGCGAGCGAATGATCCCGAGTTCGAACGGGATGCCCGATTCCTGCGCATAACCGATCGCCGCGGGGGTGCCCGAATCGGGCACCGGGATGATCAGGTCAGCATCGACGGGGTTTTCGCGCGCTAGCTCGGCGCCGATCGCCTTGCGCACCGAATAGACGCTGGTTCCGTCGACGATCGAATCGGGGCGCGAGAAATAGACATATTCGAAGATGCACGGCCGCGCCGACTGCGTCGCGAAAGGCCGGTGCGAGGTCAGCTGGCCATCGCGGATGATCACCAGTTCGCCGGGTTCGACCGAGCGGACGAATTCGGCGCCGACGACGTCGAGCGCCACGGTTTCCGATGCCAGAATATGCGCGTCGCCCAGCTTGCCGATCACGAGCGGGCGGATGCCGAGCGGATCGCGGCAGCCGATCATCCCCTCGGCGGTCAGGCAGATCAGCGAATAGGCGCCCTCGACCTGCTTCAGCGCATCGATGAAGCGGTCGATCAGCGAGCGATAGCTCGACGTGGCGACGAGATGGATGATCACTTCAGTATCGCTGGTCGATTGAAAGATCGAACCACGGCGGACGAGCACCTTTTTGAGCGCCGTCGCGTTGGAGATATTGCCGTTATGCGCCACCGCAAATCCGCCGGTGGACAGATCGGCGAACAAAGGCTGGACGTTGCGCAGCGCGGTCTCACCGGTCGTCGAATAACGGACATGGCCGACCGACGATCCGCCCTGCAACTGGCGCATGATCTCGTCGCGGTCGAAATTGCCCGCGACATGGCCCATCGCGCGGTGGGTGTGGAATTCCTTGCCGTCAAAGGCGGTGATGCCTGCGGCTTCCTGCCCGCGGTGCTGCAGGGCGTGCAGGCCCAGCGCGACAACCGCGGCGGCGCTGTCGGCGCCATGAATACCAAAGACACCGCACTCCTCGCGGAGTTTGTCGTCGTCGAAAGGGTGTGTGGTGAGCATGATGGTCCAGCAGCGAGGGCAGTGACTGGCGCGCATATAGGGAGGGTGATCGCAAATGTCGCCCCCCATATTCACGATATTGTCATGGCGGGCGCCATCGACAGGGTGACAGAGGCTTGGCTCCTGCTCTAAAGCGCGGATTATGGACCAACAGCGCGACACCGCCGACCGATTTCTCCCGCGTTTCGACGCGGCGGGACTGGTGACCGCTATCGTCACCGACGCCGAAACCGGCGTGCTGTTGATGGTCGCGCATATGAATGCCGAGGCGATCGAGCGGACGCAGGCGACGGGGCAGGCGCATTTCTGGTCGCGCTCGCGCTCGGCACTGTGGCGCAAGGGCGAGACGTCGGGCAACGGGCTGGCGATGGTCGAGATGCGCATTGATTGCGATCAGGACGCATTGTTGCTGCGCGTGACGCCCGCAGGTCCGGCTTGTCATACCGGGCGCCAGTCCTGCTTCTACCGCCGCGTCGAAGCGGACGGGGCGCTGACGTTTCTGGACGATGATGCGCAAAGTTAAGCTGGCGTTGGCTTTGGGCGTGCTGCTCATCGGCGGGTGCGAACGGCATGCGCCGGATCGGAGAGGTCAGGGGATCGACGCCGACAACCCGCTGGAAATCGCGGCGCGCGAGCGCGGGGTCGTGAGTCCCGACGCTGAGACGCCGGTCGGTGTGTTCGAACGCTCGCACGACCTGGGCCGCGACGCGATGTGTGTCGTTCCCGACGGCGCGGGGCAGTGGCGCTTTGCGGTGACCGCATCGTTCGGGACGACTTTGTCCTGTCCCGCCAGCGGAACGATGGTCCGCGAGGGCGACGGCTGGCGCATGCGCTTTGCGGGAGCGGAGGGCTGCGACGCGCTGGTGCGCGAAGAGGAGGACGAGTTGCGCCTCCCCGGAAGTCTGCCGCCGCAATGCAATAAACTCTGTCCGGCGCGCGCGTCGCTATCGGGCTTGCGGCTGCCGCGCGCCAGCTGGTCGGCCGACGACGCGCGGGGCTTGCAGATCCGCGATGGACAGGGCAATATGCAGCAACCTTGCGGGGTTTGACCGGCGCCGACACGGCCCGATTTGCCAGTCTTGACGTTCACGTCAACGGAAACTAGTTTCATCGGCATGACCGAACCATATGGCCACGCCCATATCGACACGCCCGATCACTTGGGCCGCGAACAATTCAGCATCACCGACTTGTCGACCGAGTTCGGCGTCACCGCGCGTGCGCTACGCTTCTATGAAGATGAGGGACTGATCAGCCCGTCGCGCAAGGGATTGTCACGCATCTATTCGAAACGTGATCGGGCGCGGCTGGCATGGATCCTGCGCGCCAAGCGCACGGGTTTCAGCTTGGCGGACATTCGTGAGATGATCGATCTGTACGATGTCGGTGATGGCCGCAAGCTGCAGCGGCAGGTGACGATCGAGAAATGCGAACAGCGCATCGGCTTGTTGCAGCGCCAACGCGACGATATCGACAGCGCTGTCGAAGAATTGTCGCGATTCATCGATATGGTGAAGAAAGTCGACGCCGGTCAAAAGGTCGGTTGAGCCTCTCCCCAGGCAAGTGACATTGCGAAGCTGATTTTCAGAAGGATTTCCCATGCCCGTCTATCGCGCCCCCGTGCAAGACAGCCTTTTCCTCCTCAACGACGTGCTCGGGGTCGAGCGCTACGCAAACCTGCCCGGTTTCGCCAATGCGACCCCAGACATGATCGAGGCGGTGCTGACCGAAGCCGGCAAATTCTGTGAGGAAGTTCTGTTCCCGATCAACCAGTCGGGCGATCTTGAGGGCTGCACGCGCCACGATGACGGATCGGTGACGACGCCGAAGGGCTTCAAGGAAGCGTACAAGGCCTATTGCGACGCTGGCTGGACATTGCTGACTCAACCCGAAGAATTTGGCGGGCAAGGCTTGCCGCATGTCGTCGGTTTCCCGGTCGAGGAATATCGCATGGCGGCGAACCAGGCCTTTGCCATGTATCCGGGGCTGACCCAAGCTGCGGTAGCGGCGATCCTGGTCAAGGGGTCGGACGAGCAGAAAGCCCTCTATGCACCCAAAATGATCTCGGGCGAGTGGGGCGGGACGATGAACCTGACCGAACCGCATTGCGGCACCGACCTCGGCCTGATCCGCACCCGCGCGGTCCCGAACGGCGATGGCAGCTATGACGTCACCGGCATGAAGATTTTCATTTCGTCGGGCGAGCATGACTTGACCGAGAACATCATCCACCTCGTCCTCGCCAAGACCCCTGACGCCCCCGACAGTGTCAAGGGCATCTCGCTGTTCATCGTACCGAAGTTCCTCGTCAACGACGACGGTTCGCTGGGTGAGCATAACGCGCTGCAATGCGGCTCGATCGAGCATAAGATGGGCATTCACGCCAATTCGACCTGCGTCATGAATTATGATGGCGCGAAGGGCTGGATGGTCGGCGAGGAGAACAAGGGCCTCGCCGCGATGTTCGTGATGATGAACGCCGCGCGGCTCGGCGTGGGCATTCAGGGGCTGGGACAGGCCGATATCGCGTTCCAGAATGCCGTCCGCTATGCGCAGGATCGCCGTCAGGGCCGCGCGCTCACCGGCCCCGCCGATCCGCAGGAAAAAGCCGACCCGCTGTTCGTCCATCCCGACGTGCGCCGCATGCTGATGGACGCCAAGGCCACCGTCGAAGGGCTGCGCGCGCTGTGTTTGTGGGGCGCGCTGCAGGTCGATCTGGCGCATGTCGCCGAGACCGAGGAGGCGCGCCAGCAGGCCGACGACCTTGTCAGCTTGCTCACCCCGGTGATCAAGGGCTATGGCACCGACAAGGGCTATGACGTCGCGACCAACGCGCAGCAGGTTTTCGGTGGCCACGGCTACATCGAAGAATGGGGCATGAGCCAATATGTCCGCGATGCCCGCATCACGATGATCTATGAAGGCGCCAACGGCGTTCAGGCGATGGATCTGGTCGGGCGCAAGCTGGCGCAGAATGGTGGGCGTGCGATCCAGGCCTTCTTCGCGATCATCGACGCCGAATGCGCCCGCGCGAAAGACAATGAAGCGCTTGCCGACTTTGCCGGTCGGCTCGAAAAGGCCAATGGTGAACTCAAGGCCGCGACGATGTGGTTCATGCAAAACGGCATGGCTAACCCCAACAATATCGGCGCCGGCGCACACCACTATATGCACATCATGGGGATCGTCGCGCTGGGGTCGATGTGGCTGATGATGGCCGAAGCGGCGCAGAAGGCGCTCGCCGAAGGGCGCGGCAACAAGGATTTCCTTGAGGCGAAGCTGGTCACCGCCCGCCACTTTGGCGAACGCTTCCTGCCCGACGCCGGGTCGCTGCGCCGCAAGATCGAAGCGGGCAGCGAAGCGATGATGGCGCTGACCCCGGAACAATTTTACGCTGCCTGATCGCGCCCGATGGAACGATCGCCGACGCCATGCGTGGCGTCGGCGATGAACGACCCCGAACGCCCGCAGACCTTGGTCCCGATCGTCGTCGAAGGGCGCAATTGTTGGCGCATCGAACGCGCCAATAAGGCGCGGATGATCGTCGATGCCGCCGACTATTACGCGCTGCTCGAACGATTGATGGCGGGCGCCAAGGAACGCATCCTGCTGATCGGCTGGGACTTCGATCCGCGCATTCCGCTGATCCCTGACGAACAAGGGAAAGGCGAATCGCTCGGTCATTATCTGCTCCGGCTGGCCAAGGATCAGCCAAAGCGCGACATCGACATTTTGCGATGGAACTTCGGCGGCCTGAAACACTTCTTTGTCCCGTCGATCGTCACGATGATCCTGCGCTGGAAGATGACCAGATCGATCAGCTTCCGACTCGATAGCGCGCACCCGGTCGGGTGCAGCCACCACCAGAAGGTCGCGGTGTTCGACGATCATCTGGCGGTGTGCGGCGGCATCGACGTCAGCTCGACGCGGTGGGACACGCGCGATCATGTCGACAACGACCCGCGGCGCACCGGCCCCAATGGCAAACGCTATATGCCCTGGCACGATTCGACGATGATCCTGTCGGGACCGATAGGAGAGGCGCTGGCGGAACTGGGCAATGAGCGCTGGCAGCGTGCAACGAACAAGGCTCTGCGCGATTTGAGCGGCGCGGGCGAAAACTGGCCCGACGATTTGGAAGCCGATTTCAAGGATGTCGATGTCGCCATTTCGCGGACCAGCGCCGAATATGACGGCCGCGCCGAAGTGCGCGAGAATGAGCAACTTTATCTCGACATGATCGCAGCGGCGCAGCGCTTCATCTATTTCGAGAATCAATATTTCACCAGCGGCGCGATTGCCGCGGCGATTGCGGCGCGGCTCGACGAAGACGACCCGCCCGAATTTGTGATGGTGATGCCCAAGACCGCGGACGGGTGGCTCGAACAAATGGCGATGGACGCGGCGCGCGTCCAACTGGTCCGCTCGATCGCGAAGTCGCGGCATGGTGACAGGCTGAAGGTCTATGTCCCGCATACCAAGGGCGGCGACCCCATCTATGTCCACGCCAAGACCGCGATCGTCGACGACCGCTTGCTGCGGATCGGATCGTCGAACCTGAACAACCGGTCGATGGGGCTCGACAGCGAATGCGACGTCACCATTGATGCGGCGCTGGCAGCAAACAAGGGCGTCGAGCCGGTCATCGCGCGCCTGCGCGAGTCCCTGATGGCCGAGCATCTGGGCGTGACCGAGAAAGACATCGCAGCGACGTTCGAGCGTACCGAATCCTTGATCGAGACGATCGAATCGATGCGCGGTGACGGGCGGTCGCTCGAACTGCTCGATCTGGTCGCTCCCGGATCGCTTGACGAATTCATTGCCAACAACGAAGTGCTCGACCCCACCAGCCCTGACGCGATGTTCGAAAGTTTTACCGAACGCGGGCTCAAAAAGAGTTGGCACCGCGGACGCGGCTGGATGAAGCGGCACCGGCCTTTCCGGCGGAAATCGGCTTAAATTTCGCTCGACACGAACGGAAATGGCGCGCGCGTCAGTCCGCCAACGACAAAATATGCCTCGCCTGTTTAAGGTGCGGGGCATCGACCATCTTGCCATCGACCTGAAGCACCCCGACCCCCGGATTGGCGGCAAAGGCATCAACGATTGCCTGCGCGCGCGAAACGTCGTCGGCGCTGGGGGTGAAGGCGGCGTTGATCGCCTCCACCTGTGCCGGATGGATCGCCATCATGCCGGTAAAGCCATCGCGCCGCGCGCGGGCGGCGTACGCCGCGAGTCCCGCCTCGTCCTTGATCGCCGGGAACACCGTATCGATCGCGGCGACGCTCGCGGCGTGGGCAGCGAAGAGCGTCAGCGCGCGGGCGACGTCATAGGGCGCGGTGTAGCTGCCATCGGCCTCGCGGCTTGTCGTCGCACCGATCGCGGCGGGCAGGTCTTCGGCGCCCCAGGTGAGCCCGAGCAGGCGGTCTTTCGCCTCGCGATAGCTGCCGAGGGTGAAGATCGCCGCCGCGGTCTCGGTCGCGATCGGCAGGATGGGGGGCAGCGACGCGTCGACCGCGCCTTCGCTGCGCAAAATTAAATCGAGCTGCGCGATGCTCGGCGCGCCTTCGGCCTTGGGCAACATGATCGCATCGGGTCGGGCGGCAATAATCGCGGCGACATCAGCGGCGGTCATATGCCCGTCGAGCGGATTGACGCGCACCAGCGTGAAGACTTCGCGTGCGCCCGCCAGATAATCGGCGATCGCATGCCGCGCGGCGTCCTTGTTCGCGAGCGACACCGAATCCTCGAGATCGAGGATGATCGCATCGGCGCCCGATGCCGCCGCCTTGGCAAAGCGTTCGGGGCGGTCGCCGGGGACGAAGAGGAGGGAACGTAATCGCATGTGCTTACCTATGCCGTTCGTGTCGAGCGAAGTCGAGACACGTGCGGGGCAAAGGGTTCTCGACTTCGCTCGAACCGAACGGGGATCTATGGTTTCCGGTGGACAAGCGTCGAACGCTCGCACTGGCAGACAAGTTCATCACGCTGGTTGATGCAGCGGTGGAGGAAGGTGACGATCCCGGCGTTCGGGCGCGATTTCGATTCTTTCAGCCCGATGACCTCGCTCTCCGCGCGCAGCGTGTCGCCGATGAACACCGGTTTGGGCATCACCAGCTTGTCATAGCCAAGGTTGGCGACCAGCGTGCCGAGCGTCGTGTCACCGACCGACAGCCCGACCATCAGGCTGAACGTAAAGGTGCCGTTGACAAGGATCTGGCCGAATTCCGACGCCTTCGCCGCCTCGACGTCGAGATGCAGCGGCTGCGGATTGTGCGTCATCACCGTGAACAGCAGATTGTCAGTCTCGGTCACCGTGCGGCGAATGTCGTGGGTCAGCGTATCGCCGATGGTCCATTCGTCGAAGAAGCGACCCGCCATTATTTGAAACTCCGTTCGCCCTGAGCTTGTCGAAGGGCCGTTCTTGGTTGCGATGTTAGAAGGAAGGACGGTGCTTCGACAAGCTCAGCACAAACGGGGAGGGGTGTCATTCTTCCTTCTCAATCCGCACCAGCAACGCCTCAACCTGCACCTGCGCGCCTGCGGTCGCATTGAGCTCGGCCACCACGCCGTCGAACGGCGCGGTCAGGCTATGCTCCATCTTCATCGCTTCGAGGGTGAGCAATTTCTGGCCTTTGGTCACTGTGTCGCCCGCAGCGACTTCGACCGCAATTACTTTGCCGGGCATAGGCGAAAGGATGGCGCCGTCGCCAGCTGCTCCGCCCGCGCCGCCCGCGGCGCGCCAAGGGGTGAGTTGCCACACGGAACCGCCTTCGGCGACGAGCATTGCAGGTACCGGTTCGTCGGTGCCGGGGCCGTGCAGGTCGACCTCGACACGCTTTCCATCGAGCAGAAAGGCTGCGGAGCGCACGTCGGGTGCGTTGAGACGGAAACCCGCCTGCAGCGAGTGCGGGACGATCGCCATCGCGGCGTTGGTGAGGGCTTCGATCGTGGGAGCGGGCTCTTCGGTCATCGCATCGCCATCGCGGCCGATGAGCCCGGTATCGACGGTGCCTGCCACGAAGTCTTGATGAGCGAGCGCATTGATCAGGAAGGCCGAATTGGTCTTCACCGGCCAGATCGCGCTGTCCTCCAGCATCTCCGACAGCAGCTCGCGCGCTTCCTCACGATCGTCGCCATAAGCGATAACCTTAGCGATCATCGGGTCATAGAAGGGCGAGACTCCGGCGCCTTCATAAACGCCGGTGTCGACGCGGCCGAGGTGCTCGGGAAGCTGGAACAGTTCGAGCGTGCCGATCGACGGCAGGAAACCCTTGGCGGGATCCTCGGCATAAAGCCGCGCTTCCATCGCCCAGCCGTTGATCGACAGCTCCTCCTGCCGCAGCGGCAACACCTCACCGCTCGCCACCCGCAATTGCCACTCAACCAGATCGACCCCGGTGATCTCCTCGGTCACGGGATGCTCGACCTGCAACCGCGTGTTCATTTCCATGAACCAGATGCGGTCGGCGCGCAGGCCTTCGCTGGCGTCGGCGATAAATTCGATCGTCCCGGCGCCGACATAATCGACCGCCTGCGCCGCGCGCACCGCGGCGGCGCACAGCGCTTCGCGGGTGACCTCGTCCATGCCGGGGGCAGGGGCTTCTTCGATCACCTTCTGGTGGCGGCGTTGCAGCGAGCAGTCGCGCTCGAACAAATGGACGACATTGCCGTGGGTGTCGCCGAACACCTGCACCTCGATATGGCGCGGGGTCAGGATATATTTCTCGATCAGCACATGATCGTTGCCGAACGAGGCCGCCGCCTCGCGCTGGCATGAGGCGAGCGCGTCGATGAAGTCGGGCGCGGCATCGACCTTGCGCATCCCCTTGCCGCCGCCGCCCGCGACCGCCTTGATCAGGACCGGATAGCCGATTTCGGCGGCGCGCTCGGCGAGGAAGGCGGGGTCCTGGTTTTCGCCCATATAGCCGGGAGTGACGGACACGCCGGCTTCGGCCATTAGCTTCTTCGCGGCGTCCTTAAGCCCCATCGCGGTGATCGACGAAGGATTCGGCCCGACCCACACGAGCCCCGCGTCGGCGACCGCCTGCGCGAACTCGGCATTTTCGGAGAGGAAGCCGTAACCCGGATGGATCGCCTCGGCTCCCGTCGCCTTGGCAGCAGCAATGATCTTTTCGCCGACCAGATAGGATTCGCGCGCTGGCGACGGGCCGATGTGGACGGCCTCGTCGGCCTGCCGGACATGCAGCGCCTTGGCGTCGGCATCCGAATAGACCGCAACGGTCCGAATGCCCATCTCGCGCGCAGTGCGGATGATGCGGCAGGCGATCTCGCCGCGATTGGCGATGAGCAGGGATTGGATCATAGCCGGTCCTCCCCGGATCGGGGAGAGGGACCATCCGAAGGATGGTGGAGGGGCCGCAAGCTATCGGCCAAAGCGAGGATGGATTGCGCTGTCGCCGCCGCATCCTTTAAAACATCAACAGCCGCTATCCGCACGATGTGCCATCCTCTCTCGTTTAAAATCCTGTCGCGCCGCGCGTCTCGTTCCGGGCGATCGGTCAAATCATGCGCCAGTCCATCAACCTCGACGAGCAATCGAACTTCGACACATGCAAAATCGGCGATGTAGTCGAGCACAGGAAACTGACGCCGAAATTTCAGTCCGGTCCGCTTGCCACGCAACTCGCGCCACAACAGCCCTTCTGGCAACGTCATTTCCCGTCGCAGCTTGCGCGCAAGCTTCACCGTCTTTGCAGGCGCGCCCACCGTCCGACGCCGCACCCGCCCTAATTCCTCCCCGGAACGGGGAGGGGGACCGCCCGAAGGGTGGTGGAGGGGCCGAGCGCTATCGGTCATTCACATGCTTTGGATGGCGAGGTTCCGACCCCTCCGTCACCGCTTCGCGGCGCCACCTCCCCGTTCCGGGGAGGGACAAATATGAGGCCGCCATGATCACATCCTGAACACGCCGAACCCGCGGTCCTCGACCGGGGCGTTCAGCGTTGCGGCAAAAGCCAGCCCGAGCACGTCGCGCGTCTGCGCGGGGTCGATGATGCCGTCGTCCCACAGGCGCGCGGTCGCGTGGTACGGGTTGCCTTCGTCCTCGTATTTCTGGCGGATCGGCGCCTTGAAGGCTTCGGCTTCCTCGGGTGTCCATTTGTCGGCGTCGCGGTGGACCGTCGCCAGCACTGATGCTGCCTGTTCGCCGCCCATCACGCTGATCCGCGCATTGGGCCAGGTGAACAGCAAACGTGGGGAATAAGCGCGGCCACACATGCCGTAATTGCCGGCGCCGAAGCTGCCGCCGATCAGCACCGTGACCTTGGGCACCGTCGCAGTCGCGACCGCGGTCACCAGCTTGGCGCCATGCTTGGCGATGCCCTCGGCCTCATATTTGCCGCCGACCATGAAGCCGCTGATGTTCTGGAGGAAGAGCAGGGGGATGCGGCGTTGCTGCGCCAGTTCGATGAAATGCGCGCCCTTGACCGCGGATTCGCTGAACAGCACGCCGTTGTTGGCGAGGATCGCGACGGGGATGCCCCAGATGTGCGCGAAACCGCAGACCAGCGTGCTGCCGTAATTGGCCTTGAACTCATGAAACTCGCTGGCGTCGACGATGCGCGCGATTACCTCATGCACATCATAGGGGGCGCGGACATCGTCGGGAACGACGCCGTAGAGCTGCTCGGGGTCATATTTGGGCGGGCGCGGATCTTTCAGCGCGACATCGAAGCCGGCGTCGGCGCCCAGATGGCTGACGATGTCACGCACGATCGTCAGCGCATGCTCGTCATTCTCGGCGAGATGATCGACGACCCCCGACTTGCGCGCATGCAGGTCGCCGCCGCCGAGATCCTCGGCGCTGATTTCTTCCCCCGTCGCGGCTTTCACCAGCGGCGGACCGGCGAGGAAGATCGTGCCCTGATTGCGGACGATCACCGTCTCGTCGCTCATCGCGGGGACATAGGCGCCGCCCGCGGTGCAGCTGCCCATCACGCACGCGATTTGCGGGATACGCCGTGCCGACATATTGGCCTGGTTGAAAAAGATGCGCCCGAAATGGTCGCGGTCGGGAAACACCTGGTCCTGATGCGGCAGGTTCGCGCCGCCGCTGTCGACGAGGTAGATGCACGGCAGGCGATTTTCGAGCGCGATCTCCTGCGCGCGCAAATGCTTTTTCACGGTCAGCGGGTAGTAGGTGCCGCCCTTCACCGTCGCGTCGTTGCACACGATCATGCACTGGCGCCCCGACACCCGCCCGATGCCGCAGATTAGCCCTGCGCCCGGGACTTCGCCGTCATAGAGGTCGTTCGCCGCCAGCTGGCCGATTTCGAGAAAGGGCGATCCGGGGTCGAGCAGCCGTTCAACGCGTTCGCGCGGCAGCAGCTTGCCGCGGCTGGTGTGGCGCTCGCGTGATTTTTCGTTGCCGCCGAGCGCTGCTTCGGCGACGCGCGCCCATAATTCGTCTTTCAGCGCGCGGTTGTGCGCGGCGCGGATGCGAAACTCGTCGCTGTCGGGATCGACATTGGTGCCAAGGACCGGTGCGCTCACTGTAAAGTCTCTCCCCGCTTTTCGTCCGGATGCTCCGGTTTATCTTTCAGGATCAGGTAACGATAGACGCCGATCGCATTGATGATCAGCAGCGCGATATTCTGCCAACCGATACCTTCGCTGTCAGGTTGCAAAAAGCCCCATGCGATCAGTGCGATGCTGCTGGTGACAAAGATGACAAAGGCCCAGCCAGTGCGGCGGCGGCCGAGGTTCAGCGACACGATCAACGCCGCGAGCGTCGCGGCGCCCGCACCATAATATTGCAGGGCGGTGAGTAGCGTGTCGTTCACGCCGCCGCGCCCAAGATCGCAAGCACGCCCGACGTGGTCAGGATCGGCCAGCCGATGTGACGTCCGCGGGTATAGACGGCGTCGAACAATCCCACCGCGGTCCAAACCCCACCAACCAGCAGGATCAGACCGCGCGGCGTGCCGGGCCAGATAACGGTCGCGGCCGATACCAGCATCAACACCGACATTGCGTGCCAGGCAAAGCGAAACACCCTGCGCGCCAGATCGACCGCCATGATCCCTTGATCGAGCGCGAGCAGCGGCTGGATCAATCTTTTCTCGCCCAGCGCGCCATGCACCAAGGCCGTCGTCGCCATAAAGGCCGCCGACAGCCAGAGCCAGATCACGCGCCGGCGCCGATCAGTTCGCGGCCGATCAGCATCCGGCGGATCTCGTTGGTCCCCGCGCCGATGTCGAGCAGTTTGGCGTCGCGCCAATAGCGTTCGACCGGCCAGTCCTTGGTATAGCCCGCGCCGCCGAGCGCCTGGATCGCTTCGCCTGCGACCTTCACGGCATTTTCGCTCGCTAGAAGGATACAACCCGCGGCGTCGAAGCGGGTCGTCTGTCCCGCATCGCACGCCTTGGCGACGTTATAGACGTAGGAGCGCGCCGACTGGAGCATGACATACATGTCGGCAACCTTGGCCTGCATCAGCTGGAACGACCCGATCGGCTTGCCGAACTGCTTGCGATCGCGGACATAGGGGATGACGGTATCGAGGCACGCCTGCATGATGCCGAGCTGGAGCCCGGCGAGCACGACGCGCTCATAGTCGAGCCCCGACATCAGCACGCCGACGCCGCCATTTTTCGGCCCCATCACCTGCTCTTCGGAGACTTCGCAATCGTTGAAAACGAGCTCGGCGGTCGGCGAGCCGCGCATCCCGACCTTGTCGATCTTTTGCCCGATGCTGAACCCCGGCATATCCTTTTCGATAAGGAAAGCGGTGATGCCGCGCGATCCTGCTTCGGGGCTGGTCTTGGCATAGACGACCAACGTGTCGGCGTGCGTCGCGTTGGTGATCCAGAATTTGGTGCCGTTGAGGACATAGCCGCCCTGAACACGGTCGGCCTTCAGCTTCATCGACACGACGTCGCTGCCCGCGCCCGCTTCGGACATCGCAAGGCTGCCGACATGATCGCCGCTGATCAGTTTGGGCAGATACTTCGCTTTCTGGTCGGCATTGCCCCAGCGGCGGATCTGGTTGACGCAGAGGTTCGAATGGGCGCCGTAGGACAGGCCGATAGCGCCGCTCGCGCGGCTCACTTCTTCGACCGCTATGACATGCTCGAGATAGCCGAGGCCAAGCCCGCCGAACTCTTCTTCGACGGTGATGCCGTGCAGGCCCAGATCGCCCATCTGCGTCCATAGTTCGTCGCGCGGGAACCAGTCTTCGGCGTCGGCTTTTGCAGCGAGCGGCGCGATCTGTTCGTCGGCGAAGCGAGCGGTGGTGTCGCGGATCATGTCGGCGGTTTCGCCGAGCGCGAAATCGAAGTCGGGAGTTGCGCGCATGGATGGGCCTATCGATCGAGGGCGGGACAGGGCGCGATACTGCCCCAAAAATTGATCATATGGAAATTGAAACGATAGGGGATTTAGCATAAGCAAAATCTATGATTAAACGCGCCCATGTCCGCCAGTTTCTCGCCGTCGTCGATGCGGGCAGTTTTACCCAAGCAGCGGCGCGGATTCGGGTGACACAGCCGGCGCTGTCGAGCGGCATTGCCGAGCTGGAAAAGCTGGTCGGCACACCGCTATTCATCCGCAACCGCCGTCAGATTCGGCTGACCGAAGCGGGCGGGCGGTTCTTGCCGATCGCACGCGATCTGGAACGCGGCTTTCGCGCCGCCGACGATTTCGGCCGCGAGGATGACCGGCAGGCGACCGAACTCAAGCTTGGCGTGATCCGATCGGTCTCAGGGGAGTTTTTGCAGGCGATTGCTACGGCGCTGCGGCCTAGCTTTTCCATCGAGCTGATCGAGAACAGCGAATCCGAACTCCGCGCGGCGCTGGGCAGCGGACGCATCAACATGGCGCTGCTCCCGCTGCGGTCGGGCGAGCGCGGCGATCAGGTTATCCCGTTGTACGAAGAGCCGTTGGCGATGTTCATCGCCGCCGATCATACGCTCGCGGGGCGGATCGAGGTTGGCCCCGAGGAGCTCGCCGCCGAGACGATGATCGCGCGCCGTTCGTGCGAATTTCTGGATGCGACCAGCCGTTTCTTCACGCGGCACGGCGTGCGCCCGCGCTTTGCCTTGCGCAGCGAGAGCGATGAACGGTGCCTGCGGATGGTCGCCGCCGGAATCGGCATCACCACCGCGCCGGTATCGCTGGCAATCGAGGGGATCGTTCCGCTCAAGGTCGCGGGCTATGATTTCCGGCGCGAGTTGGGTTTGATCTTCGATCCGGCGTGGGCGGCCTTGCCCGACGTCGATCCGCGGCTGGCCCATGCCCGCGACACGGTGACCGCCATCGCCGCCGAATGGCGCCGGACGCGGATCGACGCCGCCGCATGATCCAGCGCCTTACAAGTCTGGCTTGCATGGCCAAAAGGCCATACAGCTTGATCGCCGCACGCCGCGGCGGCAAGGGCGGGGCATGACCGATACGCTGACCCATCTCGACCGGCTTGAGGCCGAGAGCATTCATATCATGCGCGAAGTGATGGCCGACGCGGTCAAGCCGGTGATGCTGTACAGCGTCGGCAAGGACAGCGCGGTGATGCTGCATCTGGCGCGCAAAGCCTTCTATCCCTCGCCGCCGCCGTTCCCGCTGTTGCATGTCGACACGACGTGGAAGTTTCGGGCGATGTACGAGCTGCGCGACCGGATGGCGGCGGAAAGCGGCATGGAGCTGATCGTCTATCAGAACCCTGAGGCCAAGGAGCGCGGGATCAATCCGTTCGACCACGGCCCATTGCACACCGACATGTGGAAGACTGAGGGGCTGAAGCAGGCGCTCGACCTCCACGGTTTCGACGTCGCCTTTGGCGGCGCGCGGCGCGACGAAGAGAAGAGCCGGGCGAAGGAGCGCATCTTTTCGTTTCGCACCGCGAGCCATGGCTGGGATCCGAAAAAGCAGCGGCCCGAGCTGTGGAACCTCTACAATGCGAAGAAAGCGAAGGGCGAAAGCATCCGCGTCTTCCCGATCTCGAACTGGACCGAACTCGACATCTGGCAGTACATCGCGCGCGAAAATATCCCGATCGTGCCGCTCTATTTCGCCGCGCCGCGGCCGACGGTGGAGCGCGACGGCCTGCTGCTGATGGTCGATGACGATCGTTTTCCGCTGCTCCCCGGCGAGACACCCGTCGAGCGTTCGGTGCGTTTCCGCACGTTGGGTTGTTACCCGCTGACCGGCGCGGTCGAGAGCGAGGCCAAGACGTTGTCCGAGGTCATTCAGGAAATGTTGCTGACGACGACCAGCGAACGGCAGGGCCGGATCATCGACAAGGATGGCGGCGACGCGAGCATGGAGAAGAAGAAGCAGGAGGGGTATTTCTGATGCCAAATACTCCAGACTTGCCCATCTACGTCACCGACGCGCTGATCGCCGAAGATATCGACGCCTATCTCGCGCAGCATCAGCAGAAATCGCTGCTGCGATTCATCACTTGCGGGTCGGTCGACGACGGCAAATCGACGCTGATTGGACGGCTGCTCTACGACAGCAAGATGATCTTCGAGGACCAGCTTGCCGCGCTCGAAGCCGACAGCAAGCGCGTCGGCACGCAGGGGCAGGAGATCGACTTCGCGCTGCTGGTGGACGGCCTCGCCGCCGAGCGCGAGCAGGGAATCACAATCGACGTCGCTTACCGGTTTTTCACGACAGAAAAGCGCAAGTTCATCGTCGCCGATACCCCCGGGCACGAGCAATATACGCGCAACATGGTCACCGGCGCCTCGACCGCCGACCTCGCCGTTATCCTGATCGACGCGCGCAAGGGCGTTCTGACACAGACGCGGCGGCACAGCTTCCTCGCGCACCTGATCGGCATCAAGCATATCGTGCTGGCGGTGAACAAGATGGACCTTGTCGGTTATGACAAGACTGTCTTTGAGCGCATTCTGTTGAGCTATCGCGCTTTCGCGAGCGAGATCGGGATCACCCATTTCACCGCGATTCCGATTTCGGGGTTCAAGGGCGACAATATTACCGCGCTGTCGGACAATATGCCCTGGTTCAAGGGACCGGCGCTGATCGAGCATCTGGAAGGTGTCGAAGTTGCCGCGCAGCGTGATGTAAGTTCCAATTTTCGCCTTCCTGTTCAATGGGTTAATCGTCCGAACCTCGACTTTAGGGGCTTCTCAGGGCAGGTTGCGGGCGGATCGGTCAAGCCGGGGGACGCGGTTCGTGTGCTGCCCAGCGGTAAGACCACCACGATAGACCGCATTGTCACGCTGGATGGCGACCTGGATGAGGCGGTTGCCGGGCAGTCGGTGACGTTGACACTGTCCGACGAGGTCGATTGCTCGCGCGGCGATGTGATCGCCGCCGCCGACGCGCCGCCCGAGGCCGCCGACCAGTTCGAGGCGACATTGGTGTGGATGGCCGATGAGGCGATGATCGCTGGGCGCGCCTATTGGCTCAAGCTCGCGACGCAGACGGTCTCGGCGACGATCCAGCAGCCGAAATACGAGATCAACGTCAACACGCTCGACCATCTGGCGGCGAAAACGCTGGAACTGAACGGTATCGGCGTCGTCGAGCTGTCGACTGACAAGCCGATCGTGTTCGAAGGCTATGCCGACAACCGCACGCTGGGCGGCTTCATCCTGATCGACAAGCTCACCAATGCGACGGTCGCCGCGGGCATGCTGCACTTCAGCCTGCGCCGCGCGCAGAATGTCCATTGGCAGGCGAGCGACATCAGCCGCGATATGCGGGCGAACCTGAAGAACCAGCGCCCCGCGCTGCTGTGGTTCACCGGCCTGTCGGGGTCGGGCAAGTCGACGATCGCGAATCTCGTTGAAAAGAAGCTGCACCGGATGAACCGGCACAGCTTCCTGCTCGACGGCGACAATGTCCGCCACGGGTTGAATCGTGATCTTGGCTTCACCGAGGCCGATCGGATCGAGAATATTCGCCGCGTTGGCGAAGTCGCCAAGCTGATGACCGACGCCGGACTGATCGTGATCACGGCCTTTATCTCGCCGTTCCGCGTCGAACGCGACATGGTGCGGTCGATGCTGCCCGAGGGCGAGTTTATCGAGGTTTTTATCGATACGCCGCTGGCCGAAGCCGAGCGCCGTGACGTCAAAGGCCTGTATAAAAAGGCGCGCGCCGGGCAACTCAAGAATTTCACCGGCATCGACAGCCCGTATGAGGCGCCTGAGACCCCCGAGATTCGCATCGACACCACCGCGATGTCGCCCGAGGAAGCGGCGGACCTGATCGTCGACCGGCTGCTTGGCTGACATGACCGAAACCGACGAACAGCTCGCCAAACGGCTCGCTACGGCGGCGGGCGTGATCCTGCTGGCGCTGCGGGCCGAGGGGCTGGAGGGCAAGGCGCTGGGGCAGGCGGGCGACGAAGCGGCCAACGCGATGCTGTGCCGCGAATTGCGCGCGGCGCGCCCCGATGACGCGATCCTGTCCGAAGAAGAAAAGGACAGCGCGGCGCGGCTGGCGTTGAGCCGCGTGTGGATCGTCGATCCGCTCGACGGAACGCGTGAATATGGCGAAGGGCGCGACGACTGGGCGGTGCATGTTGCGCTGGCGGTCGATGGCGTCGCGAGCGTCGGCGCGGGGGCGTTGCCGGGGTTGGGGATCACGCTGACATCGGGTGCGCCGATGCCGCTGCGGCCCGCGAACCAGCCGCTGAAAATGCTGGTCAGCCGTACGCGTCCGGCGGCGGAGGCCGTGTTTGTCGCCGAACGGATGGGCGCCGAACTGCTCGCGATGGGATCGGCGGGCGCCAAGGCAATGGCGGTGGTGCGCGGTGAGGCCGACATCTATCTACACACCGGCGGCCAATATGAATGGGACAATTGCGCGCCGGTAGCGGTGGCGCAGGCGGCGGGGCTGCATGTCAGTCGGGTGGATGGTTCGGCGATCCGGTATAATGCGGCGGATACATATTTGCCGGATTTGCTGATTTGTCGGATGGAATTGGCGGGCGAGGTTTTGCGGCTGGCGGCTGAGTATTCGGCCGGCTGAAAAACCCTCCCTGTGGCGAAGCCATGGGGAGGGGGACCGCTTGCGAAGCAAGTGGTGGAGGGGCGTCGACGGTCGCGCCATTGCCCCTCCGTCATCGCTCCGCGCTGCCACCTCCCCATGGCTTCGCC
>JAHJHL010000045.1 GCA_018823905.1 Alphaproteobacteria bacterium
GCGACCTAGAAAGAAATGCGTCCTTCGACGCCGACGACGCGAGGCTGGCTGTACCGGTTGATCGTCGGCGCCTGCGCGACGAAATAAACCTTGTCGAAGACGTTGTTCGCGAACGCGCTGACGCTGATCTTGCCGAAGTCGACGCCGACCCGAAGATTGACGAGGACATAATCATCGAGATCGACCGAGGTCGCCGTCAGCTCCTGCTTGCCGCCCCATTGACCACTGATCAGGACATTGCTGGTCAGCGCGACATCCTTGGTGACCGGGTAGCGCAGATTGAGGTTGGCCGAGGCGAGCAAGTCGGGAACCTGCGCAAGATCGAGCCCATCATAGCGGCCGCTCTTGACCTTTCCGCCCTGCCGCGAGCCGCTGAGCGCGAGACGGCCATTGCCTTCGCCAAGGTCGAAGCCCTGGCTGTACTCGGCCTCGATCCCCCAGCTTTTCGCATCGCCTGCGTTGGTCAGATAGGCGACCGCGGCGATCGGGCACGCCGGATTGGTGAGCGCGCAGCCATCGTCGACCTGCGCGATCAGGTCTTCAAGCTCGGTGTAATAGCCCGCGATTGCGAAATAGCCGCGCCGGATCGGACTGCCCTTGATACCGGCTTCGTAAGACGTGCTGTTTTCGTTGCCGAACAGCACCTGCACGGGGCTAGGCGCGCGCGGATCGGAGAGGCGCGTATTGAACCCGCCGGCCCGATAGCTGCTGCCGACCTTGCCATAGGCGAGGACGTTCGACGTCAGCTTGTACGAAAGCGTCGCATTGTAGGAGAGATTGTCGGCGTTGATGCTGTCGTCGATGATCCGCGATGGCCCGCCGGTGGGCAGGCCGGTCCCAAGATCGTAAAGCCGCGCCGAGATGCTCCGGCTGTCGCGGGTATAGCGCAGTTCGCCGGTCAGGTTGAGGCTGTCGGTGATGTCGAAACCGAGCGAGCCGTATGCGGCATAGCTTTCGAAATGCAGCCGCGCGGGCGCGATATTGCCCGGCGATGGATTGGTGAGCGTCGGCGTGCGCGTCGTCGCCACCGAGAAATCGCTGTCGAGCAGCAGCATTTCGGCGCCGACCAGCCATGTGAAGCGATCGCTCGCCCCGCTGACATGAATGTCCTGCGAAAAATTGTCGGTCGTGTCGACGACGTAGGACGCGGTGTTGGCATCGAGCGGCGTGAGCGCGCCGATCTGCCCCGCGGCGCGCGCACGCGCCAATTCGGCGGGGCTTATCGCGTCATTGTCGAGATCATATTCGGACGTGCGCTTGCGAAAGGAGGTTGTCGACGTCAGGTCGGCGCCGCCGAGATCGACGCGGACGAGCGCCTGAAGGCCGTCCACGTCCTGGCTGGCGCGCGGCGCGGTGTTCCAGGGGTAGCGAAAGCGATCCTGCGTATAACCGCCGGGAAAGCCTGGCGTGCCCGCGGGAATAGAGATCTGATAGTGAATCGTCGGCGTGGTCAGCCGCTGGGTCTCGGCTGTGATGATCGCATCGACGGGTCCGCGTTTCAACCGGATCTGGCCGCGCAGTCCGTGCCCCTTCTGCTGATCGAAATAGACGTCATTATCGGGATTGTAGAAGAAGCCCTTGTCCTGCTGGACGAGATCGCCGCTCAGGCGGATCGCCAAGCCATCGGCGAGCGGGACATTGATCGCACCCTGCGTCTGGAAGCTGTTGTTCTCGAAGCCATAGCGCGCGCTTGCCCAACCCGAGAGGTCGAATTCGGGTTCGGCCGAGATGATATTGATCGCGCCGCCGACCGCGTTGCGGCCGTACAGCGCGCCCTGCGTCCCGCGCAGCACCTCGACGCGGCCGATGTCGAGCAGGTCGAGCCGCGTGAAGTTGCGACCGCCCACCGGGCCGCCCGCGATATAGGCGCCGTTGCGATAAAGGCCGACGCTCGGGTCGCCATTGGTGGCACGCGCGGTCGATGAGGCGCGGATCGAGATCTCCGACGTGACGGACGAGTTCAGATTGTTGAAGCGAACGCTTGGCTGATCGGCGAGGAGTTCGCCGCTGCCCGTGGCGCCGCCGCGATCGGTGAGCGACGTGATATCGATGACCGACGCCGCGGTCGGCACATCGGCCAGCCGCTCTTCGCGGCGGCGCGCCGTCACAACAATGGCGCCGTCATCATCCGCCGCAACGACATCATCTGCAGGCGGCGCCTCGGAGGGGCGGTCCTGGGCGAAAGCGGCTGGACCTGCCGCCACCCAAAGGGCGGCCGTGCAGAAAAATAGGTGCGCTTTGCGTCCCATAAAGTCTCTCCCATCGTCTTATTGCCATTATTATCGATAATTTTGTGCATAAGCGCGCACGAGTCAAGCCAGAAAAATGCGACACCCGGCGCGCGGTTTGGCGATTTAAGCGACGCTGGCGGTCAGCAGGTCTCGAAAGCCGCGCGCCGTAGCGGCAAGCGGTTCGGGCGCGACGGTCGACAGATCGTCGGTCGCCGCATGGTGATGCCGATGGGCGCCGAAGATGCCGGCATGGCTTGGATAGCCGGCCTTGATGACCTCGGAGAGTTCGCCGGCAGTCCCTTCGGACGAGGGATAGGCCATCTCTAATCCGGGCTGGCCTTTGAATATGTGGCGGGCGCGCTCGACGAATCCGGGCGAGGTCATCAAAAAGCGATAGGGATCGGCGCTCGGTAGCGGGAGCAGGCGCCCCGGCGTTTCCTGATAATCGCGCGTCGCGGCATTGGCGCCAAGATGCAGCCAGAAAGCGGTATCGCCTGTCGGCGGGCCGACCTTTTCGACGATATGGCTTGCGCCGAGATTTTCATATTCATGCCCGCTGTTGCAGACAAAGAGCAGGCTGCGCTGCGGGAACGCGCGCGGCATCCAGTCGGCGAGCGCGAGCCAGATCGCGATGCCAGGCCCCCGCTCCCCCGCGCAATCGGTCCAGCCCGAGCGCGGCGTGGAGACGACGAGCCAGGGGCGGCCCGGGAGAACGCGCCTACCGATCACATTCTGCGCGAGGCGCGACCCGCCGCGACCACGAAGCAACAGTTTCGCTGTAGAGCCGTAGCGCGCGGCCTCGATCACCGGCGCGGAACGCCGCGGCGCGAGCAAGGCGAGCGGCTTGTCCGAGGCGGGCCGATCGGCCGGCGCATTAAGGAGCAAGGCTTCGCCGGTCGGACCGGTCGTCACGAGAATGACGGCGCTCGCGCCACGCGCCAGCGCATCGGCGAGCGGGTCGCGGACGGCGCGATCGACGAGGCTCGACCAGCGGCGATACGGCAAGCGCAGCACGGTGATCGCTCCGTCGAGGCGACCGGCGGCTTCGACAAGGCGCAGCGGGCCTTTGAGCCCGGTTTCGCCGGTCTCGATCGCCAGTGGCTGCGCCACGAGCGGCACCCCGAGATCCCCCAGAACGAGTTCGCAGCGCGAAGCCTCGAACCACGGCACATCGAACGACTGGCGTTCGACCTCGAACCCGGCCGCAGTCAAGCGTTTCGCGGTCCAATCGGCGGTCCAGCCGTCGCCCGCCCCGCCCGATTGCTTGTTGCCAGCCTCGGCATAGCTTTTGACGTCGGCGAACAATCGTTCGGGTCCGAACATCGTCAAATCCCCCGATGTGCCCGCAGCGGGTCCGGCCTGCAACGCGATCGGCGCCGCGAGGCCGGCCTTGAGGAGCGTACGGCGGTCGCTTGAAAAGCCGCTCATGTCGTCTTGGTACGGCGGCGACCCGGTTTGGGCTTTGCGTGGCGAGCCTTATATTCCTCGAGCGCGCGCCCGAAGCTGCTCTGCGTCACGCCGATTAGGTCGCGCGCCACCGCATCGGCTGCGTCGCCGTTGCGCGCGACGATATGCCGGCAAAGCTCGTCGTACAAAATGGCCGAGCGCTTCGCCGCCTCGTTGCCATGCGTCTCGATATAGCTGTCGGTATAGACATTGTGCTGCCAGCGCGCGAGCAGCGCGACCCGATCAAGGAGCTCGAGCGCGAGCGGCGCATTGCTGCGTTTGGCGATAAAGCGACCGATGCGGTTCGACACCTTGATATGCTCGAACGTGTTCTCGGTGCGCTGGGTGACATCCTTATATTCGACAAGCCGGTGCATCAGTTCGCGCCCGTCGCGGTCGGTCATTTCGGCGGCCGCCAGTCGGCAAACGACGCCGAACAGCGATTTCCAGAGTTCATAGACCTCGTTCGCGGCATGCTCGTCGATGTCGATGACATAAGTGCCGCGCCACGGCACGACCTTGACGAGCCCGATCCGCGCGAGATGCCGGAACGCCTCGCGAACCGGGGCATGGCTCACCCCGAAGCGCGCGGCGATCTCGCGTTCGCGGAGCCACGATCCGGGCGGGATCCGCCATTCGACGATGTCGTCGGTCAGCAGCCGCGCGATCACGCGGTCCTGCGTCGGCGCGCTGTCGTCTTCGGTTTTCGTCGCGGCCATGTCTCTCCGTTCGGCTTCCATTCGTCAGGCGCCATCCTAATCGGGCGGTACGCGCGGGCAATCGATGATTGCGATTGAATTTATTATCGATAATATCGCCGATGACAAGCATCAGAACATGGGAGTCGGATTTTGAAGCGCACGATCCTCCTTTTTGCCGCGGCCCTTGCGGCCCTGCCCGCCCTAGCGGCCGATCCCGCGCCGCTTCCCGGATGCGACAAGGCAATCGCCTATTCCGAGAGCCATGGAGGCGTCGCGCTGCTCATACTCGAGGACGGCAAGCTTCGTTGCCGCTCGGCGGATATCGAGACGCCCCGAGAACTCTGGTCGGGAACCAAGAGCCTTGTCGGGTTGATGGCGGCGGCCGCCGTCCAGGATCGTCTGCTGACGCTCGACGAGCGGGCATCAGACACGCTCGCCGAATGGAAAAATGATCCCGAAAAATCCCGGATCACGCTTCGCCAATTGCTTTCGATGACGGGCGGGCAGGCCTCGACCGTCGGCCGGCCCCAAGGCTATCTCGATTCGCTAAACGCCCCGCTCAGCGCGCTGCCGGGCAGCAAGTTCCAATATGGCCCGGCGCCGATGCAGATTTTCGGTGAGGTCATGCGACGCAAGCTCGTCGCCGAGGGCAATGGCGACAATCCGCGCCTTTATGTCGAGCGGCGTATCCTCGGCCCGATCGGCGTGAACGTCGGGGGTTGGCGGAACGGTCCCGATGGAGAGCCCTTAATGCCCCAAGGTCTTGTTCTCGCCGCCGCGGAGTGGGCGAAGATCGGGGAGTTCGTTCGCCTAGGCGGCAAGCAGGACGGCAAGCCACTTGTCGACGCCGTCGCGCTCGGGGAACTGTTCAAGAGCAGTGACGCAAATCCGGCCTATGGGCTGACCTGGTGGCTACCGCGCGCGACCCTCGCAACGGACCCGGTCACCCGCTCAACGGACATCGCCGCTCATGCAGCCGAACTTCCTGCCGACATGGTGGTCGCGGCTGGTGCCGGCGACCAGCGCCTCTACGTCATACCGTCGCGCCGCCTCACAATCGTACGGCAAGCGAAGCTAGACCTTGCCGCTTTGGCCGGAGGGAAAAAGAGCGATTGGTCCGACTGGCGATTCATATCCATGCTGCTGAACCAAATTTAAGACGGGCAGCCTTGCCCCCCAAACGAAGTATGCGGACCAGGTATTGCGCCCGCCGTCGCTCCGAATGATCGCTTGATGGCTCCCAAGACATACGTATAGCTAAGGCCTCGGCCGAATGCTGGGGCAAACTAATAGGGGGCATATGCGCTGGTTTCTTTTCAGCACCGGCGTTTTTGCCATATTGGGCGGATTGACGGCAGTTCATGCTGGTGCCGCGGAATTGCGATGCAGCGATATCGTCGCCGCAGCGAGCGTAGAAGGCGTGCAGCCTGATATTGCGACGATCATCACAGCGGCCGCCGTGATCAGTCGAGCCAGCGGCGCGGCCATTGTCCGGCGCGCCGGCGCGAAGGACTGGCAGAAGGCACAAAGCGGAACTTTGCTCGCAGCCGGTGACCAAGTCTGCGCAAGCGGACCAGTCGGGTGGGTGGTTGTCAGAACCTCCGGCGGGCGCTTGACCCAGATCGACATCACACACGCGCCGTTCCGCGTTGACGGCCCCACTTATCCTAGCCTTACCAAGGCGGCACACGCTTTCTTGGCCGGGCTGGACTGGCCGTCGCTTGCGGAACTTACAGCGATTGAGCGAAGCCTGACCGGTAGCGGGCGCACGCGGGGCGGCATGACCCGCGGAATGAGCATCGGCAGCACGCCCAGGGCGGTATTTCTTGAGGGTGAGAGCGCCCTTGCAGGCATTGCCGCACAAAGAGTCGATAGCAAACTGGCGAGCCTGCTCTGGGGCTGGTGCGGCGGCAGCCAAAGCGGTGATATGATCAGCAAAAACCAAAAAGTCGCGACTCTTGAGAGTTTTCGTACCTTGCCAACGGCATCGATAAAGGGCGTCGACAGCTTACGGATCACCGACAATGCGGGCGCATCGAAGGTGATCGGCCTGGCTTGGGTCGCGGCGTCTGACTTGCCGCGGCCAGACTGGATGAGGGGTGAGCCCGATCCTTTGTTGTGGGGGCTCTGGCTCGCCGAACATCCGAGCGGGGAATATCGTATCCAGGGATATAGCATACTCGACCGGATCGCCGCCGAGCGCCCCTCGGCGTCCCATTACCTCGCGCATCGTAGCAATTGCGGGCAAGGCTATCGTTATCGGTCGGCGCTGCCCGGAGACGACGGGTAGGCATCCCATGCTGCGCCAACTCTGCTGCCTCCTGATCGGGATGATCGCCTGGGCTTCTTTTGCGGCGACCTCTCTGGCGAAAGATGGATCACAGCCAGAAGACCTTGATCAAATGGAGGCGCGGCTCGCGCAGATCGAATCTGGCGGCGACACGCGGTCGATAGCTTACCGCGACCTTGTGGAAGAGGTCGCGATTGCGCACCATGAACGCGGCGTCGCGCTCAGCAAGACCGGTGACGCAGCCGCAGCCACCGCCCATTTTCGCAGAGCGCATGACCTTGATCGCGCTAGCTACAGCGCCGACGACCCGGCGGTGCTCAATTCGGGCAACAGCCTCGCGACCAATCTCAATTTTCTCGGAAACTATAGCGAGGCCGAGGCGATTCTGCGTGGCCTTCTGCTTTCCGCAGATGCCGTATCCGCGCCAGGTCGACGGAGCCGGTGGACCATCGTGAACACGCTTGCCGGATCGCTCACGGGTCAGAACCGGTTGCGCGATGCCGAAGCGTTGCTGCGCGAGGTGCGCGACCAAATTGCCGCGCAAGGAACCCCGAACGACAATCCCCTCGCTATCCTCATCGCGAACAATCTGGCGCATAATCTGCATGAGCAACGCCGCTATGTCGAAGCCGACGCGCTTTTTCGCGAGGTGACGAGGCGCTATCACGTCGCCGGCGCCGACACCCCGGAAGCGTGGCTTGCCGACCATAATCTGGCAGCCAACCTGATCGACATGGGACAGTTCGAGGAAGCCTTGCCATTGGCCCGGTCGGTTCTCACGCGCCGGACGGCAGCGATGGGAACCGATCATCCCGATAGCCTGACCAGCCAGACCATCGTCGGCCTTGCCCTCCTTGGCATGGGCAACCGGGCTGACGCAGTGGCAACGCTGGACGCCGCCTTGCAGGGGCGGCGCCGCAAGCTTGGCCTGAACCATCCGGACACGCTGCTGGGTGAAGCCGCGCTCGCCGACGCGCTGCTTCGCGCGCCCGCAACCGCCGCCCGCGCTTTTCCTCTTGCCGCGCATGTCGTCGAAGTTCTTCGGGACCGGATGACTGCTCGTGGCTTCGGTATCGGCGACCAGTCCCAGTTCGCACGCGACCTCGACGCAGCACGCGCCGCCGAACGGCAACTGATAGAGGCGGCGTGGCAGAGCAAGCTGCCCGACCGGGAGCAAGCGGCATTTGTCGCCGCGCAAATCGTGCTTGATGGAAGCACCAGCCGCGCCGTCGCGCTGAAGGCCGCCAACCGGTCGGCAGATGCCGTCGGCCTATCGGCCGTCGTCGAACAAAGGCAGAAGCTGAGCGCCGACTGGCAGGCCATTGATCGACGCCTTCTCGCGCTGGCAGGGTTTGCGACGGCGACGGATCTCCGCGCCCAGCAGGATCTAACTTCGCAACGGGATGCAGTCGCGCGTGAGGTGGCGGCGATCGATACGAAGCTCAGCGCAGCGTCCCCGGATTATTTTGCCCTTATCCGACCACCCGCCCTGTCGATTGCTCAGGCGAAGTCATTATTGGGACCGGATGAAGCGGCGATCTTCGTGCTTCCGACGGAATATTCGACCCACATTTTCTTGCTGACTCAAGAAGGCCTGACCTGGAAACGCAGCGACTGGACGGATGATCGGCTGAAACAGCAGACAACCCGGCTGCTCTGGGATGTCGGCGCGAAAGTCGATATCGATCCGGAGCAACGCGCTGCGTGGGAACGGGAGGGCGATGGCGCCTATCCGTTCGACTTCGTGACCGCGCAGGCCGTTTACGCCGAGATCATCGCCCCGGTTGCGAAGCAGTTCTCAGGTAAGCGCGTGCTTTTCATATCGCCCGCCGGATCGCTCGCGAGCATGCCGTTCGGAATCTTGGTCCGTGAAATACCCACCGGTGCGAATGGCGACCCTGTTGTGCTGCGCTCGGCGAAATGGTTCGCTGAAGATATCGCGCAGATTCAGGTGCCTTCGCTGAATTCTCTAGCATTCCTCAGGCGCTTCCGCGTCGATCGCGATGCGGCCGAAGCCCGGCCATTTCTCGGGTTCGGCGACCCCGTCCTTGAAGGCACCTCGGCGCGGCGCGGCGCCAGTCGGGGGCCGCCATCCGGTATCCCAACAGATATTCAGCGCCCCGGCAGCGACGGGATACCGGCCTCGCTCGCCGACCCGGGCGCCCTCCGAAAGCTGGCGCGCCTTCCGGGGACGGCGGAAGAATTGAGCGCCCTATGGAGCGCGGCAGGTGCGCCGCCCGATGCACTCTTTCTTGCTGGAGCAGCGACCGAGACCCGTGTTCGCCAGACCTCGCTCGCAGCCGATGTCATCGTTTTCGCAACGCACGGCCTGCTCGCGCAAGAGCTTTCCGGCCTCACCGAGCCCGGGCTTGTCCTGTCCCCGCCTGCCACCGCGAGCCTGCAGGACGACGGCTATCTGACCAGCTCCGAGATTGCCGAACTGCGCATTCGTGCCAAGTGGGTCGTGCTGTCCGCCTGTAACACGGGAGGTAGCGACGGTGCCAATGGCGAGGGACTATCGGGCCTGGCGCGCTCGTTCTTTTTCGCGGGAGCACCCAGCCTGCTGGTATCTCACTGGCCGGTTCGCGACGCCGTCGCGCCAAAGCTCACCGTTGCCGCCACGCGATGGTTGAAAAACCATCCCAACGGGTCGCCCGCCGAGGCCCTCCAAGCTGCTATGAAAATTGTCCGCGATGACATCAGCGGCGACACCGATACCGACACCTGGGCCCATCCCAATGCCTGGGCGCCCTTCATTACCGTTGGCGATCGATAGCCGCCGCAACAGGTAGTGAGCGTCCCCCGGGCCTGCGACAATTGGCTATCTTTCCCGTGTTTCGGATTGGCAATCCTGGCGCCGATCTGCGCAACGAAACCGCCGCCAGATCGAAAAAATCTTTCCAAAACTTGCAATTTTTCCCGCCAGATAGAAGAATGCTGTCGATGGTGGGGAGTTAAAAATGCAAGATGAGCTTGTTGATCGAATATATGAATGTTCCGTCATGCCGGAGGCATGGCCTGCGGTTCTGGATGAGGTCGCCGGGCTTTCCGGATCAGCGGGTGGCCTGCTGTTTTCCGCCCGCAAGGCGCTGAACTGGACTGCGTCAGAAAGCGTCGCCGACGTTTTTGCAGCCTATGTTGAGGATGGCTGGTTCGGCAAGTGCAGCCGCCGCGTCTGCCTGATGGGGCAGGAGTCGCCCTCCTTTTTCTCCGAACATGATTTCTGGAGCGATCAGGAGCTGGACGCCGACCCGATTTATCGCGACTTTTTCCGGCCGCGCGGATTGGGGTGGTCGGCGGGAACGGCGGTGTCGGTCCCGACCGGCGATAATATCGTGTTCAGCGTCGAGCGCGCCTTCGACGATGGGCCTATCGATTCGGCAACCATCGACCAGCTCAACATGCTGCGCCCGCATCTCGTTCGCAGCGCGCTGGTCAGCGCCCGCCTGCAATATAAGCGCGCGCAGGGCGCAGCCGAGGCGCTGGCGGCGCTGCAACTCCCCGCCTTCCTGCTCGGTATGGGCGGCGAAGTGGCGGAAAGCAGCCCGCTAGCGAGCGCGGCGGAACCGCATGTCATATGGGGAGCGCAAGGGCGGCTGCGCCTTGCCGACCGCCAAGCCGACCGCATTTTGAGAGAAGCGCTGGAAGCGCTGGCCGCCCAATCGGACGACGGAGTTCGATCGTTTCCGATCCGCGACAGCCTAGGCGTGCCGCAGCAGGTCGCACATATGATTCCCGTTCGCCGCAGCGCGCATGACGTGTTCGGCGATAGCTATGCCCTGCTGTTTTTAGTCCCCGTGGCGTCCGACCGCGTGCCGTCGGCAACACTGATGCGATCGCTGTTCGATTTGACGCCATCGGAAGCCCGCGTCGCCAGCGGTATCGCCCGCGGTGACACGCCCGACGACATCGCCGCTGCCGGCGGGGTCGCAATCAGCACGGTGCGAAGCCAACTGCGGCGGGTGCTGGAAAAGACCGGCGCGTCGCGGCAGGCCGATCTCGCGGGCCTGGTCGGCCGCATCGGCGCGACGACACCGAACTGAAATTCTGCGAATAAATCTTCAACATCCTCCATATGGAGGATGAAATGAACGGGCAAATCGATTGAATTGCGATCGCTGACGGCGACCTGCGACCCATAGCCGGCAGTCGGCGACGTCGTGACCCACGCGGGCCACGACGTCGCTGTCTCAAAACCAGCATCCATCGTTGCATCCCGCCGGTTGCGGGTTTGCGGCGGCCTTCGACCAGCTTGGTCAGTGCCAAATTTCAAGCTATTCCGGGGGGCGAGCGATTTTTAGCATATTTTGGAGGGTTGCAACCAGCGTCTTGACCGCTGTCGCCGTTCCTGTCCTGCTGTGGAACGGGCCGGCAAGCGCTGCTTCCTCCAAGCCGGATCTGACGGCCGTCGGCCAACTTTGCGATGCGGGCGATGCCTCAGCTTGTTGGACGGCGGGCCGGACTTTGTCCGACCCCGCGCACCCCGGCTATGATCCTTTTTTGAGCCTTCGATACCTGCAGGCGGCCTGCGCGGCCAACGATGCGGCGGCATGCGGGCGACTGGCGCTGATTTTCTTCGCGGGCGAAGGCGACGTTGAACGCGACCTCGCCAGCGCCGGAAATTTCGCGATCCGCGCCTGTTCGTCGCAGGACCGCGACGGCTGCGAGGTCGCCGAAGCCATCTTTACCGACGGCGCATCGGAGCAATTCGATGCGGCAAAGGCGCTGCGCTATCGCCGGGTGAATTGCGATTTCGGCAATCGGCAGTCGTGCATCGACCTAGCCCGCATCCTCTACAATATGGACGATTACCTGCCCGCCGAGCAGATCGCGTTGAATGCCTGCAAACCCGGCGACCCTTCCAGCCGCGAGATCTGCCAGTTCGGCACGCAACTCCGTAATCGCAGGCACGCCATTGAAGCGCGACAGCAAGCCTCTCGCCGGGCGGCGCACGAGGCGCAGGCAAAGAAGCAAGCGGTGTTCGAAAGCTTCATGGGCGAGCGCAATTATGACAGCGCGCTCTATTACGCACTCTATTACAGCCGGTCGAAGCCACAGGCAGAAACGGCCACGCTGGCCGCCGCGCGCGCGGGCGCGATGTCGGGCATATTCAAAGATCATCTTTACGTCCTGGAATATTGGTTCCCCTCCGGGCCGGTCGCCGGAATCGCCGCATCGGAGATCGCGAAACGCAAACGCGGGCAGGACTGCGGGATTTACAATTGCACCAACATGCCGGGCGCCAGCACGCGGCGCTGGCAGGCGCAGAACGGGTCGGCGGGCGGCAATTATTCCTCCGGCAGACAGTCGCCGTCTTTCCAGCCCGTTCGTACGCCCAGCAGCGCCGAAATCGCGAAGCAAACCCGCGATCGATACCGATCATATAATTGCACCGGAAGCCGCCGCCTGAGCAGCAGCCACCCGGTTTGCCAATAACAGGGGACTAAAGACATGAGAGCATTTGCAATCGTACTGGCGGCATTGGCCGCGATGACGGGGGCTGCGCTGACGCCCGATGCGGCGACCGCGCAGGCCAGCGATAAGGTAACGGTCGAAGCGGGCGGCAGCGGCGCCAGCATGGAAGCGCAGGCGGCCTTTAATGCGGGCAATTTCGCTACCGCCCGCGCGAAATATGAACTCGGCTGCTTCACCGATGGCAATGGTGCAGGATGCAACAATCTCGGCGCGATGGCATTCAAAGGCCAGGGCGGCGCCAAAGACCTGCCGCTGGCGCGCCGCGCCTATCGGCAGGGCTGTGCCAAAAGCATCGCCAAATCCTGTGAAGTTTATGGATCGATGCTGAAATCCGGATCGGGCGGAGCACCGGATCCGGCCGGTGCGATCGCACCGCTGACCACGGCGTGCAACGCCAGGCTCGCCAACGCCTGCTACGACCTTGGGACAAGCTATTTCCATGGCCGGGTCGGCGGCGGACCCGACATGGCAAAGGCGCGGCAATATCTGGCCCGATCCTGCCCCGGCAATGCCGCGGACGGCTGTTATGCGCTGGCGCTTCTGCAACGCGACGGTCAGGGTGGCCCGGTCGACGCGGTGGGCGCGGCGAAATCGTTCGACCTGTCGTGCAAGGCGGGGAAATCCGACGGGTGCCTCGAATATGGCGTGGCGCAATATAATGGCGCCGGTGTCGCGAAAGATCTGACGGGCGCGCGGTCGAGCTTTGGCAAGGCCTGCAATACGGGCAATGCCGGCGCGTGCATGAACGCGGGGATAATGTCGCGCGACGCCCAGGGCGGACCCGCCGACAAGGCCGCCGCGAAGCGCTATTTCGGACTGGGTTGCAAGCTTGGGATCAAGGACGGCTGCACATTGGCCGGGCAGATCACCGCATGATCGCTCTGAGGGGGGCGAGGCTGACCGCCGTGACGCTGAGCGTCATGGCGGTCAGCGTCAGCGCCCAAGGAGGTGCCGACGCGGTCGATATCGCGCAGGAATTCAACGAGCCGACCATATATGTTTGTCCGGACGGCAAATATCAGAGCGGATGCAATCGCGAAGACGTCGAAGCGGCCGTGACGGTAACTGAGGATCTCGCTGCCACGCTGGGTAGCCAATGCCTCTTTCGCAGCGAGGCACGTTGCTACCCGATGGCTTTCGGCGGCATCATGTCGGTTGAACAGGGACGGCCATTAACATGGCAGCATATGGCTCTGTTTCCGAAAGATGGTCCGCGGGTCGAAATGCTGGTGATTACCGAAGGCGCCGGTGCACTCGATTGGACCGTCCTTGCCGCGCGCCAGACCGATGGCTGGTTCGCACCGCCGGCGCTGGTCGAGAACAGCAAGGAGCTGTTGCTGCTCCACGCACCCGGCCGACGGGCGGGCAGCGGGTCGGGCAATTCCGACATATTGTTGTCGCGTCATGACCAGGGATGGACCAGTTTCGACGTCAACGACCTGCTCGATGAAGCTGCCGCGCTGCTTCCGGGTGGCTTTTCGCGGGGCGGCGGGGTGCGGTTCGATTTTCGCGAGATGTTCGCTGCGGTTCCGGTGAAACGGGCCAGCGACGGCGGCTGCTGCGCGACAGGCGGCACCATGTTCATCGACTTCGACATGCCGCGTGGCAACTGGATGGAGGTCGCATCCATCCGGTTCGAGGAAACGCAGCCGGTCAAAACGCATCGGTTGCGCCCTCCGCGCGCCACGCCCGACTGACAAAGGAAAGATGGTGAACAAAACAGCCGCGATCGTCGCATCGCTCGCCCTCGTCGGACAAGCTCCACCGGTTGCCGCGCAGGCAGGCAATGCTCAGCACGTTCAGTCGCTCGCCAATCTTTACGCCCTCACCGACTATGCGCTGGGCGCGAACGAAGGCTGCGACCTGTTTACTCTGGGCGCATATCGCGCGCTCGTACAACTGCGCTTCACCGTGAAATCCGATTTGCGACGCGCGCTGAAACCCGAACAATTGGCCAGGATAGAGAGTTTCGATAAGGGCAAATCCGAATGGCGCGGATGCCTGACGCGCACGGCCCGTCCGGACCCATGGAAGCTGATAGACAGTGCAAGACTGGTCGCCGACGCCCTGATCGCGGCGCCGAGCAAGGTCAGCGGCGAGCCGAAGGATTGCCAAGTGGACGGGGAATATGCCGCGCTCAGCAAAATAGAATGGTCCTATCCCGCCAACGCCGTCCTGCGCCACTATGTCGATGCCCCGCGCAAGGCGGAGTTCGAAGCGCTGTCGAAAGACTTTGCCGCGATGATCGACGCGGAATGCAAACGGACGAAATATTCGGCGCTGATGCAGGCCGGATATGAATCGCTTTTGCACAGCGAAGACCTGCTTTTGATGTTTCAAAAAGGACCGGGACCGAAGCGCGTGTTAACCTCGGCCGGGACGCGCTTGGCGCTGCGCCCGCTGTCGCTCGAACTGGGAGTATGGCGGTCGCGCCGGGGCGGATTTACGGGATCGCGGCTGTCGGCGGGATTGAACGTCTATCGCATCCTCGACCGGGCGGACAAGGAGGTGGTCTTCTTTCACCTCTCCAGACCGGGAACCTTCGAACCGCGCGGCATGATGTACATCACCCGAACCGGGCGCTGGGTGGCGCGGATGAAGAGCAATATCGACGAGCTTGAACTGCGCCTGTCCGACGGCAGCCGCCTGCCGTTTGCGAAGCAAAGCGGGAGCGGCAACACGGCGGTTGGCGCGGCGGAATTCACCCTGCCCGCCGCCCACCAGACCCGGCTGGCCCGCGCAGCCGATGATCACACGGCCACGCTGGCTTATCGCGTTAAGGGCAAGGAGTGGACCGAGTTTCTGGACATCGGCCGCACCCCCGGCGTTCAAAAGCAGAAGATCGGCGACATCAGGGCGAGCCTCGCGTGGGCCAATGCCCCGATGCCGGCGAAGGAGGATCGGCAATGACGGTATCAATCGCACGGCTCGCCATCCTATTGTCGCTCTTGGTCGCCTGCGTTGGTGCCAACGCCGAAGCGACCGCTGCGGAGAAGGTTGAAGCGGCAGACAATGCAGCAGTGTGCAACATCCAGCGCGACGCAAAAGCGTGCCGACGCGAAGCGATACGCCTTTATGAAGGCAAGGATGTCGCCCAGGACTATGCCGCCGCGCGCCGCTACGCAGCAAAAGCCTGTGCCGCAGACGATGCGATAGGCTGCAATTTCCTGGGTGCTTTGCTGCAAGACGGTGTCGGTGGTCCGCCCGACGTCGCCGCAGCCGCGCGCCATTTCCAGCAATCGTGCGACGGGGGCTATGCAGGCGGCTGCTACAATCTGGGGCAGATGCGTTACAGCAAGTCCGGCGGAGCGGCCGCTCTGGCCGATGCGCGCGCGCTGTTCACAAAAGCATGCGACGGCAAGCTTGCCGGCGGATGCAACAATGCCGCCGCCATGATGAAATTTGGCGAAGGCGGACCGCGCGATCTCTCCGGTGCGCGACGGATGTTCGAGGCCGCTTGCGAGGCACGCAGCGCAGAGGGCTGCGCAAATTTCGGATATATGCTGATGGTCGGCGAGGCCGGACCTGCGGATATTGGACGCGCCGCCGGATTGCTCGACCGAGCCTGTGCCGACGGTTCGATGCGCGCCTGTGACAATATGGGCATGATCTGGATGAACGGCATGACCGGCACCACCGATCATCGCCGCGCGGAGGCGCTGTTGCGAAGGGCGTGCAAAGCGGGCGAACCCAATGGATGCTTCAACCTCGGCAGCTTGCTGCGCGACGGACCGGACAGCATCCGCAATCCCGGCAGCGCCGAAACGGCATTCGCAAGGGCGTGCAGCCTTGGCCATGACCAATCGTGCAGCCGCGCAAACGGCGCGACGGCGACGCAGGAAACACGCGCAACGGGCGCAAACAGGGAGTGAACGGGCAATGGCTATTCTAAACGGACGCGTGGCCCTCGGTCTGGCGTTAGCGATCGTCGCCGTCCCGGCGCATTCGCAGTCGGGCGATCTCGGGATCGGCATAGGCAGCGTTTCGCCCGAAGCGCTGAAAGCGTCGGAGGCACGGGTCAAGGCCTGGTACGCCAAGCCCGATATTCTCGCGCTGAAGGCCGAAGCCGACGCGGGAAAGGCCGCCCCGCAGGTGCGGTTCGCCGACCGCATTCGCGATGACCTGCTTGGCGAAAGCTGGTCGCGCGACAAGATTCGCGAAAATATGATGAAATATTACGCGATGGCGATGGGCCAGAAATATGCGCCCGCCTTCGCGCGCGTCGGGCTGCTCGCCGAGTCGGTCGAATATGGCATGCGCGATCTCGATGAATCGCTCGATTATTACCGGCAAGGAGCCGAGGCCGGCGATCGCGACGCGGTCGCCGGCTATGTACGCCTCGCCTTCAAGCCCGGCTTTTGCAGCTTTTGCGAAGATGGCGGCGATCTAAAAACCGATCATCAAAAGCTGATGAAATTAGGTCATGGGAGCAAGAAGCGGCCCGAGATCTTCGCGCTCTACCGTGCAGAGAAGCGCGATATGATCGCCAAAGCGGTCGCGTTTGCATTGGTGGCGCGCCCGCGGCCCGGCGATGAAGCCAGCCATTTACTGGCGGGCGCCTTGCAAACCGGCATTGCCGTCCCTCAACTCGCCCGCGAACAGCAGGGCGCAGACAAGCCGTTCAGCTTTTCCGACTACGCCGCGAACAGTGCCGAGCGCGGAAAGCCGCAATGGCTGCTCGAGCCTGACCTCGACCAGGCGATCACCATTCTTTCCAACCTGTCCGGTCGCGGCGACATTCTGGCTAGCCGAAAGCTGGCCGACATATATCTTACCGGCCGCACCGGCAGCGCCGGGACAATCGCCAAAGATCCAGGAAAATATGCGTTCTATATGAAACGCGCCGTCGATGCAGGCAGCATATTGGCCGCCTATGGCCTCGGCTTCGAGCTGCTTTCGGGACGCACCATCCCGGCCGATCATGTCCAGGGCTTTGAATATGCCGCCAAAGCTGCACTGGCGGGATTCGGCCCCGCCCAGGTGACCGCCGCCTACGCCTACCGCGAAGGGCGCGGCGTGGCAAAGAACGAAGCCTTTGCACTCGCGCTGTTCGAAAAGGCCGCCAACAATAGTCAGCTCGATGGCGCCGAACAGGCCGCCGCCATGCACCGTGCGGGACGCGGCACGCCGGGCGGCCGGGTACAGGTCCCCGACGCGGTCTTCTGGGAAAAGAAAGCCGCCGCGATCAAAGCGCTCAATCCGGTAATGGCCGAGGCCGTCCGCCGCGCGCATTTCGACAAATTCGAATAGGGAAAGTCGTGCGAGTGATCGGGCTAACGCGGTGGGAAGCAAGGCATGGTCGATACCGCACCTGGCGTTTACCGAATGCCCCTGACCTGCTCGCATCTTCCATCCAGCTGCGCCTGAAGGCCGAGGGGTGTTGTCGCGCATAAGCGCAGACGAAGCCCCATCGCTGTGCGCGGCATTCGCCAACATTGGCGCCCCGACACGGCAACGGGAAAACGACGTCGCGTCAGCCGGCGCGGAAATACAAGCTTCAATGTCTCCAAGCGGATTGACGGGTATAGCAGCGTGCCCGGTTATTCTGGGACAGCCATTTTAGAGCCCTCTAAACCCATGAAAGACGATCCGTTTTTGACCACGCATGGTCTGGCGGCTTCAAGACGTGGGCTCGAGCCAATCGACATCCGTGGGATCTCCAGAGGGAGGAAGGAAAACGCTCGATTGCCGACGTCTCGCTGTCATTTGACCGGCCCCATCGAATGATCCGAGCCGACGGTCAATGATTTCTCCGCCCCATCGCGATTGCCGGTCGTAAGCAGAATAAAGCGGCGCCTGAGGCAGCAATGCCGCCTAAGGGCAGCGAAGCGGCGGGGACCGTAACAGGGCACGACCTGCGACCACGCCAGTTGTTCCGTTGTCATCGACCGCCAAGGCGCCATTGACGAACAATTTTTTGACCCCGACGCTCAATTCGCGTGGGCGGACATAGTCTGCGCGCGGCGCATATTCAGCGGGATCAAGGACGACGACGTCGGCGAAGTAACCCGGACGCAAATAGCCGCGCCGGTCGAGCTCGTAGATGTCGGCCGTGCGCCCGGTCGACTGGCGGATGAAGGTCGCCAGGCTGATGACCTTGCGTTCGCGGACGTAACGGACATATTTTTCGGGAAAGCTTGCAAACATCCGCGGGTGGCCGTCGGATCCGTCGGACGAGGTCACCATCCATGGCTGCTGCATCAACAGGTCGACGTCGGCCTGCGCCATGTTGAACGACGCGACCGCGGTGCCGCCGCCCTTCTGTCCGCGGCTCTTCGCCTCGATGCTCTGACGGATGATCCGCAGCGCTGCGTCGCGGCTGTCCAGTTTCCATTCGGCCGCGACCTGCTCCAGCGTCTTTCCCGTCCACGCAAAGCCCTGTGCGATCAGCAGCAACGCGCTCGCCCCGCCGCGCCGCCGCAGATTTTCTTGCATTTCCGCGCGGACCCGCATCAGCGTGGCAGGATCGTCGAGCCGTTTCAGCAACGCCGCGCCGCCACCGTCGACCGCCCAGCGCGGCAACAGCACTGCGTCCAGGCTCGTTCCCGATGCAAGCCACGGATATTGGTCGGCGGTCACGTCGATGCCCGCTTTGCGCGCCGCATCGATCATGGCGATTACCGCGCTCGCCTGCCCATGAACGTCCACGCCCAGCGCTTTCAGATGGGCAAAATGCACGGGCATTCCCACCTGCTTTCCGATCGCGATCGCTTCTTCCACCGACCCGAGCAGGCCGATGCTGTAGCTTGATTCGTCGCGCTGATGGGTGTCGTACAACCCGCCGCGGATCGCCGCCTCGCGCGCCACTGCCACGACCTCGTCGGTGGTGGCGAAACTTTGCGGGGCATAGAACAGACCGGTGGACAGCCCGACGGCGCCCTCGCACATTCCCTTCGCAACCAGCGCCTTCATCGCGTCAAGCTCAGCCGCGCTCGGCGCGCGCGCATCTTGACCCAGCACCCGTTGCCGCACCGGGCCGAAGCCGACGAAGGGTACGATATTGGTGCCAATCCCCGATGCCGCCAGCTTGCCGCTGTCCGCCGCCACGTCGGGTGTCCCGTTGCCGTCGACCCCGATCATCACCGTGCTCACGCCCTGGTGCAGCCAGGCGGCGTTGACGCGCACCGCCTTGTCGGGTGAGCGGAGGAAGCTGTCGGCGTGGGTGTGCGGATCGATAAAGCCGGGCGCGACGATCATTCCTTTCGCGTCGATGACGCGCGTCGCTGTATAGCGGCCGGATTTGCCGACGGCGATGATCCTGTCGCCGCGGATCGCGACATCGCCGACGACCGGCTCGCCCTCACCGCCGTCATAGATTGTCCCGCCGCGGATGATGACATCGACCGTCGCGTCGGTCTGCGCCGCAGCGCCGGACATGCAAAGCAGCGCAGCCGCCATGGAAACCAGGCCGGTTAGACGGCGAACCGAACGCGAAGCAGGTGGAGACGACATCAGCTGATCCTTTCCGGGGACGATGGTGAACGGCTCTGACCGCGCGCGCCAACTGGCGTTTTCAGGAACAGAGCATGACCCAAACGGGCGCCCCGCGTCCAGCAAGGGGTGTTGCAGCCCCTATAACCCAATGGCATAAGGGCGACGTTGGCGTCGAGTTTCGCCTTAGGGACGGGCAAATAGCGGCCCGACAACCGCAGCTTGGGGCGATGAACGAATGAACCTGCGCCAGATCGAAATCTTTCACGCGGTGTTCCTGCATGGCACGGTCAGCGCCGCGGCGCGCGCGCTGAACGTGTCGCAGCCGTCGGTAACAAAGGTGCTCCGCCACGCCGAACGTTCGATCGGACTGACCTTGTTCGAACGAGCGAAGGGGCGGCTCATCCCGACGCAGGATGCGCACACGCTGTTTGCCGAAGTGTCCGACATCCAAGACCGGGTGCGCTCGCTGCGTCAGGCTTGCCAGAATCTGCGCCACGGGCGCGGCGGGTTGCTACGTATTTCGGCGCTGCCCTCGCTCGGTTTGGGCGCGATCCCCGCAGCGGTGGCGCGGTTTCTGGGCGATCATGAGGATGTCATGTTCGACTTGCAGACGCTCCACCACGACGAAATGGTGCGCAAGCTTTATGAGCACGAAACCGACATCGCGATCAGTTTCGAAGTGCCGCTGTCGGCGCCGGTCGCGCATCAGGTGATTGGCGAGGGTGAGTTGGTGGTGATCTACCGCGAACAGGATATGCCCGCCGCGCCGCCGCGCCTGCATCTCGACGAGCTGCGCGGGCAGAAGTTCATCAGCCCGGTGCAGGGCGGCCCGATCGGGCGGATGCTGTCAAGCGAACTCAGCCGTCTGGAGGTTGAGCTGGACGAGGTGGTTTCGGCGCGCACCTATTATGTCGCTGCGGCGCTGGTCAGCGCCGGGGTCGGCATGGCCATCGTCGATAATTTTACCGCCCATGCGGAATTGTCGCCTGGACTTGCCAGCCGCCCACTACAGCCGGCGATCACGTTCGACATTAACGCAGTATATTTGCAGAATCGTCCGCCATCGAAAACGGCGTCGGCGTTCCTGGAAGAGCTCGCCACGGTGATCGAAGGATTATAGCATCAGGCTATAGGATATGAGGCGCAGGATATTGGGGCAATGCGACGGGTGGAGCTAGAGTTGCTCCCTTCATCGTCCCGCAGGTTGCCCCGAGCCATGATCGAAACGCCCTATCTTCTCTACCTCGGCCATTCGACCGACCCCGCCGACATCAAGACCTCGCGC
>JAHJHL010000046.1 GCA_018823905.1 Alphaproteobacteria bacterium
CCGTCGGGTTGGCGCTACAATGATGGGTGTCTCGACTTCGCTCGACACGAACGGATTATAGCGGGCCAAAAGGCCGCTAGCGGATCAATGCCCCGCCGCACCCAACCCGTCGATCTTCTTCGACTGGCGTACGATCAGCCCCGGGAACCAGCGCGCCAGTCGCGCCAACCGCTTTGCCATCTTGCCGACCGTCGTGTGAACCTTGTCGCCATGCACCGCCGTCCACGCCGCCTCGGCGACGCGTTCGACCGGCACGATCTCGAACCCGCTTTGTGACAGGCGGTCGCGCGCCGGTGCGTTGCTGTCGGCGCTGACCTGATCGAGCAGCGGGGTGTCGATGAAGCCCGGCATCAGCGAACGCACTTTGATGCCATATTTCGCAAATTCGATTTCGAGCGCCTCGGTCAGCCCGCGCACTGCGAACTTGGTCGCCGAATAGATGGCGAGCCCTGCCACGCCATAAAAGCCTGATGCCGAGCCGGTGTTGAGGATCGCCGATCCCGGCGTGGCTTTGAGCAAGGGCAGCGCCATATAGATGCCGTTGACGACGCCGCCGAAATTGATCGCGATCAGCCGATCGGCTTCGGCGGGCGGCATGTCGGCGAACTGGCCGCCGGTACCGATCCCGGCATTGTTGAACAGCACGTCGAGACGGCCACCGCTTTCCCCGGCAAAAGCGTCGAGCGCCGCGGCCCACTGATCGCGGTCGCGCACGTCCATCACGTGGCGCGATGAGGCGTCTTGGGGCAGCAGTGCGGCGGTTTCGTCGATCCCGGCACGGTTGACGTCGGCGATGCCGACGAACCAGCCTTGGCCGGCGAAATGGCGCGCCACCGCGCGACCGATCCCCGATCCCCCGCCGGTGATGAAAATCGCCTTCCGTGCCATCCGCCCCTCCTTACATTGTTGTCAGTGGGACATGATGCGAAGCTGATGTTTGCGTCAAGCGGCAATCGCGGCTTGGCAAGGTCGCGTGCCGCTGGCTAAGAGGGCGGCGATGACCCGCGGCCTGCGCCTGATCCTCCTGTCGTTGCTGCTCTTTTGCGCCGGCCTGACCAACCCGGCGCGCGCCGAGGTGGTCGTCAGCTTTTACAGCCACGACTTCAGTGACCGTTTTCCGCACGCCTTCATCGTGCTGAAGGGGAAAGTTGACGCGACGGGCGAGGTGGTCGACGTCAATTACGGCTTCACCGCGTCATCGGTTAGCCCTGCGATCCTGCTCGGGTCGGTCAAGGGCGAGGTGCAGACGTCGAAGCCCGACTATATCGCCAAGAGCGACCGCCAGTTCGACGTTACCGTCGACGATGCGACCTATGCACGGCTGATGGCTAAGGTCGCCGAATGGCGCGACCGCGAGCAGCCGAGTTACAGCCTGAACAAGCGCAATTGCGTGCATTTCGTGATGGAGTTGGCAGAGGTTGTGGGGCTGACGGTCAACCGCAGAAGCAAGTTGTTCAAGAAGCCGAAGAGTTTCCTGATCGAGGTGAAAGAGCTGAATCCGGGGGTGGAGTAGTGCCAATGATATTGCTGGCGATGATGACGGCGGCGCTCGCGGCGCCCGAAAAGGCGGAACGGACCGGGCTTGAGCAGCCCGGCACGCCCGCGACCAATCCTGCCTCTTGGGTGACGCGCGGAGAATATCCGGCGCGCGCGATGCGGGAAAGGCGCGAGGGGACGACGGGCTTTCGCCTGACCTATGACGCGAGCGGCCAGGTGCAGAAATGCGAGATCACGTCGGGTAGCGGCCACCCTGACCTCGATACGACGACATGCGACCTGGCCATGCTGCGCGCGCGCTTCCTGCCGGGCAAGAATGCTGCGGGCCAAGCGGTCGGCGGCACATATAGCAACCGTGTGCGTTGGAGCATTCCCGACGCTGTACCCGGTCCCCTCCCATTCTCCAGCCCGGGCCATATGAGGGTCGACTATACGGTTAACACCCACGGCGCAGTCACCGCGTGCAAGGGAAGTATTGAAGGTCTCACCGACTCTGCCGGCGGAGAAGGGGCGCAGATCGACCCCTGCAACGAGATCCAGTTAAGGGCGCCATATCGGCCTGCGCGCGACAAGGAAGGACAGCCGCTGTCGCGGCGCTACCGCGTCAATATCGATGTCGCTATCGATGATATTGATCCTTAAAGCGCTTCCCTGAATTCATGTTGCGGACCCTAGACGCCGTCCCCCTTTCACCCTATGTTCAGTGAACGGGGCACAATATGTTACGCTCCGAACGACAATAGGGGCGATTCTTGCGGTTATTGCTGACCCTTTTGGCATTGTTGACCGGCCTGGCGTCCGCCGACCGGGCCGTTGCCGCGCCTGCCGTTCCGGCGGCGATGGGGGCGCTTGTCCTGCTTGCCGAAACTGCTGGCCAAGCCGAGGTCAGCGATAGCGAACGCCGTCCGACCGCGACGACGCCGACCCGGCGATCGAGCGGCGGTACCGGTCGCAAAGCGCGCAAAGCCGCACCGCCGCACCTTCCCGGCCTGCTTGTCGGCAGCGACCGCGCGCTCGAATAGAGCGGCGCCCTAGCGTCCTGGTCATCAGGCGCTGCCCCGCATTGGGGCTTTTTGCCTATTCTCGCGGCCTGCGTGCCGCCTCTTCATTCACCTTCCAAGGAATATTCGATGTTTTCTGGCCTCGCCAAGAGCCTGTTCGGCTCGTCCAACGACCGTTATGTCGCTTCGATCCGCAAGATCGTCGACAAGATCAACGCCTTTGAACCCACGATGCAGGCGTATGATGACGCGGCGCTGCAGGCGCAGACGCCGAAATTCCGCGAGCGGCTTGCGGCTGGCGAAACGCTCGACGACATCCTGCCCGAAGCCTTTGCGACGGTGCGCGAGGCCGCGGTCCGCACGCTTGGGATGCGCCATTTCGACGTCCAGATGATCGGCGGTATCGTCATGCACCGCGGCGAGATTGCCGAAATGGGAACGGGCGAAGGCAAGACTTTGGTCGCGACGCTCGCCGCCTATCTCAACGCGCTGGAGGGCAAGGGCGTTCATGTCGTGACCGTCAACGACTATCTCGCCCGCCGCGACGCCGAATGGATGGGGCAGGTCTATGGCTTCCTGGGGCTGACCACCGGGATTATCGTCCCGAACCTCAACGAAATGCAGCGCCGCGACGCCTATGGCAGCGACATCACCTATGCGACGAACAACGAACTGGGGTTCGATTATCTGCGCGACAATATGAAGTTCGACCGCCAGCAGATGGTCCATCGCACCTTCAATTTCGCGATCGTCGACGAGGTCGATTCGATCCTGATCGACGAAGCGCGCACCCCGCTGATCATCTCTGGCCCGACCGACGACAAGTCGGAACTTTATATTCGCGTCAACGAGGTCGTCCTGCAGCTGACCGAAGATGATTATGAGAAGGACGAAAAGTCCAAATCGATCAACCTGACCGAGGACGGCACCGAGCATGTCGAGCGGCTGCTCGAAGATGCCGGTCTGCTGCAGGGCAGCAATCTTTACGACATCGAAAACACCCAGGTCGTCCATCACGTCAATCAGGCGCTGAAGGCGATCCAGATGTTCCGGATCGACACCGACTATATCGTCAAGGACGGGAAGGTCGTGATCATCGATGAATTCACCGGGCGCATGATGGACGGGCGTCGCTGGTCCGACGGCCTGCATCAGGCGGTCGAAGCGAAGGAAGGCGTCCAGATCGAGCCCGAGAACCAGACGCTGGCGTCGATCACCTTCCAGAATTATTTCCGCATGTATCCCAAGCTTTCGGGCATGACCGGCACGGCCGCGACCGAGGCGGCCGAATTTTTCGACATCTACAAGATGAATGTCGTCAACATCCCGACCAACCGTCCGATCGCGCGCATCGACGACGAGGATGAATTCTACAAGAATATCACCGACAAATTCGGCGCCATCGCCAAGACGATCCGCGAAGCGAACGAGCGCGGCCAGCCGGTGCTGGTCGGCACGGTATCGATCGAAAAGTCAGAGCTGCTATCGTCCTACCTCGAAAAGGAAGGCGTCGCGCACAGCGTGCTCAACGCGCGTTTCCACGAAAGCGAGGCGCATATCGTCGCGCAGGCGGGGCGTACCGGCGCGGTGACCATCGCGACCAACATGGCGGGCCGCGGCACCGACATCAAACTCGGCGGCAACGAAGAGTTCCGCATCGACGATGAGCTGAAGGATGTTCCCGAAGGCCCAGAACGCGAAGCCGGTATCGCGCGCATCACCGCCGAAGTCGCCGCCGAACGGGAAGCGGTGAAAGCCGCGGGCGGCTTGTTCGTGCTCGCGACCGAGCGCCACGAAAGCCGCCGCATCGACAACCAGCTGCGCGGCCGTTCGGGGCGTCAGGGCGACCCCGGCCTGTCGAAATTCTACCTCTGCCTCGACGACGACCTGCTGCGCATTTTCGGTCCCGACACCTTGTTCTCCAAGATGATGAACAAGAATTTGGAGGATGGCGAAGCGATCGGTTCGAAATGGCTGTCGAAAGCGATCGAGACCGCGCAGAAAAAGGTCGAAGCGCGCAACTACGACATCCGCAAACAGGTCGTCGAATATGACAACGTCATGAA
>JAHJHL010000047.1 GCA_018823905.1 Alphaproteobacteria bacterium
AGAATGCCGCCGAGATCGGCATGGAACATAACCTCGGCCTCACTTGTGATCCCATCGGCGGGCTGGTGCAGATTCCGTGCATCGAGCGCAACGCGATGGGCGCGATCAAGGCGATCGACGCGAGCCGCATCGCGATGATCGGCGACGGTACGCATGTCGTCAGCCTCGACACGGTGATCGCGACGATGCTGCAAACGGGCCGCGATATGCGCGATAAGTATAAGGAAACGTCGAAGGGCGGGCTGGCGGTCAGCGTGGTGGAGTGCTGAGCCGCCTTTTCGGGTAAGCGCGCCGGACCGGAGCGCCTCCATCTTGCATTGGCGCCGCGTTTGCCTGATGGGGCGCAGCGAAAGGGAGTTTTGCCATGAAGACCCGTGCCGCCGTTGCGTTCGAAGCGAAGAAGCCGCTCGAGATTGTCGAACTCGACCTTGAGGGTCCGAAAGCGGGCGAAGTGCTGGTCGAAATCATGGCGACGGGCATCTGTCACACCGATGCTTACACGCTCGATGGATTGGACAGCGAGGGACTGTTTCCCAGCGTGCTTGGCCATGAAGGCGCGGGCATCGTGCGCGAAATCGGCGCGGGGGTCACCAGCGTGAAACCCGGCGACCATGTCATCCCGCTCTACACCCCCGAATGCCGCCAGTGCAAAAGCTGCCTGTCGGGCAAGACCAACCTGTGCACCGCGATCCGCGCGACGCAGGGCAAGGGGCTGATGCCCGACGGCACGACGCGCTTTTCGTACAAGGGCCAGCCGATCTTCCATTATATGGGCTGCTCGACCTTCTCGAACTTCACCGTGCTGCCCGAAATTGCGGTGGCGAAAATCCGTGAGGATGCGCCGTTTCAGTCGAGCTGCTATATCGGCTGCGGCGTGACCACCGGGGTCGGCGCGGTGATCAATACCGCGAAGGTTCAGGTCGGCGACAATGTTGTCGTCTTCGGGCTTGGCGGGATCGGGCTCAACGTGATTCAAGGCGCGCGGCTTGCCGGCGCGAAGCAGATCATCGGCGTCGACATCAACCCGGACCGCGAAGAATGGGGCCGCAAGTTCGGCATGACCGACTTCCTCAATACCAAGGGTATGAGCCGCGAAGACACGGTCGCCGCGATCGTCCAGCTGACCGACGGCGGCGCCGACTATACCTTTGATGCCACGGGCAACACCGAAGTGATGCGCACGGCGCTCGAAGCCTGTCACCGCGGCTGGGGCACCTCGATCATCATCGGCGTCGCCGAGGCGGGCAAGGAAATCGCGACGCGGCCGTTCCAGCTCGTCACCGGGCGCAACTGGCGCGGCACCGCGTTCGGCGGCGCCAAGGGCCGCACCGATGTGCCGAAGATCGTCGACATGTATATGACCGGAAAGATCGAGATCGACCCGATGATCACCCACGTCATGGGGCTCGAGGAGATCAACAAGGGGTTCGACCTGATGCATGCGGGTGAGAGCATCCGCAGCGTCGTCGTCTTCTGATCTAATACTTATGATCCGTTCGCCCTGAGCTTGTCGAAGGGCCGTTCTTCCTTCATGCGACGGCGAAGGGAAGAACGGTGCTTCGACAGGCTCAGCACGAGCGGGCTTTGAGGATGATCCTTCCGTTCAAGAGGGAGTGACAATTTGACCGGACCTTATGTCCTGACCTTTAGCTGCGTCGATGCGGTCGGCATCGTCGCCGCCGTCACCGGGCTGCTCGCGACACGCGACGGCTTCATCCTCGACAGCCAGCAATATGCCGACCTCGATACAGGACGCTTCTTCATGCGTGTCGCCTTTCGCGGCGCCGGGCCGCGATTTCCCGAAGGGCTGGCGGGCGTGCAGGCGGCGTTCGCGCCGATCGTTGAGCGTTTCGCGATGGATGCGCGGATCAGCGACAGCGCGGCAAAACCGCGTTTTGTCATCGCGGTGTCGCAGGGCAGCCATTGCCTCAACGACCTGCTCCACCGCTGGTCGACCGGCAACCTCGCGATCGATATCGTGGCGGTGGTGTCGAACCACGAACATCAGCGGCGGCTGAGCGAATGGCATGGGGTGCCGTTCCACCATTTCCCGGTGAGCGACGCCAATCGCGCCGAACAGGAAGAACGGATCCTCGACCTGATGGCGCGCAGCGGCGCCGAATATCTGGTGCTGGCGCGCTATATGCAGGTGCTGTCGCAGGACATGTCGGGGAAACTGGCGGGGCGCTGCATCAATATTCACCATAGCTTCCTGCCCGGGTTCAAGGGCGCGAAACCCTATCACCGCGCGCAGGAACGCGGGGTCAAGCTGATCGGCGCAACGGCGCATTTCGTGACCAGCGATCTCGACGAAGGCCCGATCATCGAACAGGCGGTCGAGCGCGTCGATCACCGCGATAGCGTCGAGGATCTGATCCGCATCGGCCGCGACGTCGAGGCGCAGGTGCTGGCAAAAGCGGTGCGCTGGGTCGCCGAACAACGCGTGCTGATCGACGGCCGCAAGACGGTGGTCTTCCGCTGACAAGGCTGGCACAAGATCGGTATCGATTCGCAACGAAAAAAGGAGAGAGCGATGTACAGTCACAATATGGTCGGCACGAACGACGTGGCCAAAGCCAAGACATTCTATGATGCGACGTTCCAGGCGATCGGCGGCAAGCCGGGGATTCAGGACGACAAGGGCCGCCTGATCTATATGCACAATGACGGCTTGTTCCTCGTCACCCCGCCGATCGACGGCCAGCCGGCGACCGCGGGCAATGGCTGCACCATCGGTTTCGCCATGGCCGACGAGGCGCAGGCCAAGGCATGGCACGACGCCGGGGTTGCCGCGGGCGGCACCAGCATCGAAGATCCGCCGGGCGTTCGCGAAGGCGGCTTCGGCAAGCTTTATCTTGCCTATCTGCGCGATCCCGACGGCAACAAGCTGTGCGCGCTGAAGCGCCTGTAAGCGGCAGACAAACGCATGCGCGGCGAAGCGGGATTGCGGGCGGACCTAAGTGCGCTGTCGATCCCCTTCGCCGAACATGCGCATGACGCGGTGTTCACCGTCGCCGAGAGCGATGCGGTGCACGCCGCGATGCCCGGCGTCCACACCAAGAATCTGTTCCTGAAGGACAAGGGCGGGGCGTTTTGGCTGGTCACCGTGCCGTCCGACGCGCGGGTCGATCTGAAGCGGCTGCCGGGCGCGATTGGGTGCAAGCATGTCAGTTTCGGCAAGGCCGAGGATATGGAACGACTGCTCGGTATCACCCCGGGTTCGGTGACCCCGCTCGCCGCGATCAATGCCGCGCCGGGAAGCATCACCGTGGTCCTCGACGCGGCGCTGGCCGACGCCGATCCGGTGGGCGTCCACCCGCTCCGCAACACCGCGACGTTCGGGCTGGCAGGCGGCGCGATACTGGACCTGCTGCGCCATTGGGGGCATGATCCGCTCATCGCCGCTATCCCCGTTCAGGAACCCCAATGACCATCGAAACCCTCTCCACCGTTCGCAGCCATGGCGGCACGCAAGGCGTGTACAAGCACGCCAGCACGACCACCGGCACCGACATGACCTTTGCGGTCTTCGTTCCCGACCATGAGCCGGGCGCGAAGCTGCCGGTGCTGTGGTATCTGTCGGGGCTGACCTGCACCCACGCCAATGTGATGGAAAAGGGCGAATATCGCGCCGCCTGCGCCGAGCATGGCGTGATTTTCATCGCGCCCGACACCTCGCCGCGCGGCGAGGGCGTTCCCGACGATCCTGAGGATGCCTGGGATTTCGGGCTGGGCGCGGGATTTTACGTCGATGCGACCGCGGAGCCTTGGGCGCAGCATTACCGCATGCGGTCCTATGTCGAGGACGAGCTGCCGTCGCTGATCCTGCGCGAATTTGCCTCTGCCGACATGACGCGGCAGGGTATCACCGGCCATTCGATGGGCGGGCATGGCGCGCTGACGGTGGCGCTGCGGACACCCGACCGCTTCACGTCGGTATCGGCCTTCTCGCCGATCGTCGCGCCCTCGCAATGTTTGTGGGGCGAAAAGGCGCTCGGCAATTATCTCGGTGACGACCGCGAGGAATGGCAGGCTTATGATGCCTGCGCGCTGCTCGATCAGGGGCTGCGCGTGCCCGACCTGCTGGTTGATCAGGGCGACGCGGACAATTTCCTGAGCGAGCAGCTCAAAACGCACTTGCTGGCCGAAGCATGCGAACGTGCGGGGCAAAAGGCCGATATCCGGATGCAGCCGGGGTATGACCATAGCTATTTTTTCATCTCGACCTTTATGGCCGAGCATGTTGGGTGGCATGCGGAGCGGTTGAAGGTGTAGGTTCTCCCCTCCCTTTAGGGAGGGGTCGGGGGAGGGCAGGTGACGTCGCTGAGCCCTCCCCGCTGCGACTAGCGAACAAGTTCGCAAGTCTCGCTGCCCCTCCCGCGGGCGGGAGGGGTGTTAAGGGTGCTCAGGAATCAGCAGCGTCGATCCCGTCGTGCGGCCAGCCTGCAAATCGGCATGCGCCCGCGCCGCATCCTGCAACGAATAGCGCTGCCCGACCGTAATCTTCACCGCGCCGCTTTCGATCATCTCGAACACCCGCGCTGCGCCGGCGGCGCGTTCGCCGGCATGGAGATAATAGTCGAACAGCGTCGGGCGGGTGACGAACTGCGAGCCATGCTGCGCGAGAACGCCCAGGTTAACCCCGGTCACGGGCCCACCGGCATTGCCATAGCTCACGATCAGCCCGCGCCGCGCGGTGGCTTTCAGCGAAACGTCCCATGTCGCCATGCCGATGCCGTCGAAGGTCACGGGAACGCCCTGCCCATCGGTGATTTCGCGGACATGCGCGGCGACGTCGTCGCTTTTGTACATCAGCACATGGTCGGCGCCGGCTTCGCGCGCGGCGTGTGCCTTGGCTTCGGTGCTGACGGTGCCGATCACTGTTGCGCCGATTGCCTTCAGCCACTGTGTCAGTATCAGGCCGACCCCGCCCGCGGCGGCGTGCACAAGGACCGGCCAGCCTGCTTCGACTTTCGCACAGCGTTCGACTAGCATCTCCACGGTGCACGCCTTGAGCAATGCGGCGGCGGCGGTTTCGTCGTCGATGGTAGCGGGCAGTTTGAACAGCGACGCTGCGCTAACCAGCCGCGCGCTGGCATAGGCGGTGCGTTCGGGGCCGAAGGTCGCGGCGCGGTCGCCGGGATTGAAGCCGTGGACACCTTCGCCGACGGCGATGACCTCACCGGCGGATTCGACGCCAAGGCCGCTGGGGAGCGGAATTGGATAGGTGCCGTCGCGGTGATAGGTGTCGAGATAGTTCAGCCCGACCGCGGTCTGGCGCAGCAGCACCTGCCCGGGGCCGGGTTCGCCTAGCGTGACGTCGCGCCAGTCGATGACCTCGGGTCCGCCCTGGCTTTCGATAAAGGCTTGGGTTGCTTGCATGCGCCACGCTCCTGCTGTCCGGTTCATCTGGTGGGCCGAGCAGGGGAGTGCAAGGGCGGTGCGATGAAAGCCCCTCCCCTTCAGGGGAGGGGTTGGGGTGGGGTCTGTCTGCGTGGCGTAAGGCCGATAGACCCCACCCGCTGCGACTAAGGCAGCAAGCTGGCAAGTCTCGCTGCCCTCCCCTGAAGGGGAGGGCTTATCGTGTTACTTCGACGGACGGCGCGGGCTGCGCTGGCCGAAGGGCTTGGGCTTGTAGCGATCGGTGGGCTTGCCGCCGGGGCCACCGGGACCACGCGGACGATCGCCAAAGCTGCGGTCGCCGCCGGGGGCGCGGCCGAGCGTGCTGCGCGGGGCGCCATCGCGCGGGCCGCTATGGCCGCCCCCATGGCCGCCCTTGTCACGGCGCGGCGGATAGGTCGGGCCGTCGGGTGCCGGGGTGATCGCGACGCCGCTGTCGTCTTCGCCATCTTCATTGGCGCTGCGGATTACCGCCTCGGCAAAGCGATCGGCGATGGCGCGCGGGATGTTGAACATCGTTTCCTTGGGACCGATGCGGATCGCGCCGATCTCGTTCTTGCTGACATGGCCGCGGCGGCACAGCAACGGCAGGATCCAGCGCGGATCGGCATTCTGGTGACGGCCAATGTTGAGGCGGAACCAGACGCTGTCCTCGAACCCTTCGCGCTGATCGCCACCAGCGCCGCGCTCGGGACGCTCGAAGCGTTCGCCGCGCTCGGGGCGACCGGCGGCGTCGCGGCCGCGAGCGCTGTTGTCGATGAGGTCTTCGGGGGGCGGCATCAGCGCACGGTGCATCTGAACCAGCGAGGCGGCGATGTCCTCAGGAGTGCGCTCGGCCATCAGGCGCTGCGCGAGTTCGATATCTTCGGCTTCGTGCTCGACGGTGGTGAGCAATTTTTCCATCAGCCGTTCCTGATCGCGCTTGCGCACGTCGGCGGCGGTCGGGGCGTCCATCCATTCGGCCTCGATCCGCGCCCCGCGCAGCATGCCGTCGACGCGGCGGCGGCGCGGATAGGGGACGATGATGACTGCGGTGCCCTTTTTGCCCGCGCGGCCGGTGCGGCCCGAACGGTGCTGCAAGGCCTCGGCATCGCGAGGGATTTCGACGTGGATCACCAGGCTGAGCGTCGGCAGATCGATGCCGCGCGCGGCGACGTCGGTCGCGACGCAAACCTTGGCACGGCGATCGCGCAGCGCCTGCAGCGCGGCATTGCGTTCGTTCTGGCTATGCTCGCCCGACAGGGCGACCGCGGCGAAACCGCGCTCGACAAGGCTGGCGTGGAGGCGGCGGACATTGTCGCGCGTCGCACAGAACAGCATCGCGGTTTCGGCATCGTGGAGGCGCAGCAGGTTGACCACTGCGCCTTCGATATCGGCGGGGGCGACGGTGACGGCCTGATAGGCGATGTCGCCATGGCCGCGATCCTGACCGACGGTCGAGATGCGCAGCGCGTTCGTTTGGTAGCGCTTGGCCAGCTGAACGATCGGGTTGGGGATCGTCGCCGAGAACAGCAACGTGCGGCGCGTCGCCGGAGTGCCGTCAAGGATTTCCTCGAGGTCGTCTCGGAAGCCCATGTCGAGCATTTCGTCGGCTTCGTCGAGCACCGCGACGCGCAGCGCCGAGAGGTCGAGCGCGCCGCGTTCGAGGTGATCGCGCAGGCGCCCCGGGGTGCCGACGACGATCTGAACGCCCTGGCCGAGGGCGCGGCGTTCCTTGCTGGCGTCCATGCCGCCGACACAGGTTGCGATGCGCGCGCCGGCCTTGGCGTAAAGCCAGCTCAGCTCACGGCTGACCTGCAGCGCGAGTTCGCGGGTCGGGGCGATGATCAGCGCCAGCGGCGAGGTCGCGAACGGCAGTCGACCGTCCTCGATCAGCTCGTCGCCCATCGCGAGGCCGAAGGCGACGGTCTTGCCCGACCCGGTCTGGGCAGAGACGAGCAGGTCGCGGCCCTTGGCCTGATCTTCGCTGACTTGCGACTGGACGGGGGTGAGCGCTTCATAGCCGCGCGCAGTAAGCGCGTCCGAAAGGACGGGAGAAAGATTTTCGAAAGTCATTATTATCTCAATAATATAGGCGGCCACCGGTGCGGTGGCGGGCCAGCAGAAAGGGGCTCAATGGGCTTAAATCACCTGTCCGGCAGCGTGTCCGCTTGCCCAGGCCCATTGAAAATTATAGCCGCCTAACCACCCTGTGACATCTACGGCCTCGCCGACCGCATAGAGGTTTGCAACGGTTTTGGCCACCATTGTTTGCGACGACAGGCTGGCGGTCGAAATTCCGCCCACCGTGACCTCGGCTTTGGCGAAGCCTTCGCTGCCATTGGGGCGGAAATCCCAGCGCGCGAGCCGCGACTCGGCATCGGCGAGTTTGCGGTCGGTTTGCGCCGCGAGTTCGCCAGGGAGGGCAAGGCGTTCGGCGAGCGTTTCGGCAAGGCGGTCGGGAAGCATCACGCCGAGCGCGGCGCGCACGGTGGCACGCGGGCGCGTCCGTTTGGCGTCGAGCAGCCAGTCTTGCGGTGCGTCGGGCAGGAAATCGATCGTGACGGGTTCGCCGTGGCGCCAGTAGCTGCTGACTTGCAGGATCGCCGGGCCAGACAGGCCGCGGTGCGTGAAGAGCGCTGCCTCACGAAACGCCGCCTTGCCCGCGCGCGCCTCGACCGGTGCGGCGATTCCCGACAATTCGCGGAACAGCACATCGTCCCCGCCGAGCGTCAGCGGGACGAGCGCCGGGCGCGGTTCGACGACTTTAAGGCCGAACTGACGCGCGAGGTCATAAGCGAAGCCGGTCGCGCCCATCTGCGGGATCGACGGGCCACCGGTGGCGATCACCAGTGCCGTGGCGCTGAAACTCTGGTCGCCGAACCGGACGGTGAACTTCCCGTCGGCGTGGGTGACGTCGGTCACCGGCTGACCGGTGCGAACGTCGACCTCGCCCTTTGCGCATTCCTCCAGCAGCATCGCGACGATCTGTTTTGCCGAGCCGTTGCAGAACAGCTGGCCCAGCGTCTTTTCGTGATAGGCGATGCCATAGCGATCGACGAGCGCGATGAAGTCGGCGGGGGTGTAGCGCGCCAGCGCCGATTTCGCGAAATGCGGGTTCGCCGAGAGGAAGCGGTCGGGCGCGGTGTTCACATTGGTGAAGTTGCAGCGCCCGCCGCCCGAGATCAGGATCTTCTTGCCGACTTTATCGGCGTGGTCGAGCAACAGCACGCGCCGACCGCGCTGCCCCGCGACCGCGGCGCACATCAACCCGGCCGCGCCGGCGCCCAGCACGATGGCATCAAATTGATTGGCGGACACCGCTACCTTCCCCCTTGATGGGGGAAGGATACGCCGCCTTGCCGCGACGCGGCTAGGCGGAGTTGGATGGGGGTGACGGTGCGTCCTTGCGCCGTAGCTTCAGGCCGAGAGCACACCCCCACCGCTGCGACTAAGCCAGCAAGCTGGCAAGTCTCGCTGCCTCCCCCATCAAGGGGGAGGGTTGGATTGTGCGAATATTCCATGGTGGCTCAGTGCAGCTTCGCGATGGGCAGGCTGTCGGCCTTGGCGCGCGCCTTCACCGATTCCTCGCTGCGCGTGAGCGCCTTGGCGATCGATTTCAGCGGCATGCCCTTTTTGGCCAGTGTATGCAGCTTGTCGATCTCGGCCGGGGTCCACGGCTGTTTGTGACGTTCGAACTTGTCCTTCATGCCTGCGTCTCCGGATCGGTTTTGACGGCAACGATTTCGATCGCATCCTCGCGGTCGTGATATTCGACGCGCTCGCCGATCTCGGCGCCCATCAGCGCGCGGGCGAGCGGGGCTGAAAAGGCGACGCACCCCAGCGCCGGATCGGCCTCGTCACCGCCAACGACGGTGATCGTCTTTTCGGCATTGTTCAGGCGATAGGTCACGCGGCTGCCGATGCCAACGCTGCCGTCCTCGGGCGGTGCCTGCACCTCGGCGGTCGATTGGCGGGTATGGAAATAGCGCAGGCGGCGCTGCGATTTCTTGCGCGTTTCCGCGTCGGTCGTTGCGGCGATTTCGGCTTCCAGCCGCGTGACCTCTTCGCCGAGCAGCCGCAGTCCGCGAGGGGTCACGAGGTTCGGGCCGACCGCGATGGGCAGCTCGAACTCGGGTTCCTTATGCTCGTCGTCGCTTTCGCGGCGAAACGCTACGCTCATGATCTGGCTTTCCGGTCGAAATCGCAAAGGACGCCCCTGCGCGCCGAAGGTGGCGACAAAATGGCGCGGCAGATCGCCCGGCGTAACCTTTGGGCGCGCGCCACCGAAACTCCTTTCGATGCCATCCCCCGCATCACCCGTTTTCAAAGGGAGTATCCATTATGTCGAATAGCCTGAAACTGTCGCTCGCCGCCTCCGCCGTCCTCGCCATGGCCGCCGGTGCGGTCGCTGTGCCCGCCGTTGCCGCCGATGGCGCCAAGGAACGCTGCTATGGCGTGTCGCTGAAGGGCAAGAATGATTGCGCCGCCGGTCCCGGCACCAGCTGCGCCGGAACCTCGACCGTCGATTACCAGGGCAATGCGTGGAAATATGTGACCAAGGGCAGCTGCGAAAAAATGGGCGGCACGCTGGCCGCGCATAAGGGCAACGCCAAGCCGGTCGCCAAGAAGAGCTGAGCCAAGTGCCCCCCCGCCCGCTCCGTGACTTGCCGCAGCGCGCCGGTTTCGGGCTGAAGCCCGAACATTATGCCGACGTGCTGGCGGCGGCGGAGCGTGCATCCCCGCCCGCCTGGGTCGAAGTACATCCCCAAAATTACTTCGGCGCAGGCGGGCCTCCGCATCGCTGGCTGACCGCGATAGCGGACTGTCTGCCGCTCAGCTTCCATTCGGTCGGGCTGTCGCTGGGATCAGCGGCGGGGGTCGATACTGGCGAGCTGGAATCGCTCGCGGCGCTCTGCGACCGCTATGAACCGGCGATGGTGTCGGACCACCTCAGCTGGAGCAACGGGCCCGACGACAAGTTTCCCGACCTGCTGCCCATTCCTTACAGTCATGCGGCGCTCGACCATTTCGGGAGCGAAGTCGGGCGCGTGCAGGACCGGTTGCGGCGGTCGATGCTGATCGAAAATCCTTCGCGCTACCTCGCGTACGCTGGCGACGATTGGGACGAAGTCGATTTCCTCCACGAACTGTGCCGACGTGCTGGGTGCGGGCTGCTCCTCGACATCAACAATGTCGAGGTGTCGGCGTTCAACCTTGGGCGCGATCCGGCTCCATGGCTCGCCGCCTTCGATCCGGCACTGGTCGGTGAAGTGCATGTCGCGGGTCATAGCCGCAAGGATGACGATATGGGCGGCATGATCGCGATCGACGACCATGGGTCAGCGGTGCGTGACAGTTGCTGGGATTTGCTCGCGACCTTTCTGCGCCGCGCTGGATCGAAGCCGGTGCTGGTTGAGTGGGACAGCGATGTTCCGGATTATGCGGCGCTGATGGCCGAAGTGGCCAAGGCCGACGCGCTGCTGGCGCGTGAGCCCGTCGATGCGTGAAGCGCAGGCGGCGATCGCTGCGACACTGCTCCGCGGTCCCGATCATCTGCCCGCCGGACTGTTCGCGGGCGATCGCGCCGCCGTGCTGCGCGGACTGCGCATCCATGCCAACACGATCTCGCACGCGCGGCTTGTCGCGCTCGAAGAGACATTCCCGCGCACCCGAGACTATCTGGGCGAAGGCGAGTTCAACCGGCTGTCGCGCGCCTTCCTGGACGATGGCGGCGCGCAGCGTCGCTCGCTCGCGCGGATCGGGGCGACCTTTGCTGACTGGCTCGTCGATCCGCTCGCCGCCGACCTCGCGCGCGTCGAATGGGCGTGGCTCGAGAGCTATCATGCGCCCGACGCGGTGGCCTTGACGCTGGCGGACCTGGCGCAGTTGGACGAAGCGGCGCTGCTGGTGTTTCGGGTCCGGCGCCATTCCGCGACGCGCGTCGTGACGCTGACCCATGCGGCTGCGCCGCTGGTCGATCCTGCCTTCGCCGCTGAGACGCGCACGTTGATGGTGACGCGGCCCGATGCAGCGGTGCTGCTGCACGCCGTTCTGCCTGCCGATGCCGCGGTGATCACGATGTCGGACGAAATGACGCCGCTGGGTAACCTTATCGCGCGTCTTGCCGAAGACCATCCCGAAGGCGGTGCGGCCATTGCGGCGCTGATCGCCGCCGGGGCTTTCGAAAGGGTTTGATGGATGAACGGCGTTTTGGCCTTTTACGATCGCGGTGTCGCGCTGGTGTCGGGCCGCGCCGGTGAATCGATCGCGCTGCTCCTCCTGCGCGTTGCGCTCGCCGGAATATTCTGGCGCTCGGGGCGGACGAAGGTCGTCGAAGGCAGTTTCTTGCAGATTGACCCGATTCAATATGATCTATTCGCGTCAGAATTTTCGGGCTTACCGCTCGATCCTGCAATTGCGGTACCACTGACGACCTATGCCGAACATCTGTTTCCAATCCTGCTTCTACTCGGTCTCGCGACGCGCCTGTCGGCGGGAGCGTTGCTGGTGATGACGCTGGTTATCCAGCTCTTTGTGTTTCCTGACGCCTGGTGGCCGGTCCACTCGCTGTGGGTTGCAATGGCAGCGATATTGATTGTGCGCGGCGGTGGGCTGTTCGCGCTCGATGCTGTTGCTGCTAAGTTGCGGCGCAGATGAGCATCGACGAACCCTCGCTGGCGCGGTTGATGGCGGCGTCGCAGCGCGGCGACCGCGCCGCCTATCGCGCGTTGCTGAGCGATTCGGGCAAATGGCTGGCGCGTTATTTTGCGCGCCGCATTGCGCCGCACCAGATCGACGATCTGGTGCAGGAGACGCTGGTGTCGGTGCACCGCAAGCTCGCTACCTGGGACAGCAGCCGGCCGTTTCTGCCCTGGCTGGCGGCGATCGCGCGCTATCGCTGGATCGACTTGCTGCGCCGTCAGCGCGACGAGGTCGAGCTCGGCGAGGGTGACGCGGCGGTCGGGGCTGAGGACGAGGTCGTCCACGCGCGCCTCAGCCTCGACCGCATGCTGGCGCGGCTTCCTGCCGGACAGGCGCAGGCGATCACGTTGGTCAAGATCGAGGGTGCCTCGATCGCCGAAGCCTCGCAGATCTGCGGACAGAGCGAATCGCTGGTGAAGGTGAATATCCATCGCGGGCTGAAAAAGCTGGCGCAGTTGATTGAAAGCGAATGAGATGACGAACGGATCGATCGACAATCTGATCGAGGATTTGGCGGGCGAGCTCGAACCCGTGCGCCCGCGCCGCCTGATGCGCGGATCGCTGTGGGTGGCGGGTGGCTGGCTCGTCGGCGCAGCTTTGTTGCTGTTGGCAGCCGGGCCGCGGCACGACCTGGCGGATGGCGCGATGATGCCGCCGCTGCCGCTGCTTGCCTTCTGGCTGATCGTCGCTTTGGGTTTTGCCGCGGCATGGAGCGCGTTGCGGATGGGATTGCCCGGCGTCGGACGCGATTACAGCGGCTGGCGTTGGGCCGGGCTGGCGGCGCTTGCGCTGCCCTTTTCGGCCGTGGTGATGGCGTTGAGCGACGGTCACGCTGCGATGGATGCGGCGCACCCCGAAAACGGCATGCACTGCCTCGCACAGGGCGTGTTTGCGGGTCTGGGCGTCGGCGCGGCGCTGTTCGCCTGGCTGAAGGGAGGGGCGCCGACGTCGCCGACGCGCGCGGGCTGTGTGATCGGGATCGCGGCGGGCGCGGCGGGTGCAACGATCGTCGCGCTGCACTGCGCGTCGAACGACATGATTCATATCGCGCTGTGGCACGGTCTGGCGGTCATGCTGTCGGGGGTGGCCGGTCGAGTGCTGCTGGCGCCGCTGCTTCGCTGGTAGCAGCGCTAGACAAAACATCTCCTTTGTGTATTATATTTATAACACACAAAGGAGATCGGCGATGCGTAACTGGACGATGGCGGTGCTGCCGCTGGCTTTGGCGATGACGGTCACCGCCTGCAACGGTGCCGACCGCTCCGACGGTGACCAACCGCGTAAAGGTGAGGCGGCAACGGCCGCCGACGCCGGGCCGGTCACGACCAAAAGCTATGCGCTGACCGGCTTTACAGGCGTCGAAGTCACCGGTCCGGACGACGTTAAGATCCGCCAGGGCGACGCCTTTTCGATCAGCGCGAAGGGACCGCAGGCGGTGCTCGACGAGCTCGAAATTGTCCTTGATGGCGATGTGCTGTCGATCGGGCGCAAGCGCGAAGGTTTCAGCTTTTCGCGGCGCGGCGACAACGGCGTTGAAATCGCGATCACGATGCCGCGGCTGACGACGGCGCGCCTGACGGGTTCGGGTTCGGTTGATGCCGATAGCGTCGATGGCGATGCGGTCGAGGTGGATCTCACCGGTTCTGGCGATCTCAAGATCGCCAAGCTGACCGGCAAAAGCGCAGAGATCAACGTATCGGGTTCGGGTGATATCGAAATCGATGGCGGAGCCATAACATCGGGCGAGCTGAGCATCACCGGATCGGGCGACATCGACGCCGACGGGCTCGTCGCACAGACGCTGGAGGTGTCTGTTACCGGATCTGGTAATGTCGAGGCACAGGCGACCGGGACCGCCGACGTCAACATCCTGGGATCGGGCGACGTAACGCTCGGTGGCGGCGGAAAATGTTCGTCGCGCCAGCTGGGATCGGGTTCGGTCACCTGCAAATAAGGCAGCGCTGGTGCCGCCTGCCCGGACGGGGTAAGGCGGCACAATGACCCTTGTCCGCAAAAGCGCCGCGCTCGCGGTCGTCGTCCTGCTCGTTATCGCCCCGGCTGCTGCGGCCGAAAAACGCTTTGGGCTGACCAGTTTCGAGGCGATCGAGGTCAATGCCGATTATGTGGTCGAAGTGACGACGCGCGCACCCGTCGGCGCGGTCGCAACCGGACCGCAGGACGCGCTCGACCGGCTCACCGTCGAGGCGCGCGACGGGCGACTGGTCATCGGTCAGCGCCAGTTTGCGGGTGATGCGGAACGGCGGGCGCCTCGTGGCGCGGTGACGATCCGGATCAATGCCGCGAACCTGCGATCTGCGACGATGGGCGGCGCGGGATCGCTGCGGATCGATCGGATGAAAGGCACGCGCGTGACCGTTGGGCTGCGCGGCCCCGGCACGCTGTCGGTTGGAACGATCGCAACCGATCGGTTGTCGGTGACGATGATCGGCAATGGCACGATGACGCTTGGAGGCACAGCCAAACAAGCGCAAATGACACTGTCAGGCGCCGGAATGTTCGACGCGGGGGCGCTGGCGGTCGATATGTTGACCTTCGACGGTGAAGGCGCGGGTGACCATGTCCTGCGCGCGGTGAAAACCGCCAGGGTGACGGCGCGCGGGGTCGGCAAGACCGTCGTGTTGGGCAAGCCGGTGTGTACGGTGCGCAATGTTGGCAATGGGTCAGTGCAATGCGGGGCGGCCAAGCGATAGTTTGGTCCGTCGTCCGTTTTCCGTTCGTGTCGAGCGCAGTCGAGACACCCATCGGCGTCGCGCAAGGACGAGGGGCATCTCGACTTCGCTCAGATCGG
>JAHJHL010000048.1 GCA_018823905.1 Alphaproteobacteria bacterium
CAATATTCGCGCAACGAGCGCAACGCCAATTCGGGATTCGTCGTCGCGATCGACCCCGAACGCGACTATCCCGGCGATCCGCTCGCGGGCCTGGCGTTCCAGCGCCACTGGGAATCGCTCGCCTTTGTCGCGGGCGGATCGAATTACAAAGCGCCCGCGCAGCGCGTCGGCGATTTCCTTGCGGGGCGCCCGTCGACATCGCTCGGCGGCGTCGTCCCCTCGTATCGCCCGGGCGTGACCCCGACCGACCTTGCGGCGTGTCTGCCCGATTTCGCGGTCGAGGCGATGCGCGAGGCGATCCCGGTGTTCGGGCGCCAGATCGCGGGATACGACCATCCCGACGTGGTGATGACGGGGGTCGAGACGCGCACCTCCTCGCCCGTGCGCTTTACCCGCGGCGAGGATTTTCAGAGCCTGAACACCGCGGGGCTGTTCCCTGCGGGCGAGGGCGCGGGCTATGCCGGGGGCATCCTGTCGGCGGCGGTCGACGGCATCAAGGTCGCCGAGGCGGTTGCGCGGAGCCTGATGCCATGACGGTGATCCTGTTTAACAAGCCTTGGGGTGTGCTCAGCCAGTTCACCGACAAGAGCATGACCGCGAGCGGAGCGAGGGGCGATGGGGGCCCGCGCGCAACGCTGTCCGACTATATCGACGTCCCCGGCGTCTATCCCGCCGGGCGGCTGGACCGCGACAGCGAAGGCCTGTTGATCCTGACCGACGACGGCGCGTTGCAGGCGCGCATTTCGTCGCCGAAGCACAAGACGCCCAAAACCTATCTGGCGCAGGTGGAGGGCGAGCCCGATGAGGCCGCGCTGGCGGCGCTGCGCCGCGGCGTCACGCTGAACGACGGTCCGACGCGCCCCGCGACCGTCCGCCGCATCGAGGCGCCAAAGCTGTGGGACCGCGACCCGCCGGTGCGATACCGCAAGAGCGTGGCCGACAGCTGGATCGAACTCACCATCACCGAAGGCCGCAACCGCCAGGTGCGCCGGATGACGGCGGCGGTCGGCTATCCGACGCTGCGGCTGGTGCGGTGGCGGATCGGGGGGTGGGAGATTGGGGAGCTGGCGGTGGGGGCGTGGCGGGAGGTTGGGTGAAAGTTACCAACGGGCGGCGACTATTTTTGCTTGCCGTAGTATGTAACAGAAATGGCAAACGGTTATGCGGAATCTGTAAAGCGGCTGCGTCGCATAAACAGCGGAGAGCTAGTCGGGCGCATCAACCGTATCCGAAGGATGGATGCCTCGAAACTTACAGATATGGCGATTCGAAATCGTTTGGGCCGCGTGATGGATGGCTTCGCGCATAAGACTATGCTGCTTGCAACGAATGCTACATTTCGCGCGAGAGTGAACGTCGGGTCAGAGTCCTTTCGTCATGTCCGCGAGCTTTGGTATCCCCCGGAAGGCGTGGCAAGGCGGGGGCGTTTCAACGGAGATGGCCAGTCAGTCTTCTATTCAGCAAGCTCTATGGCCGCCGCTATGTGGGAAGTGGGCGCCAAAGTAGGGCAACGTGTCACTATACTTGCATGCGGCTCGCGCGGTTTGATGGCCGAGGTTATATGCGCGCAGATCGGCGTCCATCTGTATGAGGGCAAACCTCAACCCAGCGAATTACCATTATCGAACATGAGAGCGGATAGCTTATTTCAACGCGATTTGGAGGAAGATAAGATTGACCGGAAATGGCGGCTTGTGGATGATCTATTGAGCGAACTGGCCACCGCACACGAGACAGACATTCCGGACCTTTATCGCATAACGAGTTCATTTGGTGCGACATTCCGCCGCATCCCTACATCGGAAGGCATTACCTATCCAAGCGTCGCCACGAATCTTAAGGCCTTCAATTCTGTTCTGTCGCGCGAGGCTGCAGATAAGCATTTTTTCCCTGCTGAAGCTTGGGAGTTTGAAATTCTCAACTGGTCATCAGCCGCTCATATTCCTGTAGATCTCCGCTCGAAGCTTGAGCCGATCCGGCCGATACGCCGCACCAAAAACATTCGCATCGATGGCACAATTGAGTGGGCGCAAGAGTCGCCCGAGGTGATGAACGACTACTCGTCGCTAATGCCGCGAATTGCGGAGGCAAGAGCCTCGCTGCAGTTTCGATAAAAAGCCGCGCTGCGCCCTTTAACAAGAAAGCGATTATCGTGAATCGCCTACACCCGGATAGGAACAAACCATAAACAAACCTCTTTCCTACATTCCTCCGCTGCGTCATATCCTGTTCGGTTTGGCTAACAGGAGGATTCATCATGCAGAACCGCACCCCGATCGCGAAGGAGGCGCGGCCGCCGCTGCCTGACTTTACGCTGGTGCTGCGCAAATATCGCCACGACGGGTGGACGCCCGAGCGGCGGGCGACCGGGTCGCCGCGTCGCCAACCCCTTGTTTCCGGGGTCGATGGGGTGACAAGTTTGACAACTTCCGCGCGCGGACCGGCGCCGATGCGGGGGAAAGGGCCGCACGCGGCGGGGGCGTCGGCCGCCGGGTCGGCGGCGGCGGTTGCGGCGTGATCCTCCGCGTGGCTTCGCCGCGGGGCGGGCAAGAGTCCGGCGGCCGGGGGACGGCCGCCGGGGGGAGGGGTCACTTGGTCGTGTAGCCGCCGTTGACCAGGATCGTCTGGCCGGTCATCCACCAGCCTTCGGACACCAGCATGCGGATCCACGGCACGATGTCCTCGATATGGGTGAGGCCGGTGGCGGTGAAGGGCGACAGCGCGGCGGCACTCTTGTGATAGGCGACCGCCTCCTCCCCCTCGGCGGGGTAAAAGAAAGGCGTGTCCATTGGGCCCGGCCCGATCGCGGTCACCGAAATGCCGCGCTGGCCAAATTCTTTCGACGCGGCGCGGGTGAAATGTTCGACCGGCGCCTTGGTCCCCGCATAGGCGGCGTAAAAGGGCGTGTAGGCGCCGAGCAGCGAGGTGACGAGGGTGCAGATCTTGCCATTGTCATTGAGGTGCTTGCCCGCCTCTTTCAGGAAGAAAAAGGCGGTCTTGCTGTTCACCGCGGTCATGTCGTCATATTCGGCCTCGCTGATGTCGGTGAAGGGCTTCTTCAGCACCTTGCCCACCGTGTTGATCGCGATGTCGGGGCGACCGACCGCGGCGACGGTGTCGGCGAACAGCTTTTCCATCGCGCCGGCGCTGGTGAGGTCGGCCTGGAAGGCGACGGCCTCGGCGCCCGCGGCGCGGATGGCGGCGAGCGTGTCCTCGGTCTCGGCGGCGGAGGCGGGGCTGTTGTAGTGCACCGCGACGGCCTTTGCGCCGTGCGCGGCGAGGTCGCGGGCGACGAGGCCGCCCAGATTCTTGCCGCCGCCCGCGATGAGCGCGACTTTGCCCTTGATGCTGTGATCCGTCATTTACTGGTCTCCTGTGTGACGGTGGGAGGGACGCCGGGGCGGTCGCCGCGGCGCTATCGTGCTGACGATAGGTGCTTTCCGGCTTGCCCGCTTTCCAATTCCGGCGCAGCTTGCCGATCACGGCGGATGAGTCGAACGGGGCCGTAAGGAGGACGATTGAGCGGGCAGGCGTGGGGCGTGTGGGACGGGATCCGGCCGCTGCGGCCGCGGGCGCTGGTGGCGCGCCGCGAAACCGCGATCGGCCCGCTGGGCATCGTCGCCGCGACCGAGCGGCTCGACCATCCGACCGACTGGGCGTTCGAAGAGGCGCACCACACGATCGTCGTCCATCTGGGCGGGCGGATCGAGCGGATGGCGTGCGAATTTTCGGTCGGGCCGTCGGGCCATGTGTCGCCGTTGCGCGGCGACGTCTGGATGATCCCGGCCGCGTGCCGCTATGCTGCGCTGGCCGAAGGGGGCCGCGCCGATTTTGTCGAGCTGCGCGTGCCGACCGCGCTGCTTGGCGACGCGCCGATCGCGGCGCGGGTGCGGCATCGCGACGATTTCCTCTTTGGATCGGCGTCGCGGCTCGCCGACCTGCTGCTGCGCGAAGACGGGGACGACCTGACCGACATGGCGGCGCATGCGATCGGCGATGCGCTGCAGATGCACCTGCGCGTGCTTTATGGGTGCCGCGGGGGGGCGACAAGGCGGCGGGCGCTGTCCGCTTCGCAGCGTGCGCGGGTGGCGACGGCGATCCGGGACGAGCTGGATGCGGCGCACAGCCTGGCGGCGCTCGCCGGGCTCGTCGGCATGGACGTGCGGCGCTTCACCGCGGCCTTTCGCGAAGCGTTCGGCGTGTCGCCCTGGCAATATGTGCGGCGCGCGCGGCTCGACGCGGCCGCGCGGATGCTGCGTCAGGGCGACGAGGCGGTGACCGAGATTGCGCTCGCCACCGGCTTTGCGACGCCCAGCCATTTCGCGACCGCCTTTACCCGCCGGTTCGGCGTGGCGCCGTCGCGTTATCGCGCCAATATGGCTTAAGCCGCCGTCGCGGCGTGCTGTCCCGACCGATCAAGGCTAATGCGCGTTTACCGTCTTTTCACGCCGCACGCATATGGCAGCGGTGAAGGGACCGAAGTTTAGAGAGGCGATCCATGCCCATTGGTCCCGAGATGCGGCGGCTGCGCGCCGAACATGCCGCGCTGGCGACGCTATCGCAGCTGTTGGTGGGCCTGATCCGCGCGCCCGAAGCGCCGCGCCCGACCGAGCTGGCGTCGGTGCGCGGGATGCTGCGCGAGACGCTGCTGCGCCATTTGAAGTGCGAGGACTGGATCCTCTATCCGCGATTGAAGGCGAGCGGCAATCCCGAGGTCGTCGCGCTGGCGGGCGAGTTCGTCCGCGAAATGGGGCATATCGCGCAGGACTTTGCGACCTATGACGCGAACTGGACCGCCGAGCGGATTGCGGAAGATTGGTCGGGCTTTTGCCGCGAGACCGAGGTCGTGCTCAACGTGCTCGGGATGCGGATCGAGCGCGAAAATTGCGATCTGTATCCCGCCGCCGAGCAGCTGGATTTCCTCTGACGCCGAAACTTCTTCATATCGTCATCGCTGCGTCACGCCTTCGCCGCAGCGCAGCAATATCGCCTCCCTAAAGCCCGCGCGACCACCGCGCCATTTCGGCGGCGGGACGAGGGGGATAAACGATGACGAGCAAGTTCAGGAACCGGCTGCGGGCCGGGGCTGCTGTGATGGTGGCGTTGGTCGCGACGCCCGCCATTGCCGACGAAACCGCCGTGGAGGCTGCGACGGACGGGGGCGATGTCGCAGAGATCGTCGTGCTCGGGCAGGGGCAGGCGCGGCAGGTGCAGGAAATCGGCGCCGCCGACATCGCGCTCGAAGTGGCGGGGGTCAGCCCGCTCAAGGCGATCGACAAGCTGCCGGGGGGGAATTTTCAGTCGGCCGATCCGTTCGGTACCTATGAATGGTCGGCGCGCATCTCGATCCGCGGGTTCAGTCAGAACCAGCTTGGCTTTACGCTCGACGGTGTGCCGCTCGGCGACATGAATTACGGCAACCACAACGGCCTGCACATCAGCCGCGCGATCATCAGCGAAAATGTTGGACGGGTCGAAGTCGCGCAGGGCGCGGGGTCGCTGGGTGCGGCATCGACGAGCAACCTGGGCGGCACGATCGAATTTTTCGCGCGCGAACCCGCCGAGACGTTCGGGGTCGAGGCGTCGGGCACCTATGGCAGCGAGGACACCAAGCGCGCGTTCGTGCGGATCGACAGCGGGGCGATCGGCGCGAACGGCCCGCGGCTGGCGCTGAGCTATGCCTGGCAGGATGCCGACAAGTGGAAGGGCGACGGCGTCCAGCGCCAACATCAGGTCAATGCGCGCATCGTCCAGCCGGTCGGCGACGGGCAATTCTTTGGCTTCGTCAACTATTCGGACCGCGCCGAGAACGACTATCAGGATATGAGCGCCGACATGATCGGCCGGCTGGGTTACCGGTGGGACAATTTCGCCAAGGATTGGGACACCGCGGTGCGGGTCGCCAAAGTCTATCAGAGCCAGGTCGCGCGCGCCGCGTTCAACACCGGCGTCGCCAATGGCTCGCTGCCGCTGGGCGCGGTGTTCACCGCGCCCTATGCCGGGGTCGGCGAGGCGTTCCCGGCGCCGGTCGCGACGGTCGACGACGCCTATTATGACGCCGCAGGTCTGCGCAAGGACTGGCTCGCCGGGGTGGGTGTCGAGGCGCCGCTGAACGATTATTGGACGCTGAGCGCAATGGGCTATTACCATGGCAACAAGGGCCGCGGCCTGTGGTTCACCCCCTATGTGACCACCCCCGGCGGGGCGCCAATCACGATCCGCACCACCGAATATGACATCGACCGCTATGGCATTGTCGCGAGCAGCCTATTCACGCTGGGTGACAACCAGATTGAGCTCGGCATGTGGTATGAAGATAATGACTTCAACCAGGCGCGGCGTTTCTATGGCCTCGCCGACACCGCCGGGGCGCCGAGCCGCGGCAGTCTGAAATTCCCCAACGACCCGCTGGCGACGCAGTGGGAGTTCGATTTCAACACCCAGACGCTGCAATATCATGTGCAGGACACGCTCGACCTGGGGCAAGTCCAGATCAACGCGGGGTGGAAGGGGCTGCGCGTCACCAATCTCGCGACCCCGATCGTCCGCGGCGGGCTCGCGGCGGGGCGCACCGAGGCGAAGGACTGGTTCCTGCCGCAGGCGGGGGTGCTGTTCCGCCTGAACGACGATAACGAGTTGTTCGCGAGCTACACCGAAAATATGCGCGCGTTCGAAAGCTCGGCGACCGGCGGGCCGTTCGCGACGACGCAGGCGGGGTTCGACGCGCTCGACCTGAAACCCGAAACCTCGACGACTTACGAGCTGGGTTTCCGCACCAAGGCCTCGCGCTTCCAGGGCGTGATCGCGGGCTATTATGTCGATTTCAAGGATCGCATTATCGCCTTTGCCAACGGCTCGGGGATCCAGGGCAACCCCGCGATCCTGCAGAATGTCGGCGATGTGCGCTCGTGGGGCGTCGAGGCGGCGGGGACGTTCCGTGTCACCCCCGACCTGTCGCTGTTCGCGTCTTACGCCTATAATAATTCTGAATATCAGGACGATGTCGTCAACGCGGCAGGTACAATCATCGCCGCAACCGCGGGCAAGACGGTGGTCAATTCGCCGCGGCACCTGGCGAAGGGCGAGATTACCTGGGACACCGGCACTTTCTTTGCCCGGGTCGGCGCCAATTACACCGGCAAACGCTATTATTCGTTCGAGAATGACGCCGAGGTCGGCGGCTTCGTAATCGTCGATGCGAGCGTCGGTTATCGGTTCAACGAGCGGATTTCGATGCAGGTTAATGCGACCAATTTGTTCGACAAGGAATATGTGTCGACCATGGGGACCAACGGTTTCGCCAACCGCGGTGACGCCCAGACCCTACTTGCGGGCGCGCCGCAGCAGTTCTTTGTGACGCTGAAGGCGGGATTCTGACGCTTTTTTTCCACTAACGTGGAAGGCGGCACCGGCCCCTGTGTCGACGCCTTTCCGTTGACGATGGTGGCGCGGTCCCGCTAGGGCCGCGCCATCATTTTATGGGAATATAGTTCATGACCGATACCCCCCCCGACCATATGTCGACCAACCCGCGCTCGCCCCATTTCGACATGGAGGTGCTGCAGCGCGGCATTGGCATTCGCTTCAAGGGCAAGGAACGCACCGACGTCGAGGAATATTCGATTTCGGAAGGCTGGATCCGCGTCGCCGCGGGCAAGTCGAAGGACCGTTTTGGCCAGCCGATGACGATCAAGCTGTCGGGCGAGGTCGAGGCGTGGTTCGAGGATGTGGCGGCGGCCGGTGAAGGTGACGCGCCGAAGGATGCTGATGAAGGCGACAAGGGCGGAGAGTCGTAAACCGCATCGTCATTGCGAGAAACGAAGTGACGAAGCAATCTCCAGCTATCGGCTAAGCATAAGGCCGATAGCTGGAGATTGCTTCGCTGCGCTCGCAATGACGAAAATTTGAAGAAGCTTGGTGAGCCTTACTGGCCGAGCGAGGCGACGACGACTTCCAGACCGTTGCCGGGCTTCCAGTCGTTCTGCGCCCACACCGGCGCCTTGAAGCTCGGTGCCTTGTTCGGGTTACCGTCGGCATAGATGAAACCCTGCACCGGGTTGGCGCGCAGGCCAAGGTCGCCGATCGGGGCGTACCAGACGCGGACCAGGCTCCAGTCACCGGCATCGCTGACATCGACGACGCGGACATTGCGCTCGATCTGGCCGCGGCGGCCGTTGATCGGCGACCAGTTGGCGTGGTCGATGCGGATTTCGCGGTCGCTGACGATTTTCTTGACCACCGCGACATGGCCCATCGGCATGCCGCGCGTCCCGGCGAACGCCATCACGGCGCCTTCGCGCGGTTCGTCGCCGCGGGCATAGTCATTGGCGGCTTGCGCCCACCAGGTCTTGGCATTGCCGCGGATGTCGACGCCCGATTCGGCGCGGGCAAAGGGAACGCACTGGAGATAGCTCTGGGCTGTGGCGGGGGCGCTGACGAACAAGCCGGTAAGCGTCATCACGGACGCGATGGCGGCAGCCAGAAAGCGACGATAGAGCATGAAATGCGACCCCCAAGGCTTGTGTTCAAGCGTTGCAGCGTCATTGCCATGGATCGCTCGCGCCACCACCCACCGCGCGACGAATCGCGCCGCGGGTGCGGTGAGCCGCGGAACCTTTTGTTAAGCCCGTCAATTCGTCGTGCGAGGGGTTCGACTGGTCGCCGTCAGGCGGCGGCGCTGGCCGACGAATCGGTCGCGCGGAACAGCGTCAGCACATCGCTGGCGGGCATCGGGCGGCCATAATAATAGCCCTGGATGTTGCTGCACCCCATTCTGCGCAGGGTTTCGACCTCGAGCTCGGTCTCGGCGCCCTCAGCGGTCGTCGACATGCCGAGGCTGTCGGCGAGCGCAACGACGGCGCGGATGATCGCGATCGATTCGATGCTGCCCTTCGCGGCGCCGACGACGAAGCTGCGATCGACCTTGATCGTCGAAAATTGCGTTTTGCGCAGGTAACCGAGTGACGAATAGCCGGTGCCGAAATCGTCGAGCGACAGGCGGATGCCCAGCCCGATCAGCTGGTCGAGCAGTTGCGCCGCGCCGCCGCCATCGCGCAGGAACACGCTTTCGGTGACTTCGATTTCGAGACGTTGCGGCGGCAACCCGCTTTGCGCCAGCGCCGAGACGACGACCGAGGCAAAGGCGGGGTCGGTGAGCTGGTCGGCCGACACGTTGACCGCGACCTTCAAATTCGACGGCCATTTCATCGCTTCATGGCACGCGGTGCGCAGCACCCATTCGCCGATCGGCGAGATCAGCCGCGCATCCTCGGCGAGCGGAATGAAGCGGCCGGGCGAGACATTGCCGAGCTTTTTGTTATTCCAGCGGATCAGCCCTTCGAACCCGTTCAAGGTGCCGTCGATGGCGGTCACCACCGGCTGGTAATACATCTCAAACTCGCCGCGCTCGAGCGCGCCGCGCAGTTCCTGTTCCATCACGCGGCGTTCTTCGGCCTGCGCGTGCAGCGAGGCGACATAGCCCGCGGCAACATTACCGCCCTTGTCCTTGGATTTGTAGAGCGCGAGATCGGCATTGCGCGTCAGCGTTTCGACGGTCGCGCCGTCCTGCGGTCCGATCGCATAACCGATGCTGGCGCCGACGAACAATTGATGGTTGTCGACGACATAGGGGCGGCTGATCGTCGCGATCAGGCGCTTCGCCAAATCTTCGGCGGCGTCGGCGGATGGCACATTGTGCAGCACGACGGCAAATTCGTCGCCGCCGAGCCGCCCGCAGGTCATCCCGCGTTCCATCAGCCCTTTGAGCCGCGCGGCGACCTGCGCCAGCAATTTGTCGCCGACCGGGTGTCCGAGCGTGTCGTTGACCGCCTTGAAGCGATCGAGGTCGATGATCAGCAGCGCGCAGCGCGCCTTGGCATCGAGGGCGTGGGCGAGTGCGCGCGCCAGATCTTCATTGAGGCTCAGCCGATTGGGCAGGCCAGTGAGGTTATCAAAGCGAGCCATTTTGGCGATTTGTTCGGCAGTCGCGCGCTGTTCGGTGACGTCCGAGCCGACGCCGCGGAAACCGAGGAACTTGCCCGCTTCATCGAGGCGCGGCGACGCCGACAGCTCCCACCAGCGCGGCGCGCCGCCGATCGTGACGGGCACGATCAGGTTCGAAAAGCTTTCGCGCCGCTTCATGCGTTCGGCCATTTCGTGCAGGCTTTTAGGAAACAGCCCGGTGTCCCAGGCATCGCCCGACAGCGCCTGCAACAACGGCACGCCTTCGAGCGATTCGGCCGGGGCGCCCAGCGCAAAGGCGAGGCGCGGCGAGACATGGACGAGGCGGCGGCTGTTGTCGGTCTGCCACAGCCAGTCGGCCGAGGTTTCTTCGAATTCGCGCAGCAGCAGGCTGACCGTTTCAGTCTTTTCGTGCAGCGTTTCTTCGGCGTGGCGGAACCGGATATGGCTTTGCGCGAAGCGGACGCAGAAATTGCACAGCAAAAGCCCGGCGACGACCGCGACCGCGGCGAGTTGCGGCGCGTCGGCGCGGATGAGCGCGGCGGCAGCCGACAGCGTGACGGGCGCGATGAACAGGATGCACGCCAGCGGGACGCTGTGCGCGACGATAGCCAGCGCGACCATCATCAGCACCGCGATCGTCCACATCGACAGGACATGGTCGAGCGGCGGCGACAGCCCGTGCAGCCAGAAGGGCATGCTCCAGAAAAACGCCGAATAGAGCGCGTGGCGGTTGCACAGCCGATATTCGGCGAGGCCCGACAATTTGGGGTCGCCGAGCGGCAGGCGGCGGAACTGGTTGTAAGACCACAGGCTGAAGACCAGGCTTGCGCCGAGCCAGCCGCCGGCGATCGCGAGCGGGACGCTGAGAATCATCGTGAAGGTGGCGACGAGCGCCATGCCGAGGCCCATGAACAGGCGCAGCGCACCTTGGCCGCGGAGCGGCGCAAGCTGAAGCTGGCGGAGGTTGCCGATATCCGCATCGCGCGGTCCCAGCCCCAACAGGGTCCGCACAGGAATCTCTTCGGCAATAATCTGGTCGGTCAACTGGCTCTTCACAGCGCCTGTCTAACGTCCGGGTGTTACCCGAAGGTAACCAGCGCGTTCATTTGCCATGTTTTTTGTCCAGCAGCGGGACAAAAATTGCAGGCAAGGTCAGTGTCTTGCGTCAGGCAGCCATCGCAAAGGGTTGAATTTCCCCGGCCAGATATTGCGCGCGCGCTTTCGAGCGGCTGAGCTTGCCCGAACTGGTGCGCGGCAGGGTGCGCGGCGGGATAAGCTCGATCAGGCAATTCATGCCGGTGATCGCGCGGACGCGGTCGCGAATCGTCTCGCGCAGCGCGAGCCGTTCGGCGTCGTCGCTGGTGCGGCACTGGACGAGCACCGCGGGGGTTTCTTCACCCCCCGGCGCGGTGATCGCGAACGCCGCGATGTCGCCCGATTTGAACCCCGGCAATTGCTCGACTGCCCATTCGATGTCCTGCGGCCAATGGTTCTTGCCATTGATGATGATCATGTCCTTGGCGCGGCCGACAATATAGATGTAACCGTCTGACAAATAACCCATATCGCCGGTGTCGAGCCAGCCGTCGACGAGGCACGCGGCGGTCGATTCGGGGTCGCGATAATAGCCGGTCATCAGCGACGGGCCGCTGCACCACACTTTGCCGACGGTCTGGTCGGGCAGCGCGTTGCCGAGTTCGTCGCGGACCTCGATCACCATGTCGCGCGCGGCGCGGCCGCAGTTGACGATGGCGCGGTAGCGCGTCGGGCGGCCCGCATCATTGGCGGCGCCCGACAGCTCAGTTTCCTCGACCAGCTCGACGACGATGCCTTCGCCCGGCGGCATGATGCTGACCGCGAGGGTCGCTTCGGCGAGGCCGTAGCTGGGCAGGAAGGCGCCAGCCTTGAACCCGGCGTCGGCAAAGGCGTCGACAAAGCTTTGCATCACGTCGGGGCGGATCATATCGGCGCCATTGCCGGCAACGCGCCAGCGCGACAGGTCGAAACGGTCGGCGACATGCGTCTGGCTCGACACGCGGCGCGCGCAGATGTCGTAGCCAAAGGTCGGCGAATAGCTGAGCGTCGTTCCCTCGTTGCGGCTGATCAGATCGAGCCAGGCAAGCGGGCGGCGCGCGAAATCCTCGGTCTTGAGATAATCGACCGAGACCTGATTGGCGACCGGCGAGAGCAGGCAGCCGACGAGCCCCATGTCATGGTACCAGGGCAGCCACGAGATGCAGCGGTCGCTGTCCTGCACTTCCATGCCGTGCGAGTGCGCCGCAAGGTTGTTGAGCAGCGCGGCGTGGGTGACCGCGACGCCGTGCGGGAAGCGTGTCGAACCGCTACTGTACTGCAAATAGCAGGTCTCGTCCGATTTCTGCGCGGGCAGGTCGGTGACCGGCGCGGACTTGGCAGCAAACTCGCTCCAGTCGACCGGCAGCACGTTTTGCGCCTCGGCGGCCTCGACCGCCATCGCGGCGATTTCGGGCGGGAAGAACAGCATCGTCGGGTCGCAGCTGGTGAGCTGGACGACGAGCTGACCGACATAGCTATCGCGGCCGCCAAAGCTGGTCGGCAGCGGCAGCGGGACGGGCCAGGCGCCGGCATAGATGGTGCCGAAGAACAGCGCGGCGAATTCGGCGCCGGTCTCTGCGATCAGCGCGATGCGGTCGCCGGGTTTCACCCCCGCGGCGATCAGCCGGTAGGCGGTGAGGAGCGCGTCGTCGCGCAACTCGCGATACGGATAGGGGCGCACGAGCTTGCCGCGCGGGTCGTGGAAATTGAGCCCGCGGGTGCCATTGGCGGCGTAATCGAGCGCTTCGCCGACGGTGGCGAAGTCCGAAAAGCGGCGCGGCTGGGCGCAGAAGGTCGGCGTCGGCGAAAGCGCGTCCGCCGCAGGGGTGTTGGTATCGGTCATAGGGGGTGCGACATCCCGCGATACGGGCCGCGCGGCAACAAGCATGTCATCTTTCTGAGCCATGTTACCGTGCGCGAGCCCTGTGTTGTGTGAACAATCGCCCATTTCCGGGCTTTATCGCCCGATATGGCGGTGTTGATCGTTCTCAATCAGGCCCGACTGTGGCACAAACATGGCACATGCCCAAGCATCGTGCTCCTCCTGACCGCTCAAAAAGGCCGCTTGGCGCAGCGCGGCTCGACGAGCTGGCGCTGTCTTATGTGGCGCGATTCGCCACAAGCCGCGCCAAGCTGACGCGCTATCTGTCTCGAAAAATTCGCGAATCGGAGTGGACCGACGAGGTTGATGCGGTAGCGGCGTGCGAGGCGGTGGCCGACCGGATGGAGCGGTTGCAGTTCCTCGACGACCGCCAATATGCCGTGATGCGCGCGGGGGCGATGACGCGGCGCGGGCTGGGCGTGCGGCGGGTGAAAGCACAGCTCTATGTCGACGGGATCGCCCCCGCGGACAGCGGCGAGGCGATCGAGACGGCGGAGGCGTCGGCGCAGGCATCGGCGGTCGGTTTTGCGCGGCGACGACGGTTCGGGCCGTTTGCGACGCGTCCTGCGGATGATCCGAAGCTGCGCGAGCGGCAGATTGCGGCGTTTCTGCGCGCGGGGCACAGCATGACGCTGGCGCGGCGGATCCTGGCGATCGCGCCGGGCGACGAGGCGGCGCTGGCGGCGCTGGACGATGACGTGGGGCTTGATTAGAGCTAGCCCATATTATCCGGATAAGGACTGCCGATGCGCGCCATTTTGACCGCTCTTGCCCTGACGTTAGCCGTGCCGATGGGGGGGTGCAGCCAGGACGCGAGCGAAGCCGAGAGCGTGGCGACGATCCCGGTGACGATCACCGCCAAGGACCAGACGCACCGGTTCAACGTCGAAATCGCGCGCACCGTTGCTGAGCAGGACAAGGGGCTGATGTTCCGCACCAGCTTGCCCGCCGACGGCGGCATGTTGTTTCCGTTCGCAAAGCCGCGGATCGGCAGTTTCTGGATGAAGAACACGCTGATCCCGCTCGACATGATCTTCATTCGTGCGGACGGCAGCATCGACCGGATTGCGGAAAACACGATCCCCGAATCGCTCGAACCGGTGGTTAGCGGGGGCGAGGTCAGCGCGGTGCTGGAACTCGCGGGTGGGACCGCGGCGCGGCTGAACATCGACGAGACGGCTAAGGTGACTTGGAAAGACGGGAAATAGCGTTGCCGCGCACGGTTTGCGGCTTGCAGACCGCATGGGCTTGGCTGTAAACGCCTCGCCATGAGCATCCTCGGCAAGATTTTCACCTGGTGGGACGGTGCGACCGTCGGCACGCTGCTGAACAGCTGGAAAACCGGCGAAAAGGTTGGCGAAGACAGCCTTGGCAATAGCTATCATCGCGCGCGCAAGGGCGACCGCCGCTGGGTGATCTACAACGGGTCGAACGACGCGAGCCGGGTGCCCCCCGAATGGCACGGCTGGCTGCACCGCACCTTCGACGAACTGCCGACCGACTTGCTGCCCGCGCCGCGCGCGTGGGAACAGGCGCCGACCGCGAACCTGACCGGCAGCATTGGCGCGTACCGCCCCGCCGGGGCGCTCGAACGTGGCGGCCAGCGGGCTGCGGCGACCGGCGATTATGAGGCCTGGCGGCCCGGCGAATAATGTCGCGCCGGATTTCGACCGCGCTGATCGCGCTGCTGGCGGCGTCCGCGCTGACCGCCTGCGACCGGACGCCGTCCAAGGGCAATGGCAGCGCGACGGTGCCGACGGTCGCCAAATCCGAACGCGTCCCGCAGGAAGTCGGCGGGATCGAGGGCGCAACCCCGATGGCCGAGCGCGTCGCGGTCGTCGGCCTGCTCAACAAACGCAACGGGCTGGTCCGCGAGCTGGAGATGAAACCCGGCGAATCGGCGCGCGTCGGGCGGGCGATCGTCCGGTTGCGCGCCTGCGAGCAAACCGCGCCGTGGGAAGACCCGCCCGAAACCGGCGCATTCGTGCAGCTGACGGTGCAGGATCAGCGCGACAATCAATGGCGACGCGTGTTTTCGGGCTGGATTTTCCGCGAGCGGCCCGACCGCAACATCATCCAGCACCCGATCTATGACGTCTTCGTCAAAAGCTGTGCGATGACATATCCCGGCGGCGAACCGGTGGCCCCCGCTGCGACGAAATCGGGCGCGGCAGCGGCGCCCAAGGCGTCGAGTGCGCCCCAGTCGCCCGCGACAAACGGCGGCGAGGGTGGTGAAACGCCCGCGGCGCCTGCCCCGACCGCGGCGCCCAAAGCTGCACCGTCGCCGCCCGCCAACACCGAATAGAGCCGCGCCAGATAGTCGGCCTGGCGGATTTCGATCGCGCCGAGGCTGGCGAGATGCGGGGTGATGAACTGGCAGTCGAGCAATTTCCAGCCGCCCGCGATGAGGCGCGCGACGAGATGCGCCAGCGCGACTTTGGACGCATCGCGCGCCCGGCTGACCATCGATTCGCCAAAAAAGGCGCGGCCGAGCGAGACGCCGTAGAGCCCGCCGACCAGCTCATCGCCCTGCCAGCATTCGACGCTGTGCGCGTGGCCGATCTGGAACAGCCGGTCGTAACTCGCCTTGATCAACGGATTGATCCACGTCGTCGGCCGGTCGTCCGCAGGCTCGGCGCACAGCGCGACCATGTCGGCAAAGACGGTATCGGTGGTGACGCGGAAACGGTCGGCGACGAGCGTTTTTCTCAAACTGCTTGAGAGACGAAACCCGTCGAGCGGCAGGATCGCGCGCAGCCGCGGTTCGACCCAATGGACCGACGGGTCATCCGCCCCGTCGGCCATCGGGAAAATACCCTGCGCATAAGCACTGAGCAGCAGCGCAGGGTCGATAGACTCGAAATGTTTCAGCTCGCGGGCTTCACGAACTTCAGCGTCATGCGGTCCGATTCGCCGATCGCGACATATTTGGCGCGGTCGGTTTCGCCTTCGCGCAGCGCGGGCGGCAAGGTCCAGACACCCTTTTCATAATCCTTGGTGTCCTTGGGATTGGCGTTGACCTCGCTCTTGCCCGCCAGCTTGAAGCCCGCGGCCTCGGCAAAGGCGATGATCGAGCTTTCCTTCATATAGCCCGACTTCTCTTCCTTCGCGGCATCGTCGCTCTCGTTGAGCCGGTGCTCGACGACGCCCAGCGTGCCGCCGGGCTTCAGCATCGCGAAAATCTGTTTGAAGGCATTGGCGGTGTTGTCGGCGCCGCCGAAGCGCCAGTTGTGGACGTTGCGGAAGGTCAGCACGACATCGGCGCTGGCGTCGGGCACTTTGGGATTGGTCCCGGCGCTGGGAAACTCGGCGAGCTTGATGCCGCCGTAAAGGTCGGCGTTGGCGCCCTGCCATTCCTTGATGCGGTTAAGGCCGCGCTCCCAAGGGGCCGCAGCATAGAGGGTGCCGCCGCCCGATTTGGCGAGCGGGGCGAGGATTTCGGTGTACCAGCCGCCGCCGGGCCACAGTTCGACCACCGTGTCACCGGGCTTGACGCCAAAGAAGGCGAGCGTTTCGGCGGGGTGGCGCGAAGCATCGCGGGCGGTGTTGGCGGGGGTGCGGGTCGGGGCGGCGACCGCGGCGGCGATCGCTTCTTGCCCTTTGTGCGCGGCATGACCACCGCCATGATGGTCGGCGAGGGCTGCTGCGGGGATGGTGAGGGCGAGCGCGGTACTTGCAAGAATCAATAACGGACGCATATGGGCAACCTCTCTCTTGGGGGGACTGTCCCCTGTTTGCGAAGGTGCGCGCGTCAATGCAAGGGTCGATGCTGATTGTCAGTGCCGCGGGCGCCGCGGTGGCAGTCGCCGCCGAGGTCGCCGACTATCGCCGTCGTAACCGGCGCGACGTCGATGCGGTGGGGTTCATGCCGTGGCGGGGGATTGCACTGGTGGGGGTTGCGGTGGCGATATTGGCGGCAGCGCTGGCGTTGAAGCCTTAACAACCGTCGCCCCCGCGAAGGCGGGGGCCGCTGGAAGCTTACCCAGCGATGGTGAGTAGGCCCGATAGCGGCCCCCGCCTTCGCGGGGGCGACGATGTTTCACAGGCAAGCCTCAAGATACGGCTGATCGAACCCGTACTGGCGCGCTTTTTCCAGCGTGTACGGGCGCAGGCCCATCGCGCGATATTCGCCGACGATTTTGCCGTCCTTGTCCTCATCCAGATATTCGAACTTGAACAATTCCTGGGTGACGATGACGTCGCCTTCCATCCCGATCACTTCGGTGACGTTGGTGACGCGGCGCGAGCCGTCGCGCAGGCGCTTGATCTGGATGACCATGTCGACCGAATCGGCGATCTGCTTCGAAATCGCTTCCTTCGGGATCTTCACGTCGCCCATCAGCACCATATTTTCCATACGGCCGAGGCATTCGCGCGGGCTGTTGCTGTGCAGCGTACACATCGACCCGTCGTGACCGGTGTTCATCGCGGCGAGCAGATCGAAACATTCGGCGCCGCGGACCTCACCCATGATGATGCGGTCGGGACGCATACGCAGCGCGTTCTTGACGAGGTCGCCCATGTGGATCGCGCCATTGCCCTCGAGGTTCGCGGGGCGCGTTTCGAGCGGCAGCCAGTGCGGCTGTTGCAGGCGCAGTTCGGCGGCGTCTTCGATGGTCAGCACGCGCTCGCCGGGGTCGATCATCTTCGACAGCGCGTTGAGCATCGTCGTCTTGCCTGAGCCGGTACCGCCCGAGATGACGATGTTGAAGCGGCTGGCGCCCGCGATTTTCAGCGCGGTGCACATCTTCTGGCTCATCGCGCCCCATTGGCAGAGCATGTCGAGCGTGATCGGTTTGGCCGAGAATTTACGAATCGAGATCGCGGTACCGCGCAAGCTGAGCGGCGGCACGATGACGTTGACGCGACTGCCGTCCTTCAGGCGGGCGTCGGCGAGCGGGGTGGTCTGGTCGACGCGGCGGCCGACGAGGTTGCAGATGCGCTGCGCGATCTGGAACAGATGCTGTTCGTCGCGGAACTGGATCGGCGCAATGACCAGCTGGCCCTTTTTTTCGATATAGGTCTGGTACGGGCCGTTGACCATGATGTCCGAAATGTCGGGGTCGGCGAGCAATTCTTCGAGCGGGCCGAAGCCGAGCAGCTCGTCGACCAGCACTTTTTCGAGCGCGAACTGTTCGCGGCGATTGAGCGTGATGCGCAGCTCGGCGAGCACTTCGAGGATGATCGGGCGAAATTCCTCGGTCAGCTCGTCCTTCGACAGCGTCGCCGCGGCTTCGGGATCGACGCGTTCGAGCAGGCGCGGCAGCACCTGTTCCTTGATCTTGTGGACGCTGGCCTCAAACCCCTGCGCCTTTTCGGGCTCGGCCATATCGGCAGTCGAACGCAGGTTCAGCCGCTCCATCGCCTCTTCTTCGGGCGACAGGTTCGACGGCATTTGCGGGATGTTGATCGGCGGCGGCGTGTCGATGGCAGGGAATTGCGCGCCGCCACCCACGCCCGATCCACCCTGCATCGGCTTCGCCACGCCAAAGGCGGGGCGGCCAGCGGTTCCGGGTCGGCGTCCGAATGCACTCATTCGCTTTGTCCTGCTTTCCAAATCCTGTCAGGGGCATCGCCGCGTGCCGTTGACGAACCCCCATCCGACACGGTGAATAAAGTGGAAACTTTGACATTGTCCTAATGCGCGGGGCGATTGTGGCGCGGACATAAAAAAGCCCGCATCCGATGGGGATGCGGGCTTTGTTTCTGCCGTGGACGGCGGAAAGAATCAGGCGGCGATATGCTCGGCGAGGACGGTCAGGCCCGACTCGTTCACCTCGGCAAAACCGCCTTCGACTTCGATCACCTCGGGCGCGGCGCCCTGGGTGGCGTAGATGGTCAGCGGCGCGTTGCGCAGCGTCGCCATGAACGGCGCATGGCCTTCGAGCACCGAAAAATCGCCTTCGCTGCCGGGGACGGTGACCATGTAAACCTCGATCGACCGCTCGAGGCGGGCCGGGGTGACGAGTTCGAACTTCAGAGCCATGATATGTCCTTAAACCCCTCCCGCATGGGGAGGGGTGTAGGTTTGTTACGCGTCTTCGGCGAGCTTCGCGGCCTTGGCGACCGCTTCGTCGATGCCGCCGACCATGTAGAAGGCCGCTTCGGGCAGATGGTCATATTCGCCGTCGACCACCGCCTTGAACGACTTCACCGTGTCTTCGATCGCCACGAACTTGCCGGGGATGTTGGTGAAGACTTCGGCGACGTGGAACGGCTGCGAGAGGAAGCGCTGGATCTTGCGCGCGCGGGCGACGACCAGCTTATCTTCTTCCGAAAGCTCGTCCATGCCGAGAATCGCGATGATGTCCTGCAGCGACTTGTACTTCTGCAGCGTTTCCTGAACGCGGCGAGCGGTTTCATAATGCTCCTGCCCGACGATCGCGGCGGTCAGCACGCGACTGGTCGAATCGAGCGGATCGACCGCCGGATAGATGCCGAGTTCCGAAATCGCGCGGTTTAGCGTCGTGGTCGCGTCCAAGTGGGCGAACGAGGTGGCCGGAGCAGGGTCGGTCAAGTCATCCGCGGGAACGTAAATGGCCTGCACCGAGGTGATCGAGCCCTTGTTGGTCGAGGTGATGCGTTCCTGCAGCGCGCCCATGTCGGTCGACAGGGTCGGCTGGTAACCCACAGCCGAGGGAATACGGCCGAGCAGCGCCGACACTTCCGAACCCGCCTGGGTGAAGCGGAAGATGTTGTCGACGAAGAACAGCACGTCCTGACCTTCGACGTCCCGGAAATATTCGGCG
>JAHJHL010000049.1 GCA_018823905.1 Alphaproteobacteria bacterium
CCCCCTCCCCATGGCTGCGCCACAGGGAGGATTGTTGACCAACGGCACCGCGCTCGCCCGATCGCGCCCATAAAAAAGGGCCGCCCCGAAAGGCGGCCCTTCAGTCGGTGGTCCGGGTTTAGCCCCCCCGACCTCCAGTGGATCGCTTACGCCGCGTCGGCGTCTTTGTCGTTGCGGTTGGCGGCACGGCGGCGCGCGACCAGCGCGACGGCGGCGGCACCGAACAACAGCATCATCGGCGGCGCCGGAACCGGGGTCGGATCGCCCGACGAACTGCTGGTGCTGCCGCCCGAGCTGGACGACGAAGAAGAGGATGAAGACGAGCTGCTGCTCGAAGACGATGACGAACCAGTGCTGCCCGTGCTCGTGCTGCCGGTCGAACCCCAGCTGCTGCTGCCGCCGGTTGCGCCCGAAGATGTTGCGCCGCTCGACGTGCTGCTGCTCGACGACGAGGATGAGCTGGACGACGAGCTGCTCGACCCGCCCGAGCTGCTGCTGGAGCCGCCCGAGCTGCCGCTCGAACCGTTCGAGCCGCCCGAGCTGCCGTGCGACGAGCTGCCCCAGCCCGAGCTGCCATGCGAACTCCCGTGCGACGAGCCGCCCTTCGACGAACTGCCACCCGACGAGGACGAGCTGGACGAGGAGGAAGACGATGACGAGCTCGACGACGAGCTACTGCTCGAAGACGAGGTGCTGACGTTGCCCGATGACGTCGAAACATTGCCCGACGAGGTGCTGACATTGCCCGACGAGGTCGAAACGCCGCCGGTCGAGGTGCTGACACCGCCGGTCGACGTCGAAACGCCCCCCGTCGATGTCGAGACACCGCCGGTGGAGGTCGTCGAACTGATCCCGCCAGTGGAAGTCGAGGTGCTGACGCCGCCGGTGGACGTCGAAACGCCACCCGTCGAAGTCGAGGTGCTGACGCCGCCGGTTGAGGTCGACACGCCGCCCGACGTGCTGCTCGACGTGGTGCTGAGGCCGCCGGTCGTCGTAGAGGTGACGACGATGCTGCCGCTGCTGCCGCCGCCACTGCTGCCGCCGAAGAAGCCGCCAAAGAAGCCGCCGCCGATACCGCCGCCAAAGCCGCCACCGATCACGGTGACGCCGCCGCCGCTGCTGCCGCCTTCAAAGCCGCCGCGCTGCGGGAAGGGGGCGTAGGGGATCGGGGGCAGGGGAATAGTCTGCGTTACCACCTGCGTCTGCGGCGTCGCGGTGCGGATGATACGCTTCGTCGTCACGACGCGGCGGACCCGCTTCACGGGCTTGCGTGCGGCGTGGCGTTTGCGAACAACCTTTTTGCCAACGCAGGGCGAGCAGGACTTGACCGTCTGGGCCCGCGCCTTGGGCACGTCGGTAATCTGCATCGCGCCGGTACCGATCAGCGCACCGCCACAGGTGCAGGCGCAAAGCTTGGCGAGGGCCATTCGGACAGACATAGGTTTCTCTTTCTTTCCCGTTGCAGGTGCAAAGCGCCATCGACCGACACCCGTTTCACCTTCGCTATACCCCAAAAGGTCAAAGCTTTGCGAACACGGCAATTGCGTTAACCGCGTTTGCCTGTCCGACAGCGGGAAAAGGAGGCCGGAATCAACCCCAATGGCGGTTCTTGTCCCAAAATAGTACGGAAACCGCAATGATTCTATGCGATTGGTTAACCTTCGGCCCTAAATCCGCCTCGTGCAATGCGCGCTGCGGGTCGCGAATGATTTATAAGAATCACGCTGCGTGCCTTCGCCGTTCAGCCGCGCTTCACGCCCTGTCGCTATCGCCTGCTTCGGCGCTTGTATCGCAACCAGCGGCTGGTTATAGGCGCGCCACTCCCTGCGCCGCTTGGCGGACCGCGGGGTGACAGGAAAGGACGCGAGAGCCCCTCATGCCGACCAAGATTGCCGACATTGGTGCCGACGCGCTGCGCGCAGCCAAATCAAATCTCGATACGGATTATGTTCCTCGCGACGACGAAGAGTTTATGAACGAGCGGCAGCGCGAATATTTCCGCGGCCTGCTGCTCGCCTGGAAAAAGTCGATCCTGTCAGAATCCGAATCGACGCTGGCGCATCTGCAGGATGGCCCGCTGCGCGAACCCGACTTGGCCGATCGCGCGTCGAGCGAGACCGACTGGGCGATCGAACTGCGCACCCGCGACCGCCAGCGCAAGCTGATCTCCAAGATCGATTCGGCGATTCGCCGCATCGACGAGGGCGAATATGGCTATTGCGCGGTGACCGGCGAGCCGATCTCGCTCGCCCGCCTGCAAGCGCGTCCGATTGCGACGATGACGCTGGAGGCGCAGGAGCGCCACGAGCGCAACGAGCGAATTTCGCGCGAAGATTGATCCACTTTGGGTCGGATATCCGATTTCCCCCTTACAATTTACATTTCGGCAATGGCTGCGCCTTAGATTCGCGCCCCTGACACTCAACGCGGGGAACAGGTCGCAATGGAATCGCGCGGGCCGATAACAACAGATGAAGAAGTGGCGGCGCTGTCGCGCGGCGCCGATCGGGACAGCCTGTTTATGCAGGCCGGACTGATCGTGCCGGGTCGTGCCGATCCGGTCGTGGTGCGCGTACGGAACCTGTCGCCGGGCGGCATGCTGGCCGAGGGCAAGATACGCATCGAACAGGGCGCAACGGTCGAGATCGAGCTGAATAACGTCGGCCCGGTACCCGGCCGCATCGTGTGGGCCGGCGAGGGCAAGTTCGGCATCGCCTTCGATCATCAGATCGATCCGCAGGCGGTGCGTCGTCAGGTGGTGTCACAGTCCGATCTGCCGCCGCATCTGCGGCGCTCTGGCCTCGAACGGGGGCCGCTGTACCGCCGACGCTGATGCGTCCTGCATAGGGCGGCACCAGCGGGCGGTAGCGAGAGACGATCACGCGATCGCGAGCATCTCTTCCTTGAGTTTCAGCTTCTGCTTTTTCAGTTGCGCCAGCGCCGCCATGTTGGGCGCCGGACGCCGCTCTTCATTCGCAATTTTCTCGTCGAGGTTCGCGTGGCGCGACTTCAGGGCGGAAAGATGCGATGTGCTCATGGGCCATTCTCCTTTTCGACTCGATTGGCAGGACCGAGTAAATCACGAATCGCCGCGAATGTCGTCGCGATTCGCCAGGCCGGTCCCCGTTGCGGACCAGTGGTGAACGTGGCAGGGAAGCGGGCGTGAGCACCGACGAAATCACCCAGCGCCTGGAACTGTTACGGATCGAGCATCGCGACCTCGACGCCGCGATCATTGCGCTCGGCACCGCGGCGGTTCCCGACCAGTTGCAGCTCGCGCGGCTGAAGAAACGCAAGCTCCGCCTGCGCGACGAAATCGCCTGGTGTGAGGATCAGCTGGTTCCGGATATTATTGCCTGAATCAAAACGGGACGGTCGCGGGCGGCAATTTCATGGTTACCGCCATTGCATTGCGGCGCAGCCGTGGCATCCATCGGTTCATGGTCTCCCGGCAATCAGACATGATGGCAATCGCAGCGCCGGTGCAGCGCGCGCAGGTCGAAAATCTCTATGTCGAAGCGATGGTGCTTGCCGACGAGGCGCACGCCGCCTTTGCCGCGCAACGCGACCTCGGCGACATCCGCCGCGACGGGCTGATGCAGATCACCCTGGCATGCGAATCGCTCAAGACCACCACGCGGCTGATGCATGTCATCGCCTGGCTGCTCCACCGCCGCGCGATGATGGCGGGCGATCCCGGTGCGGGTCCGAACGACAGTGCCGCGCGGATCGGTGAGCCGGTTGAGGCTGACTGGGACGTCTGTGCAGGGTTCGAAGCGTCGGTGCGGCGGATCATCGCGGCAAGCGAGCGGTTGTTCGAACGGATCGCGGGGCTGGAGGCGGGCTGGGATGCACCGCAGGCGGCGACGCCGGTGCAGCGGTTGCTGGCGCAGCTGGAGGCGCGGCTTTAGTCGGGCGGCATATCTGTTTTGGGGTGGGAAGCGGGCGTTAACCCGATCGTGGGAATATGCGGTGTGAAACGCCAAATCTCGCTTGTTATTGCTGTCACGGCTATGCTGAGCGCATGCGCCTTAAATCAACAGGGCCTCAGAGCTTTAAGCGTCGAGGAGCTGTGGAAATCGACGAACGGCGGAAATGCCTTTTTGGATCTCCGATGCCGGGGGTTACGCCCTGAAGCTGTCCGGAAGATACTCCAGCCGTATAATGATCTTGAGAAAAAACTATGGGTCTTTCGCAAGCCAATGCCTGGCGATAACGACGAAATCATCCCGATTCACAAAGGATGTCGATACTATCGCGGGGGGTTCGATCGATACAAGAAGCACCTTGCAGAACTCGAAAGGCGTCTATCCACGCCATCCAGCTAAATTGGATATTTTCAGCGACGTTGATCCGACCAGCCACATCGCTCAATAAAGCACTTCGTTTGATTTCCGCTATTGGTCGCTTGCCCTCGTTGCGACCAGATCGGGGCGGAATGACGGAAACGGGGTGGGAAGGGGACGCACCAACACCGTCGCCCCCGCGAAGGCGGGGGCCGCTAGCCGCCTATTCCTGCGCTGCTGCGTAAGCCGAAAGCGGCCCCCGCCTTCGCGGGGGCGACGTCTTGCTTTGGTCGTTAACTGCCTATCCTAACCACTCCACCCACGCGCCGTGGGCGTGGGCATGCGCCAGCTTCACCGGTCCGCCGCCACCCGGCCAATATCGCACCACCAGTTCGTGATGATGCACCGTCCGATTGGCTTCGAGCGCGATCCACGCCAGCGGGCGCTCCGCGGTCGCCCGTGCCCCTGCGGCTTCCATTGCCGTGGTGATCCGCGCCTGCTGCTCGGCGGGGACATATTGCCACACGATCGAGTGCATCAGGACGCGCGTTGCCGCGTCCGCCTGTGGCCGCGCCAATTCGGCCTCGACGAAATCGGCTGCGTTGGCGTGGACTAGCTGCGGCCGTTCCTCGGTCGCCGCGGCGATCGCCGCCGCCATGCGCTGGAAACGGATATGATGTTCGGGCCAGATATAGGCTTTGAGCCGCAGCGCCTGCGCGGGGTCGGTCAGGTCGACGGGTGCAACGTCGCAGCCTTTCAGACCCGTAAATTCGATCGCGTGTTGCGGCGGATGGTTGCCGCGCCAGTCGGGGGTGAACGCCATCGCGCCGGGCTGCGGCCCGACATGGACGCCCGCCAGATCATAATGATAGCGGTCGATCATCAGGTTGATCCCGGCGCTCGATCCGATCTCAAGGCAGTCGAAGCGCGGCGGCAATCCCTGGTCCGCCAGCCACAGCATCGCAGCGATGAAGTTCGACGAGCGCCCCGCCTCGTTGGTCTGCGGCGGGCCGTCGAGCCAGGGGAGCAGCGCCGCCTCGTGCCGCGCTACCACCCCGGCGACGATCGCGGCGTCGTTGATGTCGTCGGCATCGGCATAGATTGGCGCCAGTTCGTGCGCGCTGCCCGCCAGATGCAGCGCGTGGATGCCGCCCGCGGCGCGTAACGGCAGCGCGTCGGCGAGTGGGGCGCCGGGCCACTCGGCGATGCGGCGGGCAAATTCGCTGGCGGGTTTTTCGAGCAAGGCGCCGAGTGCGGCGACGACGCGCGCGGTGATCGGGGCGCCGTTGGCGCGGCAATAAAGTATCTGGTTGGCAAAGGCGGTGCGCACCGCGGCGGGTCCGGTTTCGGCCATGTCAACGAAGTCGTAGCGCTCGCTCATTGCCCTTTTTCCCTCCGCCGCCTATGTGCGCGACGCTTATGCCCGAACCGATCATCTTTGCCATCCCCAAGGGACGCATCCTCGACGAGGCGCTGCCGCTGCTGGCGCGCGTCGGGATCGAGCCCGCGGCCGATTTCTTTGACAAGAGCAGCCGCGCTTTGGTGTTTGCGACGAACCAGCCGCATATCTCGCTGATCCGCGTCCGCGCCTTCGACGTCGCGACCTTTGTCGCGCACGGCGCGGCACAGCTTGGCATCGTCGGGTCCGATGTCGTCGACGAATTCGATTACAGCGAGCTTTATGCGCCGGTCGATCTGGGCATCGGCCATTGCCGCCTGTCGCTCGCGGGACCAGCCGATGCGCCGCCGCCGGGGATGGGCGAAAGCCATATCCGCGTCGCGACCAAATATCCCGCAACGACACGCCGCTGGTTCGCGGCGCAAGGCATCCAGGCCGAATGTATCAAGCTGAACGGGGCGATGGAAATTGCGCCGAAGCTGGGGCTGGCGTCGCATATCGTCGATCTGGTTTCGACCGGGCGCACGCTGGTCGAGAACGCGCTCGCCGAACAGAAAATCATCAGCGACGTTTCGGCACGGCTGATCGTCAATCGCGCCGCGTTCAAGCTGCGCTCGGCTGAAGTCCCGGCGCTGGTCGAGAAATTCCGTCAGGCGGTGGGCGATGCGGCGGCTTAACGCTTCCGCACCCGGCTTCGCAGCCGAATTCGACGCGCTGGTCAATGATCGGCGCGAGAGCGATTCCGACGTTTCCGCCGACGTCGCGGCGATCATCGCGCGGGTGAAGGCCGAGGGCGACGTAGCGCTCGCCGATTATACCGCGAAATTTGACCGCTTCGATCTGGATGCCAGCGGGTGGAGTATCTCGAAAGCGGAATGCGCCGCCGCTTATGAGGCGCTGGCCCCGGACCTGCGCGAGGCGCTCAATCTCGCCGCCGACCGCATCCGCGCCTATCACGCTGCACAGCTGCCTGAGGACCGCGACTATCGCGATGCGACGGGTGCGCGGCTCGGGGCGCGCTGGAACGCGGTCGATGCGGCAGGGGTCTATGTTCCCGGCGGGCGCGCCGCCTATCCGTCGTCGGTGCTGATGAACATCCTGCCCGCGAAGGTCGCGGGGGTGGGGCGCATCGTGATGATGACGCCGACGCCGGGCGGCGACACCAACCCGGTGGTGATGGCGGCGGCGCATATCGGCGGGGTCGATGAAATCTGGCGGATCGGCGGCGCGCAGGCGGTTGCCGCGCTCGCTTATGGTACTAAACGGATCGCGCCGGTCGACGTCGTAACTGGCCCCGGCAACACCTGGGTCGCCGAAGCCAAGCGCCAGCTGTACGGGGTGGTCGGCATCGATATGGTCGCCGGGCCGAGCGAGATTGTCGTCGTCGCCGATGCGCAGAACGATCCGCGCGTCATTGCGGCCGACCTGCTCAGCCAGTCCGAGCATGATCCGACGAGCCAGTCGATCCTGTTCACCGACGATACGGCCTTTGCCGATGCGGTTGCCGCAGCAGTCGATGCGATCATTCCGACGCTGAGCACCGCGGCGACGATGCGTCAGAGCTGGGATGCCAGTGGCGCCATCGTCATCGTCCCGACGCTCGCCGCTGCAATCCCGCTCTGCGACCGGCTTGCGCCCGAACATCTCGAACTTGCGGTCGATGCCGCCGAGGCTGACGCGCTGTTTGCCAAGGTGCGCCATGCCGGTTCGGTTTTCCTCGGTCGCCAAACCCCCGAAGCGATCGGCGATTATGTCGCCGGTCCCAACCATGTGCTGCCCACCGGCCGCCGCGCGCGTTTTTCGAGCGGGCTGTCGGTCAGCGATTTCATGAAGCGCACCAGCTTCCTCGCGCTCGACGATGCGAGCCTCGCGGCGATCGGCCCCGCCGCGGTTGCGTTGGCGGGGGCCGAGGGGCTTCCCGCGCATGCGCTATCGGTCAGCCAGCGTCTCAAGTAGAAAAGAACCATGAACAAACGCGCCCAATCCCGCTCCGCCGCCCGTCTCGCCGCCGTCCAGGCGCTCTATCAGCACGAGATGGAGGCGACCCCGGTTGCCAAGCTGATCCACGAATTTCACCAGCACCGCATCGGCGCGACGATCGAGGACGCCGAATATGCGGGCGCCGACACCGAATTTTTCGACGACATTGTGAAAGGCACGCTGGCACGGTCCGAAGAGATCGACACGGCGATCATCACGCGGCTGGCCAGCGGCTGGTCGATGGAGCGGCTCGACCGCACGATGAAGGCGATCCTGCGCGCCGGCGCCTATGAACTGATCGCGCGCGGCGACGTGCCGGTCGGCGCGGTGGTCAGCGAATATGTCGATGTCGCCAA
>JAHJHL010000050.1 GCA_018823905.1 Alphaproteobacteria bacterium
CCTGAAGGGGAGGGGCTTTTGATAACCCTTACCGAGCGCCCAAACCCCCGCATCCCATTCACCCTGCCGCTCGCGCGTCACCGTCTTGGCAAGGTCCATGCCCTCCAGCCCCGGCCAGCCCTGCGCGAGCATCAGCAGCTTGGCGAGGTCGAACTTGCCCTCGGGGCTGTGCGCGACGACGCCGGTCGGCGCACCGCCATCACGGATGCGACGGGTCAGCGCGCGGGTGTCGATGCCGGCGAGGCCGATCAGCCCCTGCGCCGCCATCCATTCGGGCAAGGTCTGGACGCTGCGGAAATTGCTGGGCGCGGTCGGCAATTCGCGCGTCACGCACCCGATCGCGGCGCGCTTGTCGCGCTCCATATCGTCGGGGTTCGCGCCGACATTGCCGATGTGCGGAAAGGTGAAGGTGATGATCTGCCCCGCATAGCTCGGGTCGGTCAGGATTTCCTGATAGCCGGTCATCGCGGTGTTGAAACAAATCTCGCCCACGCCTGCACCGCTCGCGCCATAACCGACGCCCCACAGGACGGTGCCATCGGCAAGGACGAGGACGCCGGTGGCGCCATCGGGCTGGGCAACAGGCGCGGCAGAGGGGTTGGCAGGTGCCATTCAACATGCTCCGGACGGGGGGCTAAACGGCCGATCAAGTAGGCAGCAAAAAAGTGATTCACAAGCTATCGAATTTGGAATCTTGGCGCTAGAGAGGGCCTTTCCGAAATTTGCAGCGCATGGGGACACGTATGATTCGTGATGACATCAAGGCTGCGCAGGTCGCCGCGATGAAAGCCGGCGACAAGGCGCGGCTCGGCACCATCCGGCTGATGCTGGCCAAGATCAAGGACAAGGACATCGAACTGCGCACCGGCACCGCGCCGGCCGACGACGATGTGCTGGTCACCGACGTCCTCCAGAAAATGGTCAAGCAGCGCCGCGAATCGATCGCGATGTACGAACAGGGCGGGCGGCAGGAACTGGCCGACATCGAAGCGGCAGAGGTGGTCGTGATCGAGGATTTCCTGCCCGCGCAGCTTTCGGATGATGAGGCGCAGGCGGCGATCAAGGCGATTGCGGCGGAGCTGGGCGCCGAGAGCCTGAAGGATATGGGCAAGGTGATGGCGGCGGTGAAGGAACGCCACGGGTCCGAGCTCGACATGAGCAAGGCGAGCGGGTGGGTGAAGGCGGCTTTGTCGTAAGGCGACATGCCCTCCCCTAGCCCCTCCCGCAAGCGGGAGGGGGACTGGATGGGCCGCGATCATACCTCTCCCCTCCCGCTTGCGGGAGGGGTCGGGGGTGGGCATACCGCCATTCGATGGATGGACAGTTTCAGCCCCGCAACACAACGCGAGCCAGGGAGTTGCGCAACGCGGCAACGCCCGCCGAGCGGACACTATGGCGCTGTCTGTCCGGACGAAAAATCGGCGGCTGGAAATTCAGCCGACAGATGCCGGTTGGTCCTTACTTCGCCGACTTTCTGTGCCGGGAAGCGCAGTTGATAGTCGAACTCGATGGATATTCGCATGATATGCGTCAGGCCTATGACGAACGCCGGGATCTTTGGCTTACCGAAAACGGTTATCGGGTTCTTCGCTTCACGAATAGCGATGTCATGACGAGTATCGAAGGCGTCGTGTTCGAGATCGAACGCAGCCTTGCTCTTCTGCCCACCCCTAACCCCTCCCGCAAGCGGGAGGGGGACAAGTGACACCTCACGCGGATCGCCTCCTCTCCCGCTTGCGGGAGGGGTCGGGGATGGGCATGGCAAACCCATGACCCTCACCCCGCAATGGCTGGACGAACTCCGCTCACGCGTCACGCTGTCGACCCTCATCGGCCGCACGGTGAAGGTCACCCGCGCGGGCCGCGAGTATAAGGCCTGTTGCCCCTTCCATAACGAAAAGACCCCCAGCTTCACGATCAACGACGAGAAGGGTTTCTACCATTGCTTCGGTTGCAGCGCGCATGGCGATGCGATCCGCTGGATGACCGATCAGCGCGGACTGTCGTTCATGGATGCGGTCAAGGAGCTGGCGGCCGAGGCCGGGATGGACGTCCCCGCCGCCGACCCGCGCGCCGCGAAAAAGGCTGAGGAGGCGGCCAGCCTGCGCGATGTCGTGCAGGGCGCGGCCGACTGGTTCACCCAGCAGCTCGACAGCAGCAACGGCGCCCCGGCGCGCGATTACCTGACCAAGCGCGGCATATCCGACCCGACGCGGCGCGCGTTCGGCTTCGGCCTCGCCCCCGACAGCCGCAGCGCGCTGAAGGAAGCACTCAAGAAATTCCCCACTGCGATGCTGGTGGAATCGGGGATGCTGATCGCGGTCGACGACAAAGATCCCTACGACCGTTTCCGCGGTCGCCTGATGATCCCGATCCGCGACGCGCGCGGGCGGGTGATCGCGTTCGGCGGGCGCATCCTGGGCGATGGCGAGCCCAAATATCTGAACTCGCCCGACACCCCGCTCTTCGACAAGGGGCGCGTCCTCTACAATATCGACAAGGCGTCGCCCGCCTCGCGGCAGACGAACCGGATCATCGTCGTCGAAGGCTATATGGACGTCATCGCGCTGGCCGAGGCGGGGATCGCCGACGCCGTCGCGCCGCTCGGCACCGCGCTGACCGAGGCGCAGCTCGGGCTGATCTGGCGGATGGTGCCGGTGCCGGTGCTCTGCTTCGACGGCGACGCGGCGGGACAGAAGGCCGCGATGCGCGCCGCGATGCGCGCGCTTCCCCTCCTCCGTCCCGGCTTCAGCCTCGCCTTCGCGACCCTTCCCGCCGGGCAGGATCCCGACGACATCGTTCGCGCGCGCGGCGCCGAGGGCTTCACCGCGCTGCTCGACGAAGCCCAGCCGCTGGTCGAACGCCTGTGGGCGCATGAGGTCGCCGCCGGACCGCTCGCCACCCCCGAAGAGCGCGCCGCGCTCAAGACCCGCCTGCTCGCCCATGCCGATGCCATCGAAGACGCCGATGTCCGCCACCATTATCGCGAGGCGTTCCGCGAGCGGCTCGACACGCTGTTCGCGCGCAAGCAGCCCGAGCGCGGCCCACGCGTTCCGTGGGCGCCGCAGCCCCAGCGTAGCGGCAATCGCCGCTTCGCCCCCGACCCGCGGCTCCAGCCGCCGGTCGACGAAGCGCGTTCGATCGGAAAGATTGGCATCGGCGGCCATTATGCCGCGGCTTTGATCGCCGGATTGCTGCGCTATCCCGCCGCGATCCGGCGCCACGAAGAGGCGCTGACCCGGCTCGCGGTCGCCGATTCCAGCGACGCCGAACTGCTTCGGGTCATGCTTGACAACGTGGGCGGCCAAGAAGGGCTTGATTGCGAGGGGTTGCTTGCCATATTGGAGCCAATGAAAGTGTATAATAGGGCGACGACATTGCTCAGAGCCGACGGAATGCACTTCTCGTTCAATCGCAGGCTTGACGGCGTAGAGGTTGATGCAGCGCGGGAAACGGCGCTTCGCGACCTGGATGAATATATCGGCGTGCTGGTGACCCAGCCTGAAATTCGCACCCGGCTTGCCGAAGCTACCGCGGATTACATGCGCACGATGGACGACGAAGGCCATGCGCGGCAGCAAAAGCTGCGCGCGATGGACGAGGAACTGACCCGCCGCCTGGCCGCGCTGTCCGACAGCAGCCCAGGCTGACCCACTGATTGCCCCTTTGGCAGGAACAAATATGGCCACCAAGAACACCGCCACCGAAACCGAAGCCGATACCGACGGCCCGCTGATCGACCTGAACGAGGCCGACGTCAAAAAGCTGATCGCGCGCGGCAAGAAGCGCGGGTATCTGACCTATGACGAGCTGAACGCGGCGCTGCCGCAGGACGAAATGTCGTCCGAGCAGATCGAGGATATCATGTCGGCGATTTCCGACATGGGCATCAACATCGTCGAAAGCGACGAGGATGTGCAGGAAGAGGCCGACGCCGAACCCGACGACGAAGTCGATGTCAGCGCCGGCACCGGTTCGGTTTCGAACCCCGCGATCGAAAAGAAGAAGGAAACGGTCGATCGCACCGACGATCCCGTTCGCATGTACCTGCGCGAAATGGGCGCGGTCGAGCTGCTGTCGCGCGAAGGCGAAATCGCGATCGCCAAGCGCATCGAGGCCGGCCGCGACACAATGATCCTGGGGCTGTGCGAAAGCCCGCTGACCTTTAACGCGATCATCGACTGGTCGACCGCGTTGAACAATGGCGACATGCAGCTGCGCGAAATCGTCGATCTCGAAGCGATGCTGTCGAAAGACCCCGCGCCCGAAAATCTGGAAGAAGAAGGCGCCGAAGACAACGGCGAGATCAGCGAAAAGACCGCGGGCGTCTCGTTCAAGGACGAGGACGAGGTCGAGGAAGAACCCGCTGCTGAAAGCGACGACGAGGATGGCGAAAGCTCGTCGGGCAAGCGCGAGACCTTCGAAGAGGATGAGGAAGACAATACGCTGAGTCTCGCGGCGATGGAAGAATTGCTCAAGCCCGATGCGCTCGAGAAATTCGCCAACATCACCAAGAGCTTCAAGGCGTTTTCGAAGCTGCAGGAAACGCGGCTCGACGCGCTGTCGACCGCCGGCGAATTCCCTGCGGCGTCGGAAAAGAAATATCACAAGCTGCGCGAAGAGCTCACCGCGCAGGTCGAGAGCGTGCAGTTCCACAACACCAAGATCGAATATCTCGTCGATCAGCTGTACAGCTATAACCGCCGCCTGACCGCGCTCGGCGGCCAGATGCTGCGCCTCGCCGAACGCCACAAAGTGCCGCGCAAGGCGTTCCTCGACAATTATGTCGGGCGCGAGCTGGAAGAAAACTGGATCGAGAGCGTCAGCGGGCTCGACAAGAAATGGGCCGCCTTCGCCGAGAATGAAGCCGGTGCGGTCGATCGCATCCGCATCGAGATTTCGGAAATCGCCCAGGCCGCAGGCATGAGCCTGACCGAATTCCGCCGTGTCGTGAACATGGTCCAGAAGGGCGAACGCGAAGCGCGCATTGCCAAGAAGGAAATGGTCGAGGCGAACCTGCGGCTCGTGATCTCGATCGCCAAGAAATACACCAACCGCGGGCTGCAGTTCCTCGACCTGATTCAGGAAGGCAATATCGGCCTGATGAAGGCGGTCGACAAATTCGAGTATCGCCGCGGCTACAAGTTCAGCACCTATGCGACCTGGTGGATCCGTCAGGCAATAACCCGCTCGATCGCCGATCAGGCACGCACGATCCGCATCCCGGTCCACATGATCGAGACGATCAACAAGCTGGTCCGTTGCAGCCGCCAGTTCCTCCACGAAAGCGGCCGTGAGCCGACCCCGGAAGAAATGGCCGAGCGTCTGTCGATGCCGCTCGAAAAGGTTCGCAAGGTGATGAAAATTGCCAAGGAGCCGATCAGCCTCGAAACGCCGATCGGCGACGAGGAAGATTCGCATCTGGGCGATTTCATCGAGGACAAGAATGCGGTCATCCCCGTCGATGCTGCGGTGCAGTCGAACCTCAAGGAAACGGTCACCCGCGTTCTGGCCTCGCTGACCCCGCGTGAGGAGCGCGTGCTGCGCATGCGCTTCGGCATCGGCATGAACACCGATCATACGCTGGAGGAAGTCGGGCAGCAGTTCAGCGTGACCCGCGAACGCATCCGCCAGATCGAAGCGAAGGCGCTCCGCAAGCTGAAGCACCCGTCGCGGTCGCGCAAGATGCGGTCGTTCCTCGACCAGTAAACGCGGATCGAGAGCAAGGGCTTTAGGGGCGGTCCGGCAACGGGCCGCCCTTTTTCGTCGGTTTCGGGTGGGCAGCGGACGAAGCCGATCCTCCCCGGAACGGGGAGGGGGACCAGCGAAGCTGGTGGAGGGGCACAGGAGGTTTGCGCAGCACTCGACCGGATGGGTCACACTTTTCCGGGGACCTCGCCGCGGAGTACGTCCTCTGCGGCAAGGCAAACCGCCGGTGCCCCTCCACCAGCTTCGCTGGTCCCCCTCCCCCGTTGGGGGAGGATCGCTTACGGCCGCAATTGGTCGTTTCTCGTCATTCGTGATCGGGGCCAGACAAAGACGCGCAGAGTGCTCTCTCCCGCAGCCCCGCTCCAATGCTGCACCGCACAAATACTTCACCCGATCCTCTTTAAATCTTCATATTTCAACGCCAGATAGCCGTCGTCATGCGATGCGGCGCGCTTCATCAATGGTTCAGGCGCCACCCATCAAATGGCAAACATTCCCAATCGATGGGAATGGATTCACGATCCAGAGCGGGCGGTTCAGCGCGACCGACCCCATAAAGCTCGGATATTCGGGGGATTGCTCAAATTGGCACGGCCTTTGCGATGCACTGTGCATCGACGCGAGGCAGTGCTCGCCGCCCAACAGAAAGACAAGAAGATGGAAAACGAAACCACAAACCTCTTCCACCGCCGCGACACCTTTTTCGGTATCTGCGAGGCCGTTGGCCAGGATTTTGGCTTTAACCCGCTGTGGCTGCGGCTCGCCTTTGTTGCGCCGATCTTCTTTTTCCCGGTGCAGAGCTTCATCGGCTATTTCGCCCTTGGCGGCGCCGTGCTCGCCTCGCGCCTGCTCTTCCCGGCCAAAACCGCTGCAACCGCGACCCCGGCATTGAGCGCGGTCGAAGGCACCTCGCAGACCAGCGAAAAGCCGGCCGAGTACGCGCTCGCAGCTTAAGCGGAACTGGCCGGACAACCCTCTCCCCGGGTCCGGCCTTTTCGCGCAGATGACGTCCAACGGGCGCCATCGATGGGACCGGCAAGCTTCCCCCGGGGCTTGCCGGTCTCTTTGCGTCTGTCCCTGACTGAAACAGGCACCGGTACAAATCTCTGCCCGCGCATAAACGCGACGTTTACGACGTTGCCTTATGACCGAGCGTTGATATTCCACCGGCCTGGCCCTCGCGGCCCGCGCCACAGGCGAGGAACATGCGTTGAGCCAATCGACCCAGCCCCTGCTGCAGCCGCGCGGCGTCGCCGAAATGCTCGATTCGCTGGTTGCCAGCGGCGGCACCGGCGCGCATTCGCACGTGCGCGCCGGGGCGCTGTCGAGCGGCGCGCAAGCGATGCGCAACTTGGCCGACGCCGTCCATTTCCTGTGCCTCCTCCACGGCCGCCATCCCGGCGTGATCGACAATGCCGCACGTAAAGCGGTCGACCCCGCGTCGCGCCAGTGGATGGACGAGGCCGCCGACGCCTTTGTCCAGGAACGCGCTTTCCTGACCAAGATCGCCTCCGCCGTCGGCCCGGTGCCGAGCACGCAGGGGCAGGCGCAATGCGAGGCCGCGGTCGCCGCGCAGCGCAAGGCAATCGACATGCTGTCCGAATCGGATCGCCACGGCTGTGCCGTCGGCGCCGCTATCGCGCTCACGCTCGACTGGCGGACGATCCGCGTGCTGCTCGACATCAGCGCCCAGCGGCTCGACATGGCCCCGCCGACATGTACCCTTCCCGACCTGCGCGAAACCGCGCGGCTGGCCGGGGCGATCGCTGACAGCCCCGCGGTCGAACGTGCGATGATGTTCGGTGCGCAGCAGCTGATCACCCAGCATAGCGGGCTGTGGGATCTGATGGCGGCGCGCGCGGCGAGCCGGGCGATCTAATCCGTCGCCCCCGCGAAGGCGGGGGCCGTTGTCGCCCTAACACAGACAGGCAGTTCTACACCGACAGCGGCCCCCGCCTTCGCGGGGGCGACG
>JAHJHL010000051.1 GCA_018823905.1 Alphaproteobacteria bacterium
AGCAGATAGTGCAGCGAGAAGAAGCGGTTGAGCGTCGCGTTATCGGGGACGAAGCCGCCGAGCAGCCACTGGCGCACCGGCTCGCCGACCAACGGGATTGCCGAGAAGAAGCCGGTGATCACCTGCGCGCCCCAGAAGCTCATCTGGCCCCACGGCAGCACATAACCCATGAAAGCGGTCGCCATCATCAGCAGGAAGATCACGACACCGAGCAGCCACACCATCTCGCGCGGCGCCTTGTACGAACCGTAATAAAGGCCGCGGAAAATGTGCAGATAGACGACGATGAAGAACATGCTGGCGCCGTTCATATGCGCATAGCGGATGAACCAGCCGGCGTTCACGTCGCGCATGATATGCTCGACCGAATTGAACGCGACCCCGACGTTGGCGGCATAATGCATCGCCAGCACGATGCCGGTGATGATCTGGATCATCAGCGCGGCGCCGGCGAGGACGCCGAAGTTCCAGAAATAGTTGAGATTGCGCGGGACGGGGTAGCCGGGACCGGTGGCGTTATACACCAAACGCGGGATCGGCAGTTTCTCGTCCATCCACTTCATCAGCGGATGCGTCGGCTCATAGGGTTTGGCCCAGGGAAAGCTCATCTTATCTCGCTCCTCAGCCGATCGTCACGACAGTGTCGCTGGTAAATTCATAAGGCGGCACAACCAGGTTGGTCGGCGCCGGGCCTTTGCGGATGCGCGCCGCGGTGTCGTAGTGCGACCCGTGGCACGGGCAGAAATAGCCGCCGAAATCGCCCTTGTTCTCGCCTTCGGCAGCGCCGAGCGGCACGCAACCCAGATGGGTGCAGACGCCCAGGGTGATCAGCCAGTTTTCCTTGCCCGGCTTGGTGCGCTCATCGATCGTCTGCGGATCGCGCAGGTCGCTGAGCGGCACGGCTTTCGCCTCGGCGATTTCCTTCGCCACCAGGTTGCGGACGAATACCGGCTGCTTGCGCCAGCTGGTCTTGATCGCCTGTCCCGGCTGGATCGCTGAAATGTCGATTTCGGTCGTCGACAGCGCGAGCACGTCGGCCGACGGGTTCATCTGGTTGACCAGGGGCAGCACCACCGCCACCGCGCCAACCCCGGCAAAACTCACGGCCGCAATATTGATAAAGTCGCGGCGCCGCACGCCATCTTCGATGCCGGCATTGAGTTCGGATTCACTGGCCATTCGACTGCCCTTGCATGGGTGAACTGACAAAGTTCTCGGAAAGTCGGGTCGCCCTGCAGCGCGCGCACGAAAGGACGCGCCCCGGCGGCCCCTCCGGGAATTGCGGGCCTGATAGCCGCACATCCGGAGCTTGCCAACAGGCAATTTCCCCTTCGGGCACCCCATTATCGCAACGCAGCAAAGCCCCTCGATTCCCACCCAGCCCCTCGCTATGGCAATATGATGGAAATCGCCCTGTTTCAGCCGGATATCGCCGGCAATGTCGGCACGACCTTGCGCACCGCCGCCTGTTTCGGCGTCCCTGCGCATATTATCGAGCCATGCGGTTTTCCCTTCTCCGACGGCGCGCTCAAACGCGCCGGGATGGACTATGCGGTGCGCGCGATTGTACGCCGCCACGCCGACTGGAGCAGCTTTCATGGCTGGAGCGCCGAGACTGGCCAGAGACTCGTGCTGCTCACCACCGCGGGCGCGATGCCGCTGCCCGACTTCGTCTTTACCCGCGACGACGTGCTGTTGCTCGGCGCCGAATCCTCAGGCGTGCCTCCTTATGTCCATGACGCAGTGGCGGCGCGGGTTGCGATTCCGATGCAGCCGGGCTTTCGCTCCTTGAATGTCGCGGTCGCGGCTGGCATCGCGCTCGCCGAAGCGCTCAGGCAAACGAAAGGCTTTCCGGCATGATCTCGCTCGACCCGCAACAGCAGACCGCGCGCACCTGGTTCGAATCGCTGCGCGACCGAATCTGCGCCGAATTCGAGAGCATCGAGGCGGAAGCAGGTAGCAATGCGCGCTTTGCCTATACGCCGTGGGACCGCGAAGCCGACGGCTTGGCGGTAGGCGAAGGCGGCGGCGGGGTGCGCGGCGTGATGACGGGCAAAGTGTTCGAAAAGGTCGGGGTCAACGTCTCGACGGTCGGCGGCCAGTTCGCGCCCGATTTCGCCGCGTCGATCCATGGCGCGGGCGAAGACCCCAGCTTTTTCGCCACCGGCATCAGTCTGGTTGCGCATATGGCGAACCCACATGTCCCCGCGGTGCATATGAACACGCGTTTCCTGGTCACGACCAAGTGCTGGTTTGGCGGCGGCGCCGACCTCAACCCGCCGATTCCGTATCAGGAAGACACCGACGCCTTCCACGCCCGGCTGCGCGCCGCCTGTGCGCCCTTTGGGCCCGACGTTTACGAACGCTACGCAAAATGGGCCGAGGATTATTTCTATATCCCGCACCGCGGCGTTCACCGCGGCGTAGGCGGCATTTTCTACGATCATCTCGAATGCGGCGACGATCCCGAATTCGACCGCAATTTTCAGCTGACGCAGGCGGTCGGCGAGGCCTTCCTTGACGTCTTTCCGCAGATCGTCCGCCGCCGGATGAACCAAGGCTTCACCGATGCCGACCGCGAGGAACAGCTGATCTGGCGCGGTCGCTACGCCGAGTTCAACCTGGTCTATGATCGCGGCACATTGTTCGGGCTCAAGACCGGCGGCAATATCGACGCGATCCTGATGAGCCTGCCGCCGCTCGCCAAGTGGAGCTGAGATAGCGAAAGGGCGCCCCGTTGCCGGAGCGCCCTCTCTTTTTTCCTTCAAATCACGCGCTCAGGCGAAAACATCACCCGATGCGCGCGGTGCAATCGCGCGGTAAATGCCAATCGGCATCGAGAACGAGAACATCATGATCGGCAGATAGACGACTGCCGCCATTACGATCAGAGACAGCACCGCGCCAACCGCTGAGCCGCCCAGAATCGCGCCGAGGATGCCGCCGAAGATCAGGCTGGCGAGAAACATATAGGCGAGCATCGCCAGCGTGAAGAGCAAGAAAAAGCCGACAATCTTCCACTGCGACGCCCCGGTAATCCGCCAGGATTCGGCAAAGCCAGTGACCGGATTGCGCGTTAGCCGATCAGCCATCACCGGCCCCGCTACCGAAAAGCGCGCCTGCACCCACAGCATCAGCACCAGCACGGCGATGTATAGGATGATCATCACAAAAATCGCACCGCCGCCAACCGCGCCCGATGCCAAGGCTTCGGGTGACATCGACCCCATGCCGCCTAGCGCGGCGCCAAAGACCAACCCAAGGATCAGCATGATCACAATGATCACGATATAGGCCGCGATCATGACGACGAATGTCCCGAAAGCAAAAGCCGGTCCGGCTTGAAACGCCCAGGCAAAATTAGGCGCTTCGCCGGGGTGCATCCCGCCGCGCCAGATCAGCATGCAGACGCCGTAGAGAATGACCGAGGCGATCAAAGCGAACAGGAATATCTTGCCAAGCGCACCGAACGCCGCCGACGGATCACCCGCCGACATCGCCATTGCGGTAAAGGTCGAACCGAGGAACAGATAGCCGAGCAGCCCGACGACGACCAACGCGCCGCCAACCCACAACAGCATCTGCATCCAATTGGCCTTCAGAAACGCAAAGGTTTCCGAAAAAGCCGCTCCTATGCTCATCTTTATCATGACTCTCTCCCCCGTTGTTAAACCCCATTCCCGAAAAGTTCTTCCTGCAAGCTGGTACTATTGAAACACGTCGGTCGACGATCGCACCGCCAGCTGGCGATAAGCCGCAGCCGATATCGCGATCGAAACCAAGCTGCCGATCGCGCCGAACGCGGCTTCGATCACCCCGCCCAACATCCGGCCAAATCCATCGTCGGTTCCGGCGATGGCGCCCACAACCAGCCCGACGATCATCGCCGCGATGAAGATCACAATCGTAACCAGGAACAGGAAGAAGAAGATCGCCCAGCCATTGTTGCGCGTCAGTTCCCAGCTGGTTTTCAGCGCTTCGAACGGGTTGTACAGGCTGCGATCGGCGACGCTGGGTGCCGCGAGAGTCAAGCGTCCGACCAGATACAGGCCGGGAATGATCAACAGGATTATCCCCACGCCGATCGCTAGACCCGACAGCAACTGCACCGCGAACAGGGTCGGGAAAAACACCAGCCCGAAAGTTAGCGCTTCACCGACACTGATCCCGCTCCGCGCAAGCCACAGCCGCAGGATCGATGCAGATCCGACGATGGTGGTCAGCCCGACGATGATCTGTCCCGGAATCATTTGCCGAAATGTTTGCTGAAGCGCCGCCATCGACTGTTCGACGCTGGCGCCCGCGGGTGGCTCGATCGGCACCGGGCCGAACCACGCCACCGCGAGCGCCGGCAGGAAAAAGAACACCCCGGCGATCGTCCCGATCAAAGCGGTGTGCGATTTCAGCAATTGGACGCTGTCGTCCCACGCCGCGCCCATGTCGAATTTTACCATTGATACCCCGTCATTTTCTGATGTCTCTATTATCGGCGAAGGTGCCGCTGTTCGGCGCTTCTGTCCACCCCTGTCCGCGACCGGCGCGCAGAGCCTTGCACAGTGCGGCGCGGCAAGGCAGGAAGCCCGCGTTATGAGCAGCGTGCCACTCCCCGAATGGATCATTTCCTCCGGCCTGACCGACTATGCCGCGGCGCTGGCCGATATGGAGGCGCGCGCCGCCGCAATTCACGCTGGCGACGGCAGCGAACGTATCTGGCTGCTCGAACATCCGCCGCTCTACACCGCCGGAACCAGCTCAGATCCTGCCGAACTGCTCGATCCACGCTTTCCCGTTTACGACGCGGGACGCGGCGGGCGTTATACCTATCATGGCCCCGGCCAGCGCGTCGGCTACGTCCAGCTCGACCTGACAAAACGCGGGCGCGATGTGCGCGCTTATGTGTCGGCGCTTGAGGGTTGGGTGATCGACGCGCTGGCGCTGCTCGGGGTCGAAGCGCGCCGTGCCGACGGCCGCATCGGTATCTGGACCGACGACCAGAACGGCCGTGAGGCGAAGATCGGCGCGATTGGGGTGCGGGTGAAGCGTTGGGTCACGATGCACGGCTTCTCGCTCAACGTCGCACCCGATCTCTCCCATTTCGGGGGCATCGTGCCGTGCGGTATCGCCGAATTTCCGGTCACCAGCCTCGCCGCGCTCGGCAAATCAGCGTCCTTCGTCGACGTCGATGCCGCGCTCGCCAGCACCCTGCCCGCCTTTCTCGACAAGCTTCGGCCGAGCGATTAGTACCAGCGCATGACCCGTATCCTCCTCACCTCGCTCCCGCTCTTCGTCCTTGCCGCCTGCGGCATCGGCGATCCCGCGGGCAAATCGACCACCAAACTCGATGCGGTCGAGGTGCAGCCGGGGTCGGTCAGCGATTCGATGATCATCCTCGACGACGCCAGCGCCGACGGCACCGCGGTCGACAACAGCGTCCCTGACGACGGCACCAAGAAGGAAGCGGCAAAGTCGGACGCCGACAGCGCGGACGATGAAACCGCTGACGCCGAAGAGGAGGAAAATCCCGACGCCGTCCCGGCTCCTGCCGCGAAAAAAGCGATCATCACCGACAGCGCCGCAAAAAAGAGCGACTAAACCCTAGCGCAGCCCTATGTTTTTGTGCGTCTGGAGCGACAGCCGCCAGCGCGGATCGGCCATCACCAGATTGATGCAGTGCTGCACATTATCGGCGGCGTTCGGATCGTCGAGCGGCTGAACCAGCCGGTGCGTGAAGTCGAGCGCCGCGAGCCGTTCGACATCACTGCCCGGCTGCGGCCAAACCAGCTTTAGCTCGTCGCCGCTCAGCTGAACCAACTCGCTGCCCGCCTTGGGGCTGACGCATATCCAGTCGATGCTGCGCGGCACTGCAAACGTGCCATTCGTCTCGATCGCGATCGTAAAACCCCGTTCGTGCAGCGCGTCGATCAGTGCCGCATCGACCTGCAACATCGGCTCGCCGCCGGTCAGCACGACATAGCGATCGTCGCCGCCCTGCCCCCAGCATTCGGCAGTCACCGCCGCGAGCGCCGCGGCATCCGCATATTTGCCGCCCAGCGTCCCGTCGGTGCCGACAAAATCGGTGTCGCAGAATTGGCAGATCGCCTTGGCGCGATCCTGTTCGCGCCCGGTCCACAGATTGCAGCCCGCAAAACGGCAGAATACCGCGCGGCGCCCGGCCTGCGCGCCTTCGCCTTGCAGGGTCAGGAAAATCTCTTTGACGGCATAGGTCACCGCTCAGGGACCAACGGCATAGCGCGTCGGGTCGGCCAGTCCCGCGTCGGTAAAGCCCTTGCTCCGTAACCGGCAGCTGTCGCAATAGCCACAATGCAGCCCCGCGGGTGTCGGGTCATAGCACGACCAGCTCATCGCCGCGTCCATCCCCAGCCGCGCTGCCTCGGTTGCGATGTCCGCCTTGGTCATATGCTGGAGCGGGGCGTGGATGCAAAAATCGACCCCTAGGTCGCCATCCCGCGTCGCGAGCCGCGCCAGATCTTCGAACCCGGCGATGAAATCGGGACGGCAATCGGGATAGCCCGAATAGTCCAGCGCATTGACGCCGATGACGATGTCCTGCGCACGCCGCGCTTCGGCGAGCCCCAGCGTCAGCGACAGGAAGATCAGGTTGCGCGCCGGGACATAGGTCACCGGCACATCGCTGCCCACACCGTCCTTCGGCACATCGATATCGGCGGTCAGGGCAGAGCCTCCGAAGCGGCGGAGGTCGAGGGGCAGCACGATATGTTCGGCAGCACCGATGTAAGCAGCAATCCTTGCCGCCGATTCCAGCTCGACACGGTGACGCTGGTTATAGTCGATCGTCAGCGCGACGATCCGCGCGCCAGCTTCGCGCGCGAGTCCCGCGCAGACCATCGAATCGAGCCCGCCCGACAACAGGACGATCAGGGTTTTTCCGGCAACATCGTGCATTGGCGCCCGATACGCCCACGTCGATAGCGGCGCAAGGGGCGGCTTGCTGCGCCGCACCAAAAGAAACGGGCCGCGTGACGTTGGTCACACGGCCCAGTGCGGCGTGAAAGCCGTTAGGGAGAAGGACACACATCAGCGTGTCACCCATCCCGATTAGCGCAAGATGGTTAACAACTGGTTAGCGTTGCAACGCACTTCAGCACGGCCCCGCGCGGCGCGCTTCGATCGCCTGTGAGAAGGGCTTGCCATCAGCAATGCCCTGCGTGTCGATCTGGACCAGCCGGTTCGTCTCGCTACGGATGCTGGTGCGCCCATGCCCTGCACCGGGACAGGTGTAATGCACCGTCACCGATTTGGGCGTGTCCTCGATGATATAGCGCGAACAATTGGCGCGCGGATGCTGGATCTGGATCATTTTCCGCGCGTCGCCGACGCACACCGTCTGCAACACCGTGTCGCTGCCACGCTCGCGCAGCTGCCAGCTGCCTTTTTCAAGCCCGTCGAGCATTGCGAGGGAGGGCGCCTGCGCGGGTACCGCAGTAGCGCCGGCGAGCGCGCACGCACCAAGCAAACAACGAAACAAAGGAGCAGAGATCGCCATTTTCACCTATCCATCGGGCGCCCATATTCGGGCAGACACGCGACCCCGTTTCGATAGAGATAACAATCGCCCGCGGCGATTTCAACCGCTTGGCGCTGGACTAGACCGTTTCGTCGTCAATTCGGTGCAGAAATCTCTCCCAGCGGGATGGGGAATATCCGCGAACAAAAGGCGCAATCGACAACGATCTGCCCGCTATCGTCGGCCATATCGACCCGCTCAGTTTCCGGAAATTGTGCGAGCACGCCAGCGAAATAATCGGTGCTGCACCGGCAACCGCGCGATACGACGACGCCCGGCTCGACGCGCACTTCATCCTCGTGAAACAGCCGCCACGCCAGCGTTTCGAGCGACTGCGCCGGGTCGGTGAGCTCCTCGGGCTTCAGCGTCGCCGCGATCGTGCGCGCATGGTCCCATTCGGGCGTATCATGACGGACGTGCAGGCGATCCCGCCCAACCTCGCCCTCGGGCAGATGCTGGAGCAGCAAGCCGCCCGCGACGCAGCCAGCCTCATGGTCGTGCCGCGCGGCGAGCCGGATCAAGCTCGAAATCTGCTCCGACTGCTCAAAATAATGCTCGGCCGCCTCACCGATCGATGCACCTTCGAGCGGGACGATGCCCTGATAGCGCTCGTCCGTCGTCGCTTGGTCGAAGGTGATCGCAAGGAAGCCTTCACCGAACAGTGCGAACAATGTCGGGTCGGGACCGACCGCGGCCAGCCGCTCGGCATCGAATTTCAGATAACCGCGCAATTCGCCGCCGCGATAATCGCACACCAGTAACTCGATCGGCCCGCCGCCGGTCTGCGCCTGCAACGTCATCTGGCCGCTCTCGTCCTTGAGCGTCGACCCCAACAACACGGTCAGCACCAGCGCCTCGCCGAGCAGCTTTTCGGCCACCGGCGGATAATTATGCGCTGCGATGATCGTGTTCAGCGTCGGCCCCAACCGCACCAAGCGCCCGCGCACATGGCGCGCGGCAATAGTGAACGACAATGGCTGGTCGAACCAGGTTTCGATGATATCGTCGCTCACACTATCAAACTCACAGCTTGCCCATCGCCCACAGCAGGATCGATTTCTGCGCATGGACGCGGTTCTCGGCCTCGTCCCACACCCGCGACTGCGGCCCGTCGATCACCGCATCGACGACCTCGTCGCCGCGATGCGCAGGCAGGCAGTGGAGGAAGATTGCGTCACCCTTGGCGCCCGCCATCAACCGTTCGTCGACCTGGAACGGCGCCATCGCCGCGACCTTGTTGTGGGCATGGTCCTGCCCCATCGACACCCAAGTGTCGGTGACGACCAGATCGGCGCCCGCCACCGCTTCGCGCGCGTCGGCCATGACGTCGATGCGAACGCCCTTGGCGCGCGCTGCTTCGACAAAACTGGCGTCGGGTTCATAGCCCTGCGGGCAACCAGCGCGGACATGGAAACCGAACAGGCCCGCGGCCTCGATCAACGACGACAGCACATTATTGCCGTCGCCGAGCCAGGCGAGCTCCAGCCCGGGTAGCGCCTTGCCTTGCTCGACGATCGTCAGCAGGTCGGCGACGATCTGGCACGGGTGCGACCGGTCAGTCAGGCCGTTGATCACCGGGACGCTCGCAAATTCGGCGAGCTCCTCGATCTTGGCATGATCATCGGTGCGGATCATGATCGCATCGGCATAGCGCGACAGGACGCGCGCGGTGTCGGCGATCGTTTCGCCGCGGCCAAGCTGGGTCGTCCCTGCGTCGAGGATCATCGGCACCCCGCCAAGCTGGCGGATCGCGATGTCGAACGACGCGCGGGTGCGCGTCGAATTCTTTTCGAATACCATCGCCAGCACATGATCGGCGAGCGGGGCATCGGCGTCGGGTTTCGCCTTTGGCCAACCCGCGCGTGCCGCCTTGCGGTCGATCGCATCGGCGATCATCGCCGCAACGGCATCGCCGCCCGCGTCGGACAGGTTCAGGAAATTGGGCACAAACAACCTCCGTTCGCATCGAGCGAAGTCGAGATGCCGTGAGTTCGTGCGCCGCCGAGGGGTGTCTCGACTTCGCTCGACACGAACGGCCGCATCAGGACTCGGGCGGCGTGTAGCTCGCCGCGCCCGCTGACAATTTCTCGATAAACTCGTCGATATGGCTCTGTTCGATGTTCAGCGGCGGCAGCACGCGAACGACATTTTCGCCCGCCGCGACGGTCAGCAGCCCGTGATTATCGCGCAAATGCGCAACAAAGGCGCGGCTGTCCGAGCGCAGCTTGAGCCCGAGCATCAGCCCCATGCCGCGCACGCTTTCGAACAACTGGTCATGGTTCGGGATCAGCTGTTCAAGCGCCCCGCGCAGCCGTTCGCCGGTCGACTTCACGCCGTCGAGAAAGCCTTCCTCCAGCACGACGTCGAGCACCGCCTGTCCCGCGGCGCACGCCAGCGGGTTGCCGCCATAGGTCGACCCATGGGTGCCGATGACCATCCCGCGCGCCGCTTTCTCGGTCGCGAGGCACGCGCCCATCGGAAAGCCGCCGCCGATGCCCTTGGCGCTCGCCAAGATGTCGGGGGTGACGCCGAATTCCTGATAGGCGTAGAGCGAGCCGGTGCGCGCGACGCCGCACTGGACTTCGTCGAACACCAGCATCAGGTCGCGGTCGTTACAGATGTCGCGCAGTCCCTGCAGGAACGGCTGCGACGCCGGACGAATGCCGCCCTCGCCCTGAATCGGTTCGATCAGGAAACCGGCGGTGTTATCGTCGACCAGATCAAGCGCCGCGTTCAAATCATCGAACGGCGCGTAGGCGAAACCGGGAAGCAGCGGGTCGAAACCCTTGCGCAGCTTTTCCTGATTGGTCGCCGAAATCGTCCCCAGCGTGCGGCCGTGGAACGCATTGTTGAAGGTGATCAGATTATGCTTTCCAGGATTGCCCGCGCTCGAATGATAGGCGCGCGCGGTTTTGATTGCACATTCGACCGCCTCGGCACCCGAATTGGTCAGGAACACTGTGTCGGCAAAGGTGTTCTCGACCAGCCGCGCCGCATAGGCTTCACCCTGCGGGCTGCCATAGAGGTTCGACACGTGCATCAGCGTCGCCGCCTGCTCCTGGATCGCCTTGGTCAGGTGCGGATGGCCGTGGCCGAGCAGGTTCACCGCGATGCCGCTGGCGAAATCCAGATAGCGCTCGCCGCGCTCGCCGATCAGATAGGCACCCTCGCCGCGGACCGGACGCACACCGCACCGGGGGTAAACGGGCATCAGCGGCGTGATCGACATGGCAGGCACCTTTCAGGCAAAAGTAAAAAGGCGACCCTTGCGCGGGCCGCCCTTGGTCGGGCCGCTCCTATACCGCCGCAGCGCAAGGTGCGTCAACACAGGCACACGCAGCAAAACCATCCCGATGATATCGTGTTCGTGACGTGTGGAACCATTCAGTCGCTACAACGCTCAATCAGCACGCAAGCGTTAGCGCGAAGACTTAAGGTCACAGACTCGCCATTCGACGGACGTTTGCCGGCGAACTGAAACGTGACATGCTGATCCGCGGCGAAGGCTTCGACCAGGTAGAAACGCCCCGCGAAGCGAGCCGCCGATACCGTTGCGGTCACGCCTGTTTCGCCGGGAACAATCGCATCAGGCCGGACGGCCAGCTTTGCCACACCATCGGCAATACCAAGTGCCTTGACGCGGCCCAGCGCCGTATCGGCCATTTCGTTCGCAACGATGGCATCGATCATCACCAAATCGCCAAGCAGCTGCGCCGCCGCGATCGATATGGGCCGATGGTAACAATCCTCAGGGTGGCCGGTCTGGAGGATCCGGCTTTCGGCCATCAGGATCAGATTGTCGGCGATCATCATCGCCTCTTCGGGGTCATGGGTGACGATCAGCACGCTGGTGCCCGCTGCGCGCAGGTCGGCGAGGAGCGCATCGCGCACCGCGCCGCGCAGATGGCCGTCGAGACCGGAAAAAGGCTCGTCCAGCAACAGGAGGGACGGTTCGCGCGCCAGCGCACGCGCGATCGCCACGCGCTGTTGCTCGCCGCCCGACAGCATATGCGGCCAGGCGGCGGCAAGATGCGCGATGTGGAAGCGATCGAGCAGCGCCGTCACCCGCGCATCGCGGGCGTCTGGAGCCATGACGGAGAGGCCGAAGGCGACATTGGCTCTGACGTCGAGATGCGGGAACAGCGCATTGTCCTGAAACACCAGCCCGACGCCGCGATGTTCGGGCGCCGTTGTCATCCCCGGTGCCGCGACGGTCTGTCCGCGGATCCGGATCTCGCCGGCATCGACGGGTTCCAGACCCGCGATCAGGCGCAGCAAGGTGCTTTTTCCGCAGCCTGACGGGCCGAGCAGGCAGGTTATCCCGCCGGACGGCAAGGCAAAGGACGCGCCATCGACCGCAGTACGGCCCGGATAGGCGCGCACGACATCGCGCAGCTCGAGAACGGGACCGTCGGTCACGAGAAGGTGCCTAGTCGCCGGGACGCGCGGTCGCAATACGGCGTGTCAGCCAGATGACGGCGGGCAGCGACAGCGCGACGATCAGCAGCGACGGCAACCCCGCCTGTCCCAGCCGTTCGTCGAGCGCATAATTGTTCGCGATCACCGCGAGGGTGTCGAAATCGAACGGGCGCAGGATCAGCGTCGCGGGCAGTTCTTTCAGCACATCGATGAAGATGATCAGCAGCGCGGTCAGTAGCGCGCCGCGCGCGACCGCCAGATCGACGGCGAACGCCGCGCCTGCCTCGCTGCGCCCCAACGTACGCGCCGCGTGGCGCATCGACGGGGTGACGCGCGCTAATCCCGCATCGATCGGTTCGAGCGCGGCGGCCATCAGCCGCGCCGCATAAGCGAGCACCAGCAGCACGATGGCGACGGCTGTGCCTGATCCCGGCGCGAGGTTCCAGATTAACCCTGCTGGCGCGAGCAGGCCGATCGCCATCACCGCGCCGGGTGTGGCATAGCCGAGGCTGGCGATCCGCGCCGCGATCGGCAATCGCCGCGTCCCGAGCGCCAACATCGTCGCGAGCACGACAGTGACCAAGGCTCCGGCGATCCCCAGAAACAGGCTGTTGCGTGTGGCCGCGACGAGCCGCTCCCAATCGGGTGTCGTCTGCGCGAGGTTCCAGATCAGCCACCCGACCGGGAGCAGCAGTCCCGCAGTCAGCAGCGACAGGCAGAAGCCGAAGGCGAGCCAGCGCCGCACCCCGTCGAGCGGCTGCACGTCGATCGTCCGCCAGCGCGCCTTGCCCGATTCATGCGTCGCGCCCTGACGACTGGCGCGCTCGACCCACAGCAGCAGCGCGGCGGCGGCGAGCAAAGGCAGCGCGAACCGCGCCGCACTGACCGTCGAGCCATAAACCGACCAGGCGCGCACCACGCCGGTGGTCAGCGTCTGAACGCTGAGGAACTGGACCGCGCCATAATCGGCGAGCGTTTCCATCACCGCCAGCGCGACCCCGGCGGCGAGCGCGGGCCGCGCCATCGGTAGCGCAACGCGCCACAGCGCCTGCCCGCCGCCGCAGCCGAGCATCCGTGCCGCCTCCAGCACATTTACCGACTGGTTCAAAAAGGCAGCGCGCATCGCGAGATAGACATAGGGATAGAAGGCCGCCGACAAGATGAACGCGGCGCCGCCGATGCTGCGCATTTCGAACGGCAGATCGTGTCCCGTCGTGTGGCGCAGCCAGATGCGGAGCGATCCCGCGACATCGAACAGGTCGGCATAGCCATAGGCCAGCGCAAAGGCCGGGGTCGCGAGGGGCAGCGCCAGCGCCCACGCGAACACGCTGCGGCCGGGAAAGCGGTGCATCACCACCAGCCAGGCCGCGATCGTCCCTGCCACAGCCGTGAGGCAGCCGACGAGCAGCGCCAGCCACGCCGAGGTCAGCGCATAGCGCGCAATGTCGCGGCCCGCGATGTCTGCGGTGTCGGTACCGAATGCGGCGAGCAGCACCCCGATCAGCGGCAACGCCACCGTCAGCCCCGCCAGCGCGGCGAGGCTGGCAAGGGGTGACGGGACAGAGCGGCGAAGGGTGGCGACGGTCGTCAGCGCCAGCCCGCCGCGCTCATCAACGACTGCGCCGCCGGCTGCCGCGCCGCAAAGGCGGCGACGCTCATCGGGTTTGCAGTAAAGTTCGCATAAGCATCGACGGGCGGCGGGGCCGGGACGTCGGGCGAGGCCGGATACTCGTTATTGTTCGCCGAAATATGCTTTTGTGAATCCGCCGAGGCGAAAAATTCGAGCAGCTTGACGGCATTGGCCTGGTTCGGCGCGTTCTTGGCAACTCCGCCGCCTGAGATATTCACATGCGCGCCCTTACCGTCCAGGCTCGGGAAACCAAGCTTGACCTTCTCCGTCACTGCGCGGTCCTTGGCATCGTCGCCGGTCGCCAGGCGGATGTAATAATAGCTGTTGGTAATCGCGACTTCGCACACCCCCGCGGCAACGGCGCGGATCTGGTCGCGGTCGCCGCCTTCGGGCGGCCGCGCCATGTTGGCGACGATGCCCTTGACCCATTCGCCCGCCCGGTCAGGTCCCCACGCTTCGATCAGCGCGCCGACGAGCGAGAGGTTATACACGCTGTCCGACGACCGGACGCAGATCTTGCCCTTGAAGCGCGGCCCGGCGAGCTTGGCATAATCGTCGATTTCTTCGGGCTTCACCTTGGCCGCGTCATAGGCGACGACGCGCGCGCGGCGCATGAAGCCATACCAGTTGCCGCCCGGTTCGCGGAGGTTCGCGGGGATACGCGCCGTCAGCGTTTCGGAAACCGTCGGCTGGAACAACCCTGCCTGCTGCGCGCGCCACAGCGCCCCCGCATCGGCGGTGATGAACAGGTCGGCGGGGCTGTTCGCGCCCTCGCTCTTCATCCGCGCGACCAGCTCGTCAGCTTTGCCTTCGATGCGGTTGATCTTGATGCCGGTTTCTTTGGTAAACCGGTCATAGAGCGCCTGGTCGCTGTCATAGTGGCGCGCGGTGTAGAGGTTGACCTCGTTCGTATTCGCGGTCTTCTCGCCCCCCGAACAGGCGCCAAGCATCGTCACGGCCACCAGCGTCGTCACCAGCCTCTTTTGCACAATCATCTCCTTTTGTGTCGGGTTCTGAGCGCTGCTAACACTATTGCGAGCGATTCTCAAATATTAACGATCAGCCGTGCGACCATTCGCGTAGCATGTTATGATAACATCCGGTCAGGGTAATCAGCGCGGCATCATCATCGCCCACACGCGGGCGCAGCGACTGGATTGCCAGATCGAGGTCGAACAGCGTCGCCCGGCGCGCCGCGCTGGCGACAAGACTTTCGATCCAGAAAAACGAGGCGACCCGCGCCCCGGCGGTCACCGGCGTCACGCTGTGCAAGGTCGTGGCGGGATAGAGGAAAAGATGACCGGCGGGAAGTTTGACGCGCTTGCCGTCATGCCCGTCCTCGACCACCAACTCGCCGCCGTCATATTCGCCGGGATCGCTGAGGAACAAGGTCGCCGATATATCGGTTCGCAGCCGCCCGCCACCCGGCATCGGACGCCAGGCGTTGTCCACATGCGATCCAAAGCCGTGTCCTGCACCATAGCGATTGAAGAGCGGCGGAAACACCGCGCGCGGCAAGGCGAAGGACTGGAACAGCAGGTTTTGCGAAAGCGCCGCCGCAATCTCCGCACCCAGTTCGCGTGCTTCGGTGCAGCCTTCGGGAAGCTGCTCGTTGTTCTTGGCGAGCGCCGATTGATAGCCCGCTGTTACCTTACCATCCGCCCAGGGAGCGGCGGCAAGGCGTTCGCGCATCCGGCGCACCGCCGCCGCGTCCAGCAACTGCTCGATCTCGATCATCATCGCGACCGAGCCTTCCGGGATCAGAAGTCGAAGGTCAAGGTCAGCGTCGCCGATCGCGCCGCGGCCGGAATCGACTGGCCGCTGGCGACCGAATAGAAATAATCCTTGTCGCCGATGTTATAGACATTGACCCGCGCGCCGATGCGATCGCTAAACCGATATTCAGCGAAAGCATCGAATACGGTGTAGGATGGCGTCACGATCACAAAGTCGGCGGTCGCGGACTGGCGGATGTTGCTGGTTCGCTTTGACACATGCTGCAATCCGCCACCGACCGTCAGGGCGTCGCTGACCGCAAAGCTGGTCCAGATCGTCGCTGAATGCTTGGGCGTGCCATCGAGGCGCTGGCCGATCTCGAACGTCCGGTTCGACTTCGTCACTTCGCCATCGAGATAGGAATAGCCCGCGAACAGGTTCCAGCGCGAGGTTACCCGGCCGATCGCCTGGAGTTCAAAACCGCGCACGCGCTGTTCGCCGTCGAGCACCACCGGCGGGTCGCCGGGGTTGACGCCGGGGGTGCGGGCGTCGTCGCGCTTGATCTGGAACAGCGAGCCCGACAGTTGCAGCCCGCCGTCCATCAGGTCGATCTTGGCGCCCGCTTCCCACGCCTGGCTGGTTTCGGGGTCAACAAAGAAATTGGCGGCGGTAACGGGCGCATTGTTGTTCCCGCCTGCCAACTGCACGACCTCGGCGCCGCTGCCGGGCTCGAATGCCGTGCCGTAAGCGACATATAGGCTGGCGTTCGCCGCCGGCTTGAACACCAGCGCGGCATTGCCGCTCCACTCGCTGTCCTTGCGCGCAAAATCGATGACGAAGCCCGGCGCGATGCCATTGTCGTCAAAACCGCGCGCGCGCGTTTTCATCCAGTCGCGGCGCAAACCGCCGACGATCCGCCATTGCTCACCAATCTCGATCGTGTCGAACAGATACAGCGATTTCGTCTCGACATCGGTCCGCGCACGGGTGCCGTTATAGGCGATGTCCGGCGCCGCCTGCAGCACGGGATCGAACAGGTTCGTCGCCGGACCATTGGCGTCAAGGCGGCGGCGGTTGTGGTTCGATTCGTCGACATATTCGCCGCCGATGACCAAGGTGTGTTTCAGGCCGCCCGTGTCGAACTCGGCTGTCAAGCTCGTCTGGTTGACGAACAATTTGTCGGTTTGCGTGCGCGGCTTGCGGTTGCCGACCGCTTGCGTCGCCGGCCCCAGCGTGGTCACCGCCCCGACGAAGCGCGGCGAAGAAATCAGCTGGTCGTTGTGGACGCGCGCAAAACGGGTGACGTTGCGCAGGGTCACACTATTGCCAAAACTATGCTCGAGGCGACCGGTGATCGTGTCGGTTTCGACATTCCGGTAATCGGTCGAATAGCCGTAAAAATTGCTGCGCCGGACGGGTGCCGTCTTGCCTTCGAAGCCCGATCCGCCGAGGCTGAAATTGCGGGCGTTAGGAAGGCCGGCATCGGGCCGGTCATCTTGTTCCAGATGCAGATAGTTGACGATGAAGCTGGTATCGCTGCCGATGCCGAAGCCGATCGACGGCGCGACCGCCCAGCGGCGGTTGAAAACATGGTCGCGCCCCGGTTCGTCGGCGCTGTAGCCCATCGCGGTCAGGCGGACCGCGATGCCATTGGCTTCGTCGATCACCTGGTTGACGTCGACCGTGCCGCGATAAAAATCGTCGGTTCCGACGCCGATCTCTGCGCCAATGCTGTTGATCAGCTTCGGCTGGCGCGTGACGATATTGACCGTGCCGCCGACATTTCCGCGCCCGGCGAACGCTGACGCCGGGCCTTTGGTGACTTCGATGCGTTCGGCATAAAATGGATCGCGGAAATAATTCCCGGGATCGCGGATGCCGTCGACGAAGATGTCGTCGCGCGCCGAAAATCCGCGCACGTTAAAGGCGTCCGATCCGCCGGGCGGGTTGCCTTCGCCGGCCTGGAAACTGATGCCGGTGATGTTGCGCATGGCGTCACGCAGCGTCCGTCGCCCCTGCTCGGCCATAAGGTCGTCTTCGATCACCATGACCGTCTGCGGGGTGTCGAGAACGGGAAGGGTCTGCTGGGGAAGCGAAAGATCGTCGGCCAGATATTCGCCCGTGACGACGATGTCGCCAGGCGCCTCGGCACTGTCCGCAAATGCCAGAGCCGGTGCGGCGGTCAAAGCCGTACCCGTTGCAAAAGCCCCGATCAATTGACGACGGATCATATTTCCCCCTGCTGGTCATAGCGCAGCACCGGACGGGCGCGTCGGGGGCGGATAAGGCTAATGCGAATAAAACACAATAGCTTCTTGGTGAATTGACCAAAGGCGATCTATGCCGATTTCCTGAGAAAATAGTGCGCCCACGCTGCTTCAAAATTGGCGGTCAGCCTCGCGCGGTAGCGAACGACGGCTAGTTTGCAGTCGTTATAGTTGTTGTGCTGCGTCCATGGTCAGCGCCAACGAATGTTTGCGGGCATTATGGTCGTACATCGACGATGCGATGACCACCTCGTCGACGCGGGTCCGCGCGACAAAAGCCCGCAGGCCCGTCGCGATGTCCTCGGTAGTACCAACCACAGAACATTGCAGCACATGGTCGAGGATCGCGCGCGCGTTCGGCGGCAGACTGTCCTTATAGCCCGCGAGCGGCGGCTTCATCTTGCCCGGATTGCCGGTGCGCAGCGCGACGAACGCCTGCTGCTGCGACGAGGCGAGCAACTCAGCCTCCTCGCGCGTGTCGGCGGCAAAGCTATTGAACGCCGCGGCGACATAAGGCTGTGCGAGTTGCGCTGACGGCTTGAACCGGCGGCGGTAAATGTCGAGCGCCTCGTCGAGCGCGTCGGGCGCGAAGTGGCTGGCAAAGGCGTAGGGCAGCCCGAGCATCGCCGCGAGCTGCGCGCCGAAGGTGCTCGATCCCAAAATCCATAGCGGGATATGCGTCCCTGCCCCCGGCACCGCGGTGATGCCAAGCTGCTCATCGCCCGCCAGAAAGGCTTGCAGCTCCAACACATCCTGCGGAAATTGCCGCTCGTCGCTGGCGAGCGTGCGGCGCAGCGCGCGCGCGACGCGCTGGTCGGACCCAGGCGCGCGCCCGAGGCCGAGATCGATACGGCTGGGGAACAAGGCTTCCAGCGTCCCGAATTGCTCGGCGATGACCATCGGTGCATGGTTCGGCAGCATGATGCCCGCCGACCCGATGCGGATCGTCGAAGTCGCCTGCCCGATATGCGCCAGCACGACCGCGGTCGCCGCGCTCGCGATCCCCGTCATGCCATGATGCTCGGCTACCCAATAGCGCCGATAGCCGAGCGCCTCGGCGTGGCGTGCCAGGTCGGCGGCGTTGGCGAGCGATTGTGTGATCGTGCCGGTGTCGGTGACGGGCACGAGGTCGAGGAAGGAAAGTTTCGTCATGAAACGGATATGCGGTTGGCAGTCTCCGCATTCAAGCCACCCCGTCCCCATGGATCGTCATTGCGAGCGGAGCGAAGCAATCTCCAGCTATGGACCCGGCGCAAGGCCGATAGCTGGAGATTGCCGCGTCGCTTCGCTCCTCGCAATGACGAGGTGGTTAGGCCCGCTCGTCCTTCGTCGAATCCATCACCACATAGGTGCTGATCGAATGCACCTGCGGCAGCACCCCCAGCACCTCGGTGTGGAAATGTTTGTACGCGGCCAGATCTGCGGTCTCGATGCGCAACAGATATTCGATCGCGCCGGTGATATTGTGGCATTCGCGCACTTCGGGCGCCCCCGCCATCGCCGCCTCGAAATCGGACTGCGCTTTTTTGGTGTGAGTCGACAGGCCGACGGTGACATAGGCGAGAAAGGTCAGCCCCAGCTTTGCCGGGTCGATGGTGGCGCGATAGCCCGTAATCACCCCGCTCCGCTCCAGCTCCTGCACCCGCCGCAAGCATGCCGAGGGCGACAGCCCGACCCGCTCGGCGAGTTCGAGGTTCGAGATTCGCCCATCCCTTAACAGTTCGCGCAATATCTTGCGGCCAATATCGTCCATCTTGCTCATTGGTTGCATATGATAGGCGATCTGCGCCATTCTTTGCAACCCGCGCGCCGACAAAACGCATTATGTTGCACGCATGAACCAGACCACCCTCCTCGCGCTCTCCGCCTTCGCGCTCGTCTCGTCGATCACGCCGGGGCCGAACAATATGATGCTGATGGCATCGGGGGCCAATTTCGGCCTGCGCCGCACCGTGCCCCATGCGCTCGGGGTTGGCATCGGCTTTACCTTGATGATCATCCTCGTTGGCCTCGGGCTGATGGGATTGTTCGATCTTTTCCCGATCCTCAACACCGTGCTCAAGGTCGTGAGCGTGGGCTATCTGCTGTGGCTTGCGTGGAAGATCGCCAACGCCGCCGCGCCCGACGCCGAAACCGGCGCGCGTGGCAAGCCGATGACTTTCTTTCAGGCCGTGCTGTTCCAGTGGGTCAATCCCAAGGCCTGGTCGATGGCACTGACCGCGATCGCGCTTTACGCCCCCGACCGCAATCTGGGCGCGGTGCTGCTCGTTGCGGTAATCTTTGGCCTGATCAACCTGCCCTCGACCAGCCTGTGGGCGGTGATGGGCCAAGTGCTGCGCGGCTGGCTTTCCAGCCCGGGGCGGCTGCGCGCTTTCAATTGGACAATGGCGGCTTTGCTTGTGGGATCGCTCGCGCTGCTGATCTGATTGCAAGGTTGCATCCCGCAACCTAAAGACGGCGCTCCCCTCTTCTGACCGGAGAACAGAGCCATGCAGAGTCGCCGTCTTGGCAAGAGCGCCATCCATGTGTCCGACATTTGCATGGGGACGATGACGTTCGGCAGCCAGACCGACGAGGCTGCGGCGTTCCGCATCCTCGACCGCTGTTTCGACGCGGGGATCAATTTCTACGACACCGCCGAGGGCTATCCGGTGCCGCCCGACGTCAAATGGGTCGGCCGCACCGAGGAGATCGTCGGGCGCTGGCTGAAAACCAAGCCGCGCGATGCGATCATCCTCGCGACCAAGGTATCGGGACCGAGCCACGTCTGGTTCAAATCGCCGTGCCGGGGCGGGATGACCGCGCTCGACCGCAAGAACATCTTTCAGGCGATCGACGACAGCCTGACGCGACTGCAAACCGACTACGTCGATCTCTACCAGACACACTGGCCCGACCATGACGCGCCCTATGACGAGATGATGGACGCGCTCGACGAGCTGGTCCGCATCGGCAAGGTCCGCATCCTCGGCTGCTCGAACGAAACGAGCTGGGGGCTGATGAAATCGCTCGCGGCGTCGGAGAAACTCGGCGTCGCGCGCTATCACACGATCCAGAATAATTTCAGCCTCAACAACCGCCGCTTCGAGGACGAGCTGAAACAGGTTTGCCGTCAGGAAGGCGTCAGCCTGATCCCCTATTCGCCGCTCGCCGGCGGGGTGTTGTCGGGCAAATATCAGGGCGGCGCGACGCCCGAAGGCGCGCGCTTCTCGCGCTACCTCGCGATGGAGGGGCGACAGGCCGCGATGGGCCAGCGTTTCGTCAACGAAAAGAGCCTCGCTGCGACCGCGCGCTATCTGCAAATCGCCGAAGACGCCGGGCTGCACCCGGTGACGATGGCGACCGCCTGGTCGAAACAGCATGACTTCGTCGCCTCGACGATCGTCGGGGTCAGCGCCGATGACCAACTCCAGCCGATCCTCGATGCGATGGATCTGGTACTGAGCGACGAGGTGATGACCGCACTGCATAAAGTGAGCAAAGACATCCTTTATCCGATGGGCTGAACCGCTTGTGCGGCGCGCCGCGGCTGCTAATCTTCGTCCGAGTTCAGCAAGGAACCCTGCCATGTCCCCCGCCCGCCGCGCCTTCTTCGCCCTCGCCGCCTTCTCGGCCACCATCGGTGTCGCGCACGCCGCCAACCCGACGATGTTTCGCGACGCGGGCTGCGGCTGCTGCCTCAAATGGCTCGAACAGGTCAAAGCGTCGTTCGGGCAGAAGGCGGTCGTCGTCAATTCGACCGACATGGCCGCGATCAAGGACAAACAAGGCGTGCCGCAGGCGCTGCGCAGCTGTCACACCGTCCTCGTCGGCGGTTATGTGATCGAGGGGCATGTCCCCGCCAAGGATATCGCTCGCCTGCTCCGCGAAAAACCCAAGGGCGTCAAAGGCATCGCGGTTGCCGGGATGCCGATGGGTTCGCCCGGGATGGAGCATGGCGACCACCGTGAGGCGTATAAGGTCATGACCTTCGGCAGCGGCGGTCATCGCGTTTATGCGAGCTACGCGGCGAGTGGCGGCGCGCACGCGCATTGATCGGCAAAATCCAACTCCTTTTCCGTTCCTGTCGAGCGGTGAGCGTTACAAACTCGCCTTGAACAACTCCAGCATCCGCCCCCATGACTTCTCGGCCGCCGCCTCATTGTAGGCGCGGCCATCGGGCGGGCACCAGCCGTGCATCGCGCCTGCGTACACCTCAGCCTCGTGCCATTGCTTGCGGGGTTCCAGCACCGCCTTCAGCAAGACCTTTTCGTTCGGCGTTTCCTTGTCGTCATTGTCGGCAATCGCAAACAGATAGCCCGCTCGCGTGCCGGGGATCAGCAGATGCGGGCTGTCGGGCTTGTCGGTACCAACCCCGCCGCCATGAAAGCTCGCCGCCGCACCGACCCGGTCGGGCTTCAACGCCGCGGTGTAGATCGTCATCGGGCCGCCCATGCAGTAACCGGTCGTGGCAAGCTTGCGCGTCTTGTCGACCTCTTTCTGCACATCAAGGAAAGCGAGATGCGCCGCGGCGTCGGTTTCGACGACGGGCTTCGTCAGTTGCTTGAGGTAGCCAAACAGCTTTTCGCGCACCGCGGGATTGCTCCAGTCGTTCGCGGCATCGACCACCGGCGATTTCTGCCAGCGGTAGAAGGGATTCACGCACAGCACCGCATAGCCTTCGCCCGCCAGCCGGTCGGCCATCTGGCGAAAGGCGGGGCGCAGGCCGCGGATGTCGGGCCAGATCAGCACGCCCGGATGCTTGCCGCTGGTGGGCGCGACGAAATAGGCGTCGCAGATGCCCGCCGCGGTTGTGATCTCGACATCGCGGCCCTTCACCGGCTTCCCCGCCATTGCGCGCGCAGGCAACGCCGCGATCAGCGCACCAGCCCCGGCGAGCGCGGCAAAGCTGCGGCGACCAACCGCCATTCCGGCGCGGTCCAGATCGGCTTCGGTGTCTTCGGTGCACATGGCGCTCTCCTTGGGGCGTTTCGGCAAAGCCGCATAAAACTGCGCAACTTCACTCGCGATTGCATATGTCGTCCGGTGGTCCGGATCGAATAGAGTACGAAGCTAATCCAGCCGGATTTTGTAGGACAGCGTTTTTTTTCACGACCTATCCTCCCTGTGGCGAAGCCATGGGGAGGGGGACCGTTCGCGAAGCGAATGGTGGAG
>JAHJHL010000052.1 GCA_018823905.1 Alphaproteobacteria bacterium
ATGACTGTTAGTGACCGAGAAGCGACATCGCTTACCCCTCCCACGCCGCGATCGTCGTGCGGTGGAGCAGGCGGTCGTGGCCGTCGTAGCCGCCGGTGGCGCGGTGGAGGAGCGAGCGGTTGTCCCACATGATGAGCATGTCGGGTTCCCAGACATGGCTGTAACGAAATTCCTCGCGCCCCTGCCATTGTAGCAGTTCGTAGAGGATCGGGAGCGCCTCGGCGTCGTCCATGCCTTCGATGCCCATAATATAGCCCGCGCAGCCGAACAGCCCCTCTCGGTCGGTTTCGGGGTGACGGCGGATGAAGGGATGCAACTGCGTCGCCAGCGCTTCCTCGCCCGAGCGGATGTTCATGCTGCGATCCTTGTCGTTCGCGCCATACATCCCCGACGGCGCATAGCCGCCGCGCGCGCTATGGACTGCGCTCCGCTCTTCGATTTTCGCGCGCAGCGCAGCGGGCATCGCATCGAGTGCGGCGTGCTGGTTGGAAAAATCGGTGTTGCCGCCGACGGGCGGGATGGTGAGCCCGAACAAGCAGGTACCCGCGGGCGGGCGGGCCTGAAAACTCCAGTCGCTGTGCCAGTTTTCGGCGAAGAGCGGCGAGGTTTCGTCGGCGCGGCGCTTGACCGCGATGACATGCTCGCGCCCGGGAATTGGTTTGATGAAGGGATCGTCGCCGAAGTCGCCGAAATATAGGGTGAAGCGTTCGAGATCGTCGTCGTCCATTTTCTGATTGGGGAAGGCGAGGACGTGATGGTCGAGCCATGCGGCGCGGATTTCAGCGACGGTGTCTGGAGCGAGCGGCTGGGTCAGGTCGATGCCGGTGACGCGGGCGCCGCAGGACTGACCGCTGGGGGTGATTGTGAGGGTCATGCCGCGATGCTGCGCCGATCGGGACGCTGGGTCAATCAGGCGCGGCGGCCTGCCCCGAAAGCTCGCCGAGTTGATGATCCGCGGACCGTTCAAAGCGGATCAGTTCAGCGAGGCGCCATCTTTGCATTCCTATTCTCGATGGCAGGGATCAAGATGGAGATGAGAGATGTTCCTGTTCAAAAAACTGGCGTTGACCGCGCTGATCGGAGCCAGCGCCCTTGCCGCCATGCCTGTCGAAGCCGACGCGCGCGACCGGCACCACCGCCATTCCTATTATAGCGACCGGGGCCACGACCGGTATCGCGATTACCGGCGCGACTACCGTCGCGATTATCGGCGCAGCCATTATCGCGACAGCCGCTATCATTGTCGGCGCGACAGCGGGACGACGGGACTCATTGTGGGGGGCGCCGCGGGCGCCTTGCTCGGCCGCGAGGTCGATCGTTACGGCGACCGCCTTCCAGGGACCATCATCGGCGGCGCCGCGGGCGCGCTGATCGGGCGCGAAATCGATCGCGGCGGTCGCCGCTGCTGATCACGTGCTGACGTCCGGCTTGGACCATTTGGTTCGTGTTGGCGCGAGTTGGGCGATGCCACCCCGATTGCGGTTCGGGCATATCTCGGTAGAGTGGGCATCCCGGCGGCGGATATTCCCGCTGGTCGGGGTGGAGACCGCAGATGAAAAGCCTGACGAAGATTGCGATGTCGTTCGGCATCGGCCTGTCGCTCGCCGTCATCCCGGCGTCCGGCATCGCCGCGCTTCAGAAGGGCGCGAAGGCACCCGACTTTACGCTGAGCGCGGCGCAGGGTGGCAAGCCCTTTACCCTGTCGCTAAAGCAGACTCTGCGCAAAGGCCCGGTGGTGCTCTATTTCTTTCCCGCCGCCTTTACGCCGGGCTGCACGATCGAGGCGCATCTGTTCGCCGAGGCGAGCGACGACTTCAACCGACTGGGCGCGCGCGTCGTAGGCGTGACCGCAGGCAATATCGAACGTGTGGCCGAATTTTCGAAATCGGAATGCCGCGACAAATTTGCCGTTGCGGCTGATCCCGGAGCAAAGGTTGCGGCGAAATATGACAGCGCGGTCCAGCGCCCGGGGCAGGCGGCGATATCGAGCCGCACGTCCTATGTCATCGCGCCAAACGGGACCATCTTGCTAAGCTACACCGATTCCAAACCGCAGGCGCATGTCGAAAAGACCATGGCGGCGGTCCGCGCTTGGAAAGCGCAGCGACGGTAAGGCGTGCAGGGCGCGTTTCGACAAAAACCAGCCGTCGCCCCCGCGAAGGTGGGGGCCGCTGTTGGTTTACGCAGCGACTCTAAAAAGGCCGATAACGGCCCCCACCTTCGCGGGGGCGACGGTTTATTAGAACGGCCGCTCCCCGCCCTCAAGCCGTCGTCGGCTTTGCTGTCAGTCCCGTTTTTGCAGGCTTACCACCGCGTGGATCGGCAATTCTGCATAAAGATGCGGGAACAACGCGCCGCCGCGTGCCTCTTCCCAGCGGATTGCGTCGCCGAGGCAGATCAAGTCCACCTCGGCGATCATCAGGTCGGTTTGCCCCGCGAAATGTTTGGCAAGCGTGCCCTCAAGCTGCTCGGCGGTCGACAGGTGGATATAGCCGTCGGCAATATCCACCGGGGCGCCGCGAAAGACGCGCTCGCGTTCGAAATCGGCCCATTGTTGGTGGGTCAATATCTTGAAGGCGGAGGTCGCGGTCATTCGGCGGTGCTGTCGGGTGCGGTTTCGGGCGCTTCGGTTTCGGCTTCGGTGTCGATACCCTCAGCTTCGACTTCTTCGCTTTCCTCGATCAGTGCTGCCGACACGACATGCTCGTTGTTCGATACGTCGAACAGGCGCACGCCAGCCGTGCCGCGACCGATGACGCGCATCGAATCGAGCCCCATGCGGATCAGTTTGGCCTGGTTGGTGACCAGCATCAGCTGGTGCGCCTTGGTCGCGGGGAAGCTGGCCACGACGAGGCCGTTGCGCGCGATGTTGTCGATGTTGGTGATCCCCTGACCCCCGCGGCCGGTGCGGCGATATTCATAGGCCGACGACAGCTTGCCATAGCCGTTGGCGCATACGGTCAGGATGAACTGTTCGCGCGCCGCGAGCTCGGCCATGCGAGCTTCGTCCAGCGTCGGTTCGTTCTCATTATCCTTCCACGGTGCGGCGCGCAGATAGGCTTCGCGCTCGTCGCCCGTGGTGCCGACGCGGTGGAGGATCGACAGCGAGATGACTTCGTCGCCCGCGGCGAGGCGCATCCCGCGCACCCCGGTCGAATTGCGGCTCTGGAATTCGCGGACATCGTCGCCGGCAAAGCGGATCGCCTTGCCCTGGCGCGTCGCGAGCAAGACATCGTCGCTTTCGTCGAGCAGGGCGACGCCGATCAGCCGGTCGTCCTCATCCTCACCCTCGAACTTCATCGCGATCTTGCCGTTCGACGGCACGTTGGTGAAGGCGTCCATGCTGTTGCGGCGCACGCTGCCCTTCGCCGTGGCGAACATGACGTGGAGCTTGCCCCATTCGGTCTCGTCCTCGGGCAGCGGGAGCACGGTCGAGATCGTCTCGTCCTTGCCGAGCGGCAGCAAATTGACCATCGGGCGGCCGCGCGTCGCGGGGCCACCTTCGGGCAGGCGCCACACTTTCATGCGGTACACTTTGCCAAGGGTCGAGAAGAACAGCACCGGGGTGTGCGTCGAGGTGACGAACATTTCGGTGACGACATCCTCGTCCTTCGTCGCCATGCCGGCGCGGCCCTTGCCGCCGCGGCGCTGGGCGCGGAAGCTGTCGAGCGTGGTGCGCTTGATATAGCCGTCCATGGTGACGGTCACGACCATCTCTTCGCGCTCGATCAGGTCTTCGTCGTCGATGCCGTCGGCGGCGGGCGCGAGCAAAGTCCGGCGCGGCTTGGCGAATTCGTCACGCACCGCGATCAGCTCGTCGCGCATCACGGCAATCAACTTGTCGCGGTTGGCGAGGATACTCAACAGCTCCTCAATCTCGTCTGCCAGTTCCTTGAGTTCCTTGCCGATTTCATCGCGGCCGAGCGCGGTCAGGCGATGCAGGCGCAGGTCGAGGATCGCTTTGACCTGCACTTCGGACAGGCGATAGCTCGAACTCGCGTCGAGCTCGCCGTCGATCGCTTCGACGAGGCGGATATAAGGCGCGATGTCGCCAATCGGCCAATCGCGCGTGAGCAACGCTTCGCGCGCCGCCGCGGGGCTGGACGAACCGCGGATGATGCGAACGACTTCGTCGAGATTGCTGACCGCGACGACGAGACCGAGCAAGATGTGCGCACGGTCGCGCGCCTTGTTCAGCTCGAACTTGCAGCGGCGGGTGATCACTTCCTCGCGGAAGTCGATGAACGCCGACAGGATCGTTTTCAGCCCCATCATTTCGGGGCGGCCGCCGCGGATCGCGAGCATGTTGGCGGGGAAGCTCGACTGCGCCGGGGTGTGGCGCCACAGCTGGTTGAGCACGACCTCTGCCGTCGCGTCGCGCTTCAGCTCGATGACGACGCGGACGCCTTCGCGGTTCGATTCGTCGCGGATGTCGGAGACGCCCTCGATGCGCTTGTCGCGCGCCGCTTCGGCGATCTTCTCGACCAGCCCCGACTTGCCGACCTGAAACGGAATCGACGTCAAAACAATCGATTGGCGGTCGTTCCTGCCTTCTTCGATGATGTGCGTCGCGCGCATCATTACCGACCCGCGGCCGGTGGCATAGGCATTGCGCGCACCGCCCTGACCCAGCATCAGCGCGCCGGTCGGGAAATCGGGACCGGGGATGATCGCCATCAGTTCGTCGAGGGTGATTTCGGGGTTGTCGATCGTCGCGAGCGTCGCGTTGATCACTTCGCCCAGGTTGTGCGGCGGGATGTTGGTTGCCATGCCGACCGCGATGCCGCCGGCGCCGTTGACCAACAGATTGGGATAGCGCGCGGGCAGGACGGTGGGTTCGGATTCGGAGCCGTCATAGTTGGGCTGGAAATCGACCGTGTCCTTGTCGAGATCGCCGAGCAGGGTGTTCGCGACCTTGGCAAGGCGCGATTCGGTGTAGCGCATCGCCGCCGGCGGATCGGGATCCATCGAGCCGAAATTGCCTTGGCCGTCGACGAGCGGGACGCTCATCGACCAGTCCTGCGTCATGCGCGCGAGCGCGTCGTAGATCGAGCTGTCGCCGTGCGGGTGATATTTACCCATGACGTCACCGACGATACGCGCCGATTTGCGATAGGGGCGGCCCGCGACATAGCCGCTTTCGAACGCCGAATAGAGGATGCGCCGGTGCACCGGCTTCAGCCCGTCGCGGACGTCGGGCAGCGCGCGGCTGACGATCACGCTCATCGCGTAATCGAGGTAGCTTGTCTTCATTTCGTCGACGATATTGATCGGCGAAATGCCGTCTTCAGACGGCGGCGTCGGCGTATTTTCTTCGGTCAAGACCCGGCCTTTTTTCTGCTTTTCGGGAGGTGGTATTTACCTAGCTGACGGTGGCGGGAAATGCCAGCGATTCGGTGGGTTTTCAGGGAATGATTTCGCTGCCGTCCCAGGCGAAAATCCGCCCGGTTTTGGCGGGTGTCAGCGCGCCCAGGGTGCGCAGCAGATTCGCGGCGGCGGCGGGTGCGCTGGTCAGCCTTTCGGCGGGGACGCCGCGCTGGAATGGCGCCGACAGGCCGGTGTCCACGGTGCCCGGATGCAGCGCGACAACTAGCGCATCGGGATTGCGCCGTGCCTCGGCAATCGCGAAGCCGCGCACGAGCTGATTCAGCGCGGCTTTCGAGGCGCGGTAGCTGTACCAGCCGCCACTGCGATTATCGCCGATGCTGCCGACGCGCGCCGACAGCATGGCGAAGACAGTACGCTCGCGGCGCGGCAGCAGCGGCAGGAAATATTTGGCGATCAGGGCGGGGCCGATCGTGTTGACGGCAAGGTTACGCGCCATCCACGCGGGGTCGATGTCGGCGAGCTTTCGTTCGGGCTGCTGCCCGTCGGCGTGGAGCAGGCCGGTTGCGACGATGACCAGCCGCGGCGGCGGGCCGCTGTCGCGGACGCGTGCGGCGGCGGCGGCGACCGAGCCCTCGTCGGTGATGTCGATGCGGTGCGGCGCCGGGAAAGAGCGGGCGAAACGGTGGATGACGTCATGGCGTCCGTCCGCCTGCAAAGCGTCCACGAGCGCGGCACCGATGCCGCCCGAAGCCCCGATAATGACTGCCGATCCATGCTCTGTCACCGGCGCGGCCTATCATGCGCTGATGCAGGGCGACAAGCGATGCTTGCCAAACCGGTTCGGCGCCATATGACGGTCAGCCGTGGTTCCTCAATATCATCGCGCCCGCCGATGGCCCTGATTGCGCTGATCGGCGCCAGCGAAGTCTTGCCCGACGGCGGGCTGCGCGCGCTCGTCACCGTGGCGGGCGAAACGCTGATCGAGCGGCAGGCCGCGCGGCTCGCCGACGTCGGGGTGACGCATGTCGCGGTTGCGGTCGCGGCGCTTCCTGCCGACCTGCTCGCCACCTGTGACCGGATCCGCCGCCGCGGGCTGAAAGTGACGCCGGTGCGCTCCGCCGCCGATCTGATGGGGCTGGTGCAGGTGGATGACCGGATCATCCTGGTCGCCGACGGGCTGCGCGCGGGCGGCACGCATTATGCCGCGATTGCCAAGCCGGGCGCGCCCGCGATCCTCGTGACGGGCGACACGCCGCTGACGCAGGGGTTCGAGCGGATCGATGCGACGCGGCGCTGGGGCGGGCTAGCGAGCATTTCGGAGCCGATGGTTGCCGAACTCGCCGCAATGCCGGGCGAATGGGACATGATGCTGACGCTGCTTCGGCTGGCGGTGCAATCGGGCGCGCGGCGGCTTTATTGCGAACCGGCGCTGTTCGAGCAGGGCGAAATCGCGATCGTCACCGACCGCCCGACCGCGGCGCTGATCGAGCAATCGAGCCTGCAACAGGTCGAATATGGCGGGATGGGGTTCGGGCGGTCGGCGATCATGATGCCGCTGATCCGACTTTTCGGGCCGTTGCTGGTCAAATCACCGGCGACGGCGCGTTACCTCCCCTATTTGACGGCTTTTCTCTGGCTGGCGGTGGCGGCGCTGGCGGCGAGCGGGCCGGCGGCGGCGGGGGCGCTGGTTGCGGTCTTGGGCGGGCTGGGACTGACCGCGATGCGCTTTCTGTCGGCGTTCCGCGCTGAAAGCGCGGCGCAGGACCGGGTGCGCGACGTCATTCGGACCTTTGCCTGGGTCTTGCTCGCGGTTTTCCCATGGATCGTCTCGCTGGCTGGGCCGGGGCATAACATGCCGCTGTTTTCCGAGGCGGCGCTGGCGCCGTGCCTCGCCGCGACGATCCTGCTGGCGCGCGCTCTGTATGAGGATTCGGGTGAGCGGCGGCGGTTCCACTGGCTGCTCCCCGATGCCGATCAGGCGTGGATCATGCTGGCGCCCGCGCTGCTGTTCGGCTTTGCCTCGCTGATGTTCGCGATCCTGCCGCTGCTCGCGCTGCTCCAGATTTTGCTCTGGCTGCGGTTGGCGCGGCGCCCGGAAGCGCCGTAAAACAAAGCGCTTCAAGGTTTAGCGCGTATTAACGCCATCCTGCTATCCGCGATCGTGCATGACTGACTCCGTCTCCTCGTCCGGCATCGATCCGCTGTCCGCGCGCCTGCGCGAACTCGCGGATTATCTGTCGGCGCCCGCCGCCGGGCGGCTGACCGAGGAGCAGCGCGCCTTGTCGCTGGGGGTCGCACGCCGACTGGTTGCCGATGTCGCGGCGTGGCTGGATCCGGCGATCGACACCGACGGATTGTGGCACGAATGGCTGCGCACAGGGGTGCCGGGCGCCGAGCGGCTGGCGCCCATCTGTTTCGCCCGCGCCGAGGAGCATCGCTGGCGCGAACAATCGGCGCAGCGCACGCCGCCGCCGCCGATCCTGGCCGATACCGGCGAGGCGAGCAGCGACGCCGCGGTGGGCGCGCCGCTGTCCGACATCGACCGCGCCTATCTGGCGTTGCAGATCGCCGATCGCCGCCGTTTCGACGCGCTGGGCCATCCGGCATTGGCGATTGCCGACCTCGACGGCGAGGTGTTTCGCGGGTTGCTGCGCGACGTCGCAGCGTGGCGTCTGGCCGAGGTCAGCCAGTATCGGGCCCGCGCGGCCCAATTGGGCGACGCGGTGCGGGTTGCCACCGAGCGTCACGCCGCCGAGCGCGGCATGGCGGATGCGGGCGCGGCCTATCACAAGATTTTGGGCGCCGGCGTGTCCGAGGCCGCCGGACAGGCAATCGCGCGGCACGACTGGCCGACGCTGATCGCGCTCGCCGCCACGGCGCACCGTCGCCGCTATGACGATATGGCGCTGGCGTTGCTGACCGCCGAAACCGCCGCGCTGCCATCGCTGCTCGCGCCGCTGCACCTCGATCGCACCGCGCTGGCGCCGCTCGAAGCGTCGCTGGCGATGCTGCCGTCGCGTGCGGTCGCTGACGATGGCGCGCGCGATTTTGGCGACATGCTGACGCCGGGACAGGGCAAGCGATGAGCGAGCGGATCGTCCGCGGCCGGATCGACCGGTCGGGCGCGCTCGTCAGCGCCGATGCGCCGCTATTGCGATTGCAACAGCGCGCCGGTGCCGGGCTCGGCAAGCCGCTGGCGCTGCCGCATCTGGCACGGCTCGTCGCGCTGGCGCAGCGGCTGCACCGTGATATCAGCCGGCCGCTGCACGCCGCCGACGACCATAGCGACATTCATGCGCTGGTGCGGATCATCCCTGACGGCGACGGCGCCAGCCTTGAGATCAGCGACTGGCGCACGCGGCCGGTGGCGCATCCGCAGATCCCGGCGATCGGCGACAACGTCGTCGTGCCGCATGGCTGGACGTGGGAGTGCGACCAGCAGCTGCGAATGGTGGCGCTGCGCGCGGCGCCCGATGCTCCGCCTGTCCCCACCGATTGGGAGGGGCGTTCGTTGTCAGAATTGTTCGAGCTGCAACCCGATGGCGATGGCCGCTTTCCAGTGCTACGCGCGCTGGCGCGCCAATCGCGCTTCGACGGCCAGCATGTCCAGGCCGACGCGCCTGCCGAACGGCTGGCGATGACCTTGTCGGGCGACGCGCTGTTCGACGCAGTCGGCGGATTTACGGGGTTTCGCGGTTCGGCGGTGGTCGCTGACGACGCGGCGGCCGATCCGGTGCCCGCCGCGATGCTCGTCGATCCGGCGTTCGGGTCGCTGCCGCTGTCCGATCCGCAATTCGGGCGGCGCATCGACGGCGCGCTGCGTGGCCCTCTGAGCCGGATCATCGCGACCGCTGAGACGATTTCTGGCCAGTTCGACGGCCCCATCCGCGCCGATTACGCGCGTTATGCGGGCGATATTGCCCACGCCGGACGGCATCTGCTGGGGCTGGTCGACGATCTGGCCGATCTGCAGAATATCGAGCGCCCGGGGTTCAGGGCGGCGGCCGACGAAATCGATCTCGGCGATCTGGCGCGTCGCGCGGTCGGGCTGCTCGGCATGAAGGCCGAGGAAAAGGGGATCCGCATCGACGCCCCGCGCACCGACGACAAGGCGCCCGCGACGGGCGAGTTCCGCCGGGTGTTGCAGGTGCTGCTCAACCTGCTGGGCAATGCGATCCGTTATTCGCCCGACAATTCGCTGATCTGGATCCGCGTCAACCGCGAGGGCGGCCGCGCGACCGTGACCGTCGCCGATCAGGGGCAGGGGATCGACGCCGAGCAACAGGCGGTGGTGTTCGAGAAATTCGAGCGGCTGGGCCGCACTGATAGCGGTGGTTCGGGGCTGGGGCTATACATCGCGCGGCGACTGGCGCGGGCGATGGACGGCGATCTGACGGTGGATAGCGCGCCGGGGCAGGGGGCGCGGTTCACGCTGAGCCTGCCAGCGCGGGATGTCCCCTGATTTTCGCTGCTCAAAGCAAGAGACCGTCTATCGGTTTATGGTAATCCGAGCATTTCGGGCATGGTCGCAATATTGTCCAGTATCCCTGCATGCTTTCTCGAGAGCTTGTATCGATTTTTCCCATTGATTGACGACGTAGGGGTCGTCGGAGATTGTCGGCGAAAAAACTTGCCGGACTGATGCGCGGCCGACTGGAGCGTTCTGCGCCGTGGAATCCTGCAAACTATCGATTTTACCTGACGGTATCGCGACGACGAGGACGGCTAATAGCGCCGATATGCACAATAGGATGGCAAACGGCCATAGTATCCATCTGCTTTTTTGCATCTCCAAACCTCTTTGGACAAACGAGGTCACGCTCCCGGCGCGCGCTTGGTTGGTGAGATTGCGCTTTGCCACTGGAAAAGAAAAGGGGCCGCAAATGCGGTCCCTCGTCATTATCGCAAACAGATCGAAAATTGCCTGTTTGACAGGTCAGCGCTGGCCCACCGGCACATAGTCGCGCGGTGCCGGACCCGTATAGAGCTGGCGCGGGCGGCCGATTTTCTGGGCGGGGTCGGAAATCATCTCGTTCCACTGCGCGACCCAGCCGACGGTGCGGGCGAGGGCGAAGAGGGCGGTGAACATCGTCGTCGGGAAACCGATCGCCGACAGGATGACACCCGAGTAGAAATCGACGTTCGGGAACAGTTTCTTTTCGACGAAATAGGGATCGCTGAGCGCCATTTCTTCAAGCTGCAGCGCGACTTCGAACACCGGGTCGTTGACCTTGAGCGCTTCAAACACTTCGCGGACGGTCTTTTGCATCACCGTCGCGCGCGGGTCGTAGTTTTTATACACGCGGTGGCCAAAGCCCATCAGGCGGAACGGATCGTCCTTGTCCTTGGCGCGCGCGATATATTCGGGGATGCGCTCGGGGCGGCCGATTTCGCGCAGCATGTTGAGCGCCGCCTCGTTGGCGCCGCCATGCGCCGGACCCCACAGGCAGGCGATGCCCGCCGCGATGCACGCAAAGGGATTGGCGCCCGACGAACCTGCAAGACGGACGGTCGAGGTCGACGCGTTCTGCTCATGATCGGCATGGAGGATGAAGATGCGGTCGAGCGCGCGTTCGACAACCGGATTGACGACATATTCCTCGGCGGGAACGCCAAAGGTCATGCGGAGGAAATTGCCGGTGTAGCTGAGCGAATTGTCGGGATAGACGAACGGCTGGCCGACCGAATATTTATACGCCATCGCCGCGATCGTCGGCATTTTGGCGATCAGGCGGTGGCTGGCGATCATCCGCTGGTGCGGATCGTGGATCTCGGTCGAATCGTGGTAGAAAGCGCTGAGCGCGCCGACGACGCCGCACATGATCGCCATCGGATGCGCATCGCGGCGGAACCCGCGATAGAAGGTCGCCAGCTGCTCGTGCAGCATCGTGTGGCGGGTGATCGTGTTGTCGAAATCTGCCAGTTCCTGCGCGTTCGGCAGTTCGCCGTTGAGCAGCAGGTAACAGGTTTCCATGAAGCTGGAATTTTCGGCGAGGTCGCCGATCGCATAACCGCGGTGGAGCAGCACGCCTTTGTCGCCGTCGATATAGGTGATCTGCGATTCGCAGCTCGCGGTCGAGGTGAAACCGGGATCATAGGTGAAGGCGCCGGTCTGGGCATAGAATTTGCGGATGTCGACGACGTCGGGACCGATGGTGCCCGACAAGACGGGGCTTTCGACAGTCTTGTCGCCCAGGGTGATTTTTGCGGGTTGATCGGTCATATATTTTTCCCTGTTATGACGGCGAGGAGAGAGCGTGGCTACGCCCCTGCCGGATAATGTTGCGCTGCGTCAAGTCGGGCCAGGCTGACATCACGCCCGAGCAACAACAGCACGTCGAAAATCCCTGGGGAAACGGTCCGGCCGGTTAGCGCCGCGCGTAGTGGCCCAGCCAATTTGCCGAGCCCCAGTTCGGCGGCTTCGGCCTCGGCCCGCACGGCGGCGTCCAGCTCTTCTATCGTCCATTGGTTCAGTCCGCGCAGCCGCTGCGTCACGGCAGCCAGCAAGCCTTCCGGGGCGCCCTTTAGCACCTCGGCGGCCTTTTCGTCCACCGGCAACGGATCGGCCTGGAACAGGAACATGGCACCGTCGGCGATTTCGTCGAGCGTCTTGGCGCGCGGTTTGAGCGAATCCATCGCGCGGGTCAGCGTGTCGCGTTCGACATCGCTCAGCGTGCGACCGACGAGCGTTTCGACGCGCGGGGCGACCAGTGTGGCCAGCCGGGCATCGTCGGCCTCGCGCAGATAATGGCCGTTGAGATTCTCGAGCTTTTTGAAGTCGAAGCGCGACGGCGAGCGGCCGACATGGGCAAGGTCGAACCATTCGGTTGCCTGTTCGCGGCTGATGATCTCGTCGTCGCCATGGCCCCAGCCGAGCCGGAGCAGATAATTGTTCACCGCTTCGGGGAGGTAACCCATTTCGTCGCGATAGGCATCGACGCCGAGCGCGCCGTGACGCTTCGACAATTTCGCGCCGTCGGCGCCATGGATCAGCGGGACATGGGCATAGACGGGCTCGCGCCAGTTCATCGAGCGGATCAGCGCGAGTTGGCGAAACGCGTTGTTGAGATGGTCGTCGCCGCGGATGACGTGGGTGACGCCCATGTCGTTATCGTCGACGACGACGCTGAGCATATAGGTCGGGGTGCCGTCGCTGCGCAGCAGGACAAAATCGTCGAGTTCGGCGTTCTGGACGGTGACCTCGCCTTGCACCTTGTCGGCGATCGTCGCGGCGCCGTCCTGCGGCGCTCGCAGGCGCACGACGTGCGGGACGGCGGGGTCGCCGTCGGTCCGGTCGCGCCACGGGCTGCGAACGCGGAAGGGCAGGCGCTTTTCCTGGGCTTCGGCGCGCATCGCGGCAAGCTCGTCCTGCGTCAGGTAGCAGCGATAGGCCGCGCCCTTGACCAGCAATTCGGCGGCGACTGCGGCGTGGCGGTCGGCGCGGGCGAACTGGAACACCGTCTCGCCGTCCCAGTCGAGATCGAGCCATTGCATCCCGTCGATGATCGCGTCGATCGCCGCGTCGGTCGATCGCGCGCGGTCGGTATCCTCGATCCTGAGCAGGAATTTGCCGCCGTGATGACGGGCGAACAGCCAGTTGAACAGCGCGGTGCGCGCGCCGCCGATGTGCAGGAAACCGGTCGGTGAGGGGGCAAAACGGGTTACGACATCAGCGCCGGTTGCTTCCCGGGTTTTCGCGGTCATATCGGTTTCAATATCGGTTGCCACCAAGGCCTCTTTCACACATTTTGCCGCACATTGCGGCGGCGATCGGGGAGCCCCTAGCATGGCGACAAGGCAGCTTCAAACGCCCATTGCGGCGCGCTGGGGAAGTCGCTGGCGGAGGCTGGGCGACGCGCTTGAAGAGCGGCTGGAGGTTGAGCGCGAGCGGATCGCGCTGTGGTTGCCGGTGATGCTGGGGGCAGGGATCGCGCTGTGGCTCGCGATGCCGACAACCATGCACTGGATTGGGGCGCTGTTGGCGCTAAGCGCGGGGGCGTTGGCGGGACTGCTGATCGGCTGGCAGCGGCGGTTTGGACGTTCTGTCGTGATCGGATGCGGCGTCGTTGCAGCGGGGATGCTGCTCATCTGGGGCCGCGCGCTATGGGTCGCAGCGCCCGTGCTGGCGCAGCCGGTGACCACTAGCCTTTCGGCCGAGGTCGAGCGCGTCGATGCGCGGCCGGCGCGTGGACAGATACGGTTGATCATCCGACCCCACGCGCGCGCTGACCTGCCGCCGCGATTGCGCGTGACCGCGAGCGAGGATCAGGCTGCGGGGGTGCTGCCGGGCGAACGTATCGGCCTGCGCGCGCGGTTGATGCCGCCACCGACCGCCAGCCTGCCCGGTGGCTATGATTTTGCGCAGCGTGCGTGGTTCGACCGGCTGGGCGCGGTCGGGACGGTGATTGGCGATATCAGCCGGGCGCCGGGGGCAGGGCAAGGGGAGCCGCCGCTGCGCGCGCGCCTGACGCGGCATATTCATGGCCAGATCGATGGCTCCGCGGGCGGGGTCGCGGCGGCGCTGGTCACCGGCGACCGCGGGGCGATCAGCGAAGCCGACGATGAGGCGATGCGCCGAAGCGGGCTGGCGCATTTGCTGTCGATCAGCGGGCTGCACGTCACCGCCGTCGTCGGCTTCACAATGTTGATCGCCATGCGGCTGCTTGCGCTCAGTCGGCGGCTGGCATTGCGGGGATGGGTGCTGCCGCTTGCCGCTGCGGCGGCAGCGTTGGTGGGCGGCGGTTATACTTTGCTTGCGGGCGCCGAGGTGCCGACCTTGCGGTCCTTCATCGCGTCATTGCTCGTCATGATCGCCTTTCTGCTCGGGCGTGAGGCGTTGACCTTGCGGCTGGTCGCGGCGGGTGCGCTGCTGGTGATGCTATGGCGTCCCGAGGCGTTAGCCGGGCCAAGCTTTCAGCTCAGTTTCACGGCGGTCACCGCGATCGTCGCACTGCACGAAAGTCGCTGGATGAAGAATTTTGTCGCGCGGCGCGAGGAACCATGGGCTTTTCGCCTCGGACGCGGCATTGGGGGGCTGATCCTGACCGGGCTGGCGGTGGAGGCGGCGCTGATGCCGATCGCGCTGTTCCATTTTCACAAGGCAGGCCTGTATGGCGCGCTCGCTAATGTGATTGCGATCCCTTTGACGACATTCATTGTCATGCCCGCAGAAGCGCTGGCGCTATTGTTCGACAGCGCCGGGCTGGGCGCGCCGTTTTGGTGGGTCGCCGAACAGGCGCTGCGGCTGTTGATTGCACTCGCGCACGCCGTTTCAAACGCGCCCGGCGCGGTCGCGACGTTGCCGGTATTCCCGCCTTGGGCCTTTGCGATCTCGGTAGCCGGAGGATTGTGGATCCTGCTATGGCAGACGCGCTGGCGCCGTGTTGGCGTGGTTCCGCTGCTTGCAGGGATGGCGGTGCTGATTGTCCAGCCGCGTCCCGACCTGCTGGTAACCGGCGACGGCAAGCATATCGCTGCGGCGCTGCCCGATGGTAGCTATGCACTGTTGCGCGACCGTGCGGGCGATTATGTGCGCGACACTCTGTCCGAAGCCTCGGGGGTCGATACCCCGCTGGCAGCCCTCACCGAGCTTGAGCATGTCGAATGCAACCGCGACTTCTGTCGCTGGAGCCAGGGTGAAGGCGCCGCGCGCCGCATCATCCTGGCGTCGCGCGGGCGCGACCGGATCGACGGCGCCGACATGGCCGCTGCGTGCGGTGCGGCCGACGTCGTGATCAGCGACCGCTGGCTACCGCGCGAGTGCGTCGGCCGCTGGATGACGATCGATCGCGACAGTTTGGCCGAAACGGGCGGGCTGGCGCTCTATCTGGGCGAGCGGCCCGAGGCTGTCGCCACGCTGCGCGCGGGGGACGCGCATCCGTGGCGGCAGCCGCAGGAGCTTAGTGGTAACGACGAAGCAGTCCCGACAGGCGCCCCTGCACAATGACGCGGTCGGCGGGGTAGCGCTGCGGTTCGTAGGCGCTGTTCGCGGGGTCGAGCCGGATCATCGGCCCTTCGCGGCGGAAATATTTGAGCGTCGCGTCCTGCCCGTCGACGAGCGCCACGACGATGTCACCCTCGCGCGCGGTGCTGGCTTTCTGGATCAGCGCATAGTCGCCGTCGAAGATACCCGCCTCGACCATCGAGTCGCCCGACACTTCGAGCGCATAATGTTCGCCCGAGCCGAGCAGCGCGGCGGGAACCGAGAGATGATTATGATCCTCGAACGCCTCGATCGGGACGCCCGCGGCGATCTTGCCATGCAGCGGCACTTCGACGATGTCGTTGGCGGCGATCGGGCGCATCGCGGGGGCGGGTTTGCGCAGCGGGACGACATTGTCGCGATCATTGCGCACGGGCGATTTGGCCGCTTCGGGAAGCTTGATCACTTCGAGGGCGCGGGCGCGGTTGGGGAGGCGGCGGAGGAACCCCCGTTCTTCCAAGGCACTGATAAGGCGGTGAATTCCGGACTTGGACTTGAGTCCCAGCGCTTCCTTCATTTCCTCGAACGACGGCGAAATGCCGCTCGCGTCGAGCTTTTGCTGAATGAAGTGAAGCAGTTCATGCTGCTTGGCGGTCAACATTGTCATTCTCCGTCAGGACCAGAACCGGACATAATGAGAACGATAGTGGAACAGAGCGGGACTTGTCAAGCGATGACAATGTAGTCGGCCATCGCGCCCGCATCACGGAGCGGCGCGGCGATGTCGCGGATCAACAGCGCGTTCGCGGTGGCGAGCGGGAGCGTCATGCCGCTGTCCTGCCCGATGAGCGGGGTCAGCCGCCCGTTATCGAGTCGCGCGCGCAGATAATCGCGGCGCCCGCTGCCGCCGTCCAAAGCGGTGGCGAGTGGCGCCTGGTGGATGGCGGGGAGCGGATCGCGGGCACCGGCGAGGTGGCGGACAAGCGGGAGGAGGAACAGCGTGGCGGTGACGAACGCCGACGACGGGTTGCCGGGCAACCCGAGCAACACGGCGTCGCCGATTGTTCCGGCGATCAGCGGCTTGCCCGGACGCATCGCGATCTTCCAGAAATCGATCTGCCCGCCCGCGTCTTGCAGCGCGCCGCGGACATGGTCGTGGTCACCGACCGAGGCGCCACCGACGGTGACAATGACGTCGTGACGTCGCGCCAAGTCTTTCAGAAGTTTGGCGAGTATGGCGCGGTCGTCGCGAACATGGTGGGGCAGGCTGACGACGGCGGGTTCGCTGGCAAGCATCGCCGACAGCATCGGGCTGTTGCTGTCGGGAATCTGGCCGGCGGTCAGCGCGCGCCCGGCCTGGACGAGTTCGTCGCCGGTGGTCAGGATCGCGATGCGCGGGCGGCGGCCGACGGTGAGCTGGTCGGCGCCGCACATCGCCGCCGCGGCGATGGCGCCGGGGGTCAGACGGGTTCCGGCGGGGAGCAGGCAATCGCCCGCGGCGAAATCGGTCATCGCCTGGGGCGCGACTTCGGCCAGCACTTCGCGCAG
>JAHJHL010000053.1 GCA_018823905.1 Alphaproteobacteria bacterium
CGACACTCAATACGAGCGGCGCAGCGCCTAGCTTCAGCTTGGAAAATTGGGTTTTCTTCACAGTGCAGTCCCTTGCTACTGGTGGATTGGATTACCCGAGCCCCTGCTTCGACGACACTCAGCCGACGCGCAAACACCCTGATAGCGTGCGGAATGATCCTTCACGGGTGACGAGTAAAGGCAATTTGCGGGCTAATCCGCCGTTTCACAAAGCATTGTGACGTATTTGCAACAACCGTGACATTTGGCGAAACAGAATGTGCCGCGACGCTGCATCAGAGACATATTGCTTCTCTGGAAACCAGTTTCTGTGGCCTGTACTAGTACCTAGCCGCCAATCGGACCAGCAAGTTTACCAGGATCCAGCCGCGCATCGCGCCATTTAAGCCCCCAGTGCATGTGCGGCCCGGTCGCACGGCCGGTACGTCCGACCGTGCCCAGTAGCTGTCCCTGCTTCACCCTGTCGCCAACCTTCACATCAAGCCGCTGACAATGGAGAAAGGCGCTGCTCAGGCTCATGCCATGATCGACGATCAACAGGTGTCCCTCCAGCGTGAATGGCGCGTCCGCCGCCAAAACGACGATGCCGTCCGCCGGAGCGATGAAGGGCGTGCCTGCGGGTACCGCGACGTCGGTGCCGCTGTGATAGGTGCCGGGCTTGCCCTGATAGACTCGCTGTGAGCCGAAAAAGCCCGACAGGCGCCCGGTCACCGGCCAGCGAAAGCGCTGTTTCCAGCCGTCCGATTCGACCGGCCTGTTTCGCGCCGCCGCAATCTGCGCAAGTTCGGCGGGGCGGCGGCGCTGGAAATCGGCGTCGCTCGATGCGCTGCCGCGGTAGGGCGCGTTGATATGTTCCAGCCGCCAACTGCCCGGTGCCACCGCCACTACGCGCTCGATCGTTCGCCCGTCCGGAAATGTCGCGACGAGCCGGGCGTTCGGTCCGGCATCGCGGTCGAAGGCGATGAGGAAATCGCCATCCGGGGCCAGCGGGATCGCAGCGCCATCAAGCGACAGCGCCTGCGTTCCGCTGGGAACCTGCCCGATCATGACGCCGCCTTGCTCGGCAACACCGCGCAGAACGAAGTCACGGCGCAAAGGCCGTGACGGCCTGAGCGCCACCGGCGGCGAAGCTGCAATTTCAGGGGAAGGCGCCGCGGGCGGGCGGGGTTGGGCGGGTGCCTCCGCCGCCGGTACGCAGCTCGCCGCGACGATCAGAAGCGGCAGCGCGGCCGCATCGCGAAACCCGAAACGCGCGAACGTCATGCCCCGCGCGCGGCGTCCAGTTCGGACTGCACCGAAATCGCGGCGGTGGCATAGGGCTCCTGCAGCGCGACCGACCAATAGCGCAGCTCGTCGAGCCCGATCGGAGCGTTCGTGACCGCGCACAGCACATGGTCGCCGGGTTCGAGCACGCGAAAACCATTGGGGCCATATTGCAGGCGGGCGATGCGGTTGCGGCTGGCGATCAGCATGATTCAGTATCCGTTCGAGGGTCGATGATTGCGGCCACTATAGCAGCCGTGCGCGACGGGACCACCCCCGGCGACGTCAGAACAGCTCGCCCTGCCCTCTCTTGGGCGGCGGCGCTGGCGGCTTGCGCGCGGGACGAGGCGTGGACGGGGCAGGCGGCGGGACGTCGCTGCCCGCGATAGTCACCGGAACCTCGCCATCGGCAAATTGCAGCCGTAGATGCCCTGTATCGCGCGCGCGGGCTGCGGTGGTGACGATCGCACCGCCCGCATCGCGCACCATCGCATAGCCACGCGACAACAAGGCGCGCGGATCGAGGCTGTCGAGCAGCCGCCCCAGTCCTTCGAGCCGCGCGCGGTCGCGGTCCCAACGCCGCGCGAGCAAGGCGGGACGCAGCGAAGCCCCGCGCGTTGCCAGCCGCTCGGCAATGACCGCGAGCCTCTGCCGCTGGCTGCGGTCGAGCCGGTCACCGCTGTCGTCGAGCCGCTGGCGCTGCGGCGCATAGAGCGCCTCGCGCCGTGGCAGATGGCGTGCGAGCGCAGTCAACCGCTCAGCCCACAGCCCCTGTTGCCGGTTCGCGGCGCCGATCATCCGGCCGTTCCACGTCGCGAGCAATTCCTGCAGTTCGGCCCGCACCGGCACCGCCATTTCCGCTGCCGCAGTCGGCGTCGGCGCGCGGCGGTCGGCAGCATAGTCGGCCAGCGTCGTATCGGTTTCGTGGCCAACCGCGCTGATCGTCGGGATGCGGCAATCGGCGATCGCGCGCACGACGACTTCCTCGTTGAACGCCCACAAATCCTCGATCGAGCCGCCGCCACGCGCGACGATGACCAGGTCAGGCCGCGGCACCGCGCCGCCCGGTTCGATCGCGTCGAAGCCGCGAATGGCATGGGCGACCTGCGCCGCGGCGCCATCGCCCTGCACCAGCACCGGCCAGACGATGACATGCGTCGGAAACCGGTCGGCAAGCCGGTGGAGAATGTCACGGATCACCGCGCCCGTCGGCGAGGTGACGACTCCGATGATCCGGGGCAGCCGCGGCAATTCCTGCTTGCGCTCGACGTCGAACAGCCCCTCGGCGCCGAGCCGCGCCTTGAGCTTTTCGAACAGGAGCATCAACGCACCCTCGCCCGCGACCTCGAGCGTATCGACGACAAGCTGATATTTCGACCGCCCCGGATAGGTGGTGAGCTTGCCAGTCGCGATCACCTCGATCCCGTCCTCGGGCCGGAAGGCGAGGCGCGCCGCCTGCCCCTTCCACATCACCATGTCGATCAGCGCATTATCGTCTTTCAGCGCTGCGTAGAAATGCCCCGATGCCGCGCGCTTTGCGCCCGACAGCTCGCCGCGCACGCGGACGCGGGCAAAGCCGTCTTCGACCGTCCGCTTGATCGCGGCCGACAATTGGCTGACCGACAAAGGCGGGACATTGTCCCCCGGCGCCGCCTCGGCTAACAGCCGCGCCGCGGGGTCGGTTTCGGACGCCGGATCGGGAAAAGGGACTGCCATGAATATCCTGCTGGTCGGATCGGGGGGCCGCGAACATGCGCTGAGCTGGCAGTTGGCGCAATCGCCGTCTTGCCGCAAGCTCTATGCCGCCCCCGGCAATCCGGGGATCGAGGCGCACGCCGAATGTGTCGCGATTGCCACCGACGATCTGGACGGTCTCATCGCCTTTTGCACTGAACGCGGCATCGATTTTGTTGTCGTTGGCCCCGAGGCACCGCTGGTTGCAGGGCTTGCTGACCGGCTGCGCGCGCTGGGGATCGCGACCTTCGGTCCCGGCGCTGCGGCGGCGCGGCTTGAAGGATCAAAAGGCTTTACCAAGGATCTGTGCGCGCGCGCCGCCATCCCGACCGCCGCCTATGTCCGCTGCACTTCGGCCGACGAAGCGCTTGCAGTCCTCGACGGCTTTAGCATCCCGGTTGTCATCAAGGCGGACGGCCTCGCCGCGGGCAAGGGCGTCGTCATCGCCGAAACGCGCGATGAGGCTGAGGCCGCGATCGCCGATATGTTCGACGGCGCCTTCGGCAGCGCGGGCGCCGAAGTGGTGATCGAGGAATTTATGACCGGCGAGGAAGCGAGCTTCTTCGCGCTCTCCGACGGCACCAACGTGATCGCGTTCGGCAGCGCGCAGGACCATAAGCGCGTCGGCGACGGCGATGTCGGTCCGAACACCGGCGGGATGGGCGCTTACAGCCCGGCGCCGGTGCTGACCGAAGCACTCGAAGCGCATGTGATGGACCGCATCATCCGGCCGACCGTGACAACGCTCGCCGCCGAAGGCACGCCCTATGTCGGGGTGCTATTCGCGGGACTGATGCTGACCGACGCGGGGCCGAAGCTGATCGAGTATAATGCGCGCTTCGGCGACCCCGAATGCCAGGTTTTGATGATGCGCTACACCGGCGATCTCGCCGCGCTGCTCCACGCCGCCGCGACCGGCGCGCTTGCGACCGCAACTCCGCCTGCCTTTGCCGGCGACTATGCGCTCACCGTCGTCATGGCCGCCAACGGCTATCCGGCCACTCCCGAAAAAGGCGGCGCGATCCATGGCATCGCCGATGCCGAAAGCGGCGGCGTGCGGGTTTTCCATGCTGGCACCGCACGCGACGGCGACCAGATTATCGCAGCGGGCGGGCGGGTGCTCAACGTCACCGCGACCGGCCGTACCGTCACCGAAGCGCAGGCGCGCGCTTATGCCGCGGTCGACAAACTCGATTTCGCTACCGGCTTTTGTCGCCGCGACATTGGCTGGAGAGAAGTCGCGCGCGAAGCTGAGTGAGCCGACAAGCTTGAGGTCGGCTGCAAGCCCGAATAGGCTGACGGGAAATCAGGGAGACAATCATGACGTGGCTTCAGGAAAATTGGATCATCGCGGTCGTCGGCCTGGTCGTCGCGGTCGTGCTGCTTTGGTGGCTGTTCGGACGCGCCAAGCCCGAAGAGATGGCGCCGCCATCGATCGAACCGGCCAAGCCCGCCAAGCCGCTCGAACCCGTCAAACCCGAGATTGTCGCGGCCGAACCCGCGCGCTTCAAACCGATCGAACCGGTCCCGACGCCGGTTGTCACACCGACGCCACCGCCAATAGCAAAAACCCCGCCCCCGCCACCCGTCGTCGCCCCGATTGCCGAGCCCGAACGACCGGCGCCAGCTGCGGAACCCGCACCGATCGCGCCCGCGCCGATCGAGCCGGTTGCCGCCGAACCTGTCGCACCGGCACCGGCACCCGCGCCGCAACCTGCGCCCACGCCGACCCCCGAAGCCGCCGTAGCCAAAATCGATAATCTGCAATTGCTCAAGGGCGTTGGGCCAAAGATGGTCGCACTGCTAGGCCGCCTCGGCGTCACCAGCTATCAACAGATCGCCGATTGGACCGACGCCGACGTTGCCGCCATCGATCCCCAGCTCGGTGCCTTCCAGGGCCGCATCGCGCGCGACAATATCGTCGATCAGGCAAGCTATCTGGCGCGCGGTGACAAGGCGGGTTTCGAAGCGAAATATGGCGCGCTTGGCGGCGAACTCTAAGCAGTCGCTAGCGGCGGCCAATTGCCCCCAATATGGCATCCCGGCGAACTGGGAAACGTCCACCAACCGACCCAAAGCTGGTATCGGCCAGCCACCCGAAAACCGCAGCGCCACCGTTGCTGCGCGCCTCAGCCCGCGTCCGCATCATCCTTCGGTCGGCTGATCTCGGTGACGAGCAGTTTGTCGATCTTGCGCCCGTCCATATCGACGATCTCGAATCGCCAGCCCTTGTCCGTGAACTTCTCGCCCAGCTTCGGCAGATGTTTCAGGACCGCCAGGACATGGCCCGCCGCGGTCGCATAGTCGCGATCGTCGTCGAGCTCGATCCCCAGCCGTTCGGCCATTTGGTCGGCGGGCATCGATCCCGCGATCAGCAGGCTGCCGTCGTCGCGTTCAACCACAAACGGCTCGCTGCCGATATCCTGATCCGACGCAAACTCGCCAGCGATCGCGGCCAGCAGGTCGGCGGGGGTGACCAGTCCGTCGAAATGGCCATATTCGTCATGAACGAACAGCATCGGCACGTCGGCGACACGCAAGGCTTCAAGCGCGTCCATCGCATCGATCTGGTCGTGGATGACCTTGGCCGGTCGCATCAGCTGCGCAAGGTCGAGCGCATCGCCGCGAAACAGCGCCGCGGCGATGTCGCGCGCCTGCACCACGCCGACGATGTCGTCGACCGACCCGCGCGCGACCGGCAAGCGGCTGTGGGGCGATTCGACCAGCTTGTCGCGCACGCCCTGCGCGTCGAGCGAGATGTCGATCCAGTCGACATCCTTGCGCGGCGTCATCACCTCGCGCACCGGGCGGTCCGCGAGGCGCACCACGCCCGAAATGATCGCGCGTTCGCTTTCCTCGATCAGCCCCGATTTCGACGCCTCAGCAACGATCAGGTGCAGCTCTTCGGCGGTCACCCGGTCTTCGGATTCGCGGTTGAGGCCGAGGACACGGAAGACAAGCGCCGAGCTGCGGTCGAGCAGCCACACCAGCGGCGCGCCGATTTTCGACAGCCACAGCATCGGCAGCGCGATGAAGATCGCAATCGGCTCGGGTGCGCGCAGCGCGAACTGCTTGGGGACCAGCTCGCCGACGATCAGCGAGAAATAGGTCGTCACCGCGATGACCACCGCAAAACCGACGGTCAGCGCGGTCTCGTCGTCGAGACCGAACAGCGCCTGCAACCGCTCGCCCACTGGGGCGCCCAGGCTGGCGCCCGAATAGGCGCCCGCCAGAATGCTGATCAGCGTGATGCCGACCTGTACCGTCGACAGGAAACGCCCCGGATCGGCGGTCAATTGGCGTGCGACCGCGGCGCCGCGGCTACCCCGCTTCTCGGCAGCTTGCAGGCGCGGCGCGCGCGCCGACACGATCGCGAGTTCGGACATGGCGAAAACGCCGTTGAGCAGGATCAGGACGGCGATGATCGCCACGTCGGACCATGGGAAAGGGGTCATTGGGCGGTCGTGCGGCGCGTCGGCGCCCGGCCCCTGTCAGCGTCGGTCATGAACGGCTTATAGGACAAAGCCGCGCCATTGCACAATGGCGCCTGAACATCCGCCTCAGCGATCGTTCAGCCGGATTCGGGAACTAGATCGCCAGCCATATGTTATCGGCAGGAACGGCGGTGCGCGCACGACCCATGCGGCCGCAAAAAAAGGGAGCGACCTATGAATATCAAGACCATCAAATTCGCCACGCTGGCCACTATCAGCGCCGTCGCGCTGACCGGCTGTGTGACCGACCCCAACACCGGCGAGAAACGCATTTCGAACGCCGCAATCGGCGGCCTCGGCGGCGCGCTCGGCGGCTATCTGCTCGGCGACCTTATCGGCGGTAAGAACAGCCGTACCGAAGAAATCGTCGGCGCGGGCATCGGCGCCGTCGCGGGTGCAGGTGTCGGCTATTATATGGACGAGCAGGAAAAGAAGCTGCGCCAGCGTACCGCAGGGACCGGGATCGACGTCGAACGTCAGGGCGATCAGCTGGTGCTCAACATGCCAGGCGACGTGACCTTCGATTACAACAGCGCGCTGGTGAAATCGCAGTTCCGCAGCGCGCTCGACAACGTCGCATCGACGCTGGCCGAATATCCCAGCACCTATATCGACGTGTACGGCCACACCGATTCGACCGGCAGCGACAGCTATAACCAAGGCTTGTCCGAACGCCGTGCGTCGTCGGTTGCGGACTATCTCGGCGGCCGCGGTATCCAGCGCGCGCGTATGGCGACGATGGGTTATGGCGAATCGCAGCTGAAATGCTCGCCCGAGCGCAGTGAGGCCGATTATCAGTGCAACCGCCGCGTCGAAATCCGTATCGCGCCGGTGACGCAGGCCGACGTCAACGCCGCGCGATAATTCCATTCTCGTGGAACAGGAAAGGGCGTCGCCTGCGGGCGGCGCCCTTTTCTATGTGAGGCTGGGGAAGCTGGCCTTGAGCCCGTCGATGACAAATTGCGCGGCCAGCGCGGCCAGCAGCACACCAAGCAGCCGGGTGATCACCGCCTCGCCCTTGTTCCCGATAAAGCGCATCAGTGGCCCGGCGGCGAGCAAGGCGCCGAGCGTCATCAGCAGCACCAACAGCAAGGCGCCAAATATCACGAACGCGCGGTCGAGCCCGTTGTTCTGCGCGACCAGCAGCATCACCGATGCGATCGACCCCGGCCCGGCGAGCATCGGCATCGCCATAGGGAACACTGACACATCTTCGATCTCTGGCGTCGCGATCACCTTTTCGGCACGTTGTTCGCGGCGCTCGGTGCGCTTTTCGAACACCATGTCGATCGCGATGATGAACAGCATGATGCCGCCCGCGATGCGGAAACTGTCGAGGTCGATGTGGAGGAAGCTGAGCAAGGCTTCGCCGAACATCGCGAAAAAGACGAGGATGCACCCGGCGATGATCGTCGCGCGGATCGCCATCGAGCGGCGCTGCTGCGCGCTGGCGCCGGTCGTGAGGCTGGCATAGATCGGCGCACAGCCCGGCGGGTCGATGACCACGAACAGCGTGACAAAAGCGGAGATGAACAGGTCGATCATGGCTGCTTCGGCGCCGCGACTTGGTCGTCGATGACGGTTGCCATCGCCTTGCCGTCCCACAAACGGATCGTGACGCGGCGCGACTGATCAGGCCGAACGGCCGAAGTCCAGCTGAGCGTCTGGTCGGGCGACAGGCCCACCGCCATATCGTCACCCTCGGCGCCCGCCTCGATCGGCACCGCCGGGCGCGATCCGCAGACGGCTTGCTTCGATTCGATGAACTCGGGCGCTTCGCGCGGAACGGTCAACCCGTCGCCATGATCGAGAATCCAGTCGATCTTGCCGCTTTTGGGATCACGCATCCACACGGTGCTGAAAAAACCATGCGCGGGCCCCTTTTGCCACGCGCCCGTCGTCGCGCCGCTGTTGCCGTCGCAGCTGACATAGACGGCGTGTGGCTGCCATTTGACCGCCTCGGCGGGATCTTTCTGGGTCTTGAGCCAGTCGCGCGCCTTCACCCGCTGCGGCACAAACATCACCGCGTCGGGATGCGATGTTTCGCGAAACGCGGTCCACTGCCCCTTTTCCTGAGCCAGTCGCGCGAAGCCGATTTCGGCAGCGACAAAGGCGCTGGGGTTCGGCCCCAGCGGGCGATTGCGGACGTCGTTGGGGTCCCCCGCGCATCCGGCGAGCAGCGACAGGGCAAGGGCGGGAAGCAGCAGACTGCGCATCAGAATCCTTCCGGATCGGCGAGCCCCGCGCGGCGGTGCGCGGCGACGAGGGTGTTGCGGAGCAGGCAGGCGATCGTCATCGGCCCGACCCCGCCCGGAACCGGGGTGATCGCATCGGCGACCGCCGCGACCTCGGCATAATCGACGTCGCCAACCAATCGCCCCTTTGCCGCGCCACCGGCGGGCGGCAGGCGGTTAATGCCGACGTCGATGACGATTGCGCCGGGCTTGATCCAGTCGCCCTTGACCATTTCGGCGCGTCCGACCGCCGCCACCACAATATCGGCGCGGCGGACCAGCGCGGGGAGATCTTTGGTGCGGCTGTGCGCCATCGTCACCGTGGCATTGGCGCCCAGCAGCAACTGCCCCATCGGCTTGCCGACCAGGATCGACCGCCCAACGACGATCGCGTCCTTGCCCGACAGGTCGCCGAGCCGGTCCTGGAGCAGCAGCAGGCAGCCATAGGGGGTGCAGGGGACCATGCCGGCGATACCCAGCGCCAGCCGCCCGGCACTGACCGGAGTCAGTCCGTCGACATCCTTGTCGGGATCGATCGTCGCGACCGCCGCCTGCTCGTCGAGATGGCCGGGAAGCGGCAGTTGCAGCAGGATGCCATCGACCGCTTCGTCGGCGTTCAATAGCGCGAGCAACGCTTCGACCTCATCCTGCGTCGCGGTGGCGGGCAGGCGGTGCTCGAAACTCGCCATGCCCGCGGCGACGGTGGCCTTGCCCTTCGACCCGACATAGACCGCGCTCGCCGGATCGTCGCCGACCAGCACGACAGCCAGCCCGGGCGCGCGCCCGGTTGCGGCGACAAAGGCGGGGACGGCGTCGGCAATCCGGCCGCGCAGACCAGCGGCAAACGCCTTGCCGTCGATCACCTGCGCGGCGGTCTCAACCGTCATCACGCCATGCCGTTCGCATAAGCGAGGCGCCCGAGATAATTGAGCACCGGCCCGTCGAGAATGATGATGATGATCAGCACCAGCATCGGGGTCAGGTCGAGCCCGCCGAAATCGGGCATGATGCGGCGGAAGGGGCGGTATAGCGGCTCGGTAATCCGGTCGAGCACCGTCCATAGCTGATTGACGAAATCATTGTGCGTGTTGATCACATTGAACGCGATCAGCCACGACATCACCGCCTGCGCGATGATGAACCACCACAGGACCGTCAGGATGATGTGGACGATCTGGAGGAGCATGAGAACCAAGGCGATTTCTCCGAAATAGGGTCTTGCCGCGTCTCTTAGCGGTGAATGAGCGTGCCTGCACCCCTTGCGGTGAAAATTTCCAACAGCATCGCGTGCGGAATGCGCCCGTCGAGGATGACCGCCGCCTCGACCCCGGCATCGACCGCGGCAACGCAGGTTTCGACCTTGGGAATCATACCGCCGGTGATCGTCCCGTCGGTCTTCAGCGCGTCGATCGCGGCGCGGTCGAGGTCGGTCAGGAGATTCTTGTCTTTGTCGAGCACCCCGGCAACGTCGGTGAGCAGGAAAAAGCGTTTGGCACCGAGCGCCCCGGCGATCGCGCCCGCCATCGTGTCGGCGTTGATGTTGTAGGTGGCGCCATCGGCGCCGAGCGCGACCGGAGCGACGATCGGGATGAAATTATCCTTGGTCAGGTTGATCAGGATCGTCGGATCGACCGCCACCGGTTCACCGACGAAGCCCAAATCGACATGGCGCTCGATCCCCGAATTGGGGTCGGGCTCGGTCCGCCGAACCTTTTCGGCGAGCACCAGATTGGCGTCCTTGCCCGAAATGCCAACCGCACGCCCGCCGAGCGCCGCCAGCCAGCCGACGATTTCCTTGTTGATCTTGCCCGCCAGCACCATCTCCGCGACCTCGGCGGTCGCGGCATCGGTGACGCGCAGACCCCCGACAAAAGACGATTCGATCCCGAGCTTTTTCAGCATCGCCCCGATCTGCGGCCCGCCACCGTGAACGACCACGGGGTTGATGCCGACAGCCTTCAGCAACACGATATCTTCGGCAAAGTCGCGCTGCGCCTCGGCATCGCCCATCGCGTGGCCGCCATATTTGATCACGAACGTCTCGCCTGCATAACGCTGCAGATAGGGCAGCGCCTCGACGAGCGTTTCGGCCTTGGCGAGCAGGTCGGGCATTTTCGACGGGTCGGTCATCGCCATCATCCGCCGTTCTTGGCGTCAAGGCTGCGGCCCAGCGCGACCAGTCCGGTGATCACGAACGGGATGACCAGCACCGACAGCGCGACCTTGGCCAGCATCTGCCCGCCCATCAGATTGGCGATCGGGAACACGCCGTAAAAGGCGATGGTGACGAACAGCAGGGTGTCGACGATCTGGCTGAGCGCGCTGGCGATCGCGCCGCGGATCGCGAGCCAGCTCGTGCCCGTCCCGGCGCCTTCGCGTCCGCGCAGCTTGCTGAAGATCGTGACGTTCAAAAATTGCGAGGTGCCATAGGCAACGATCCCCGCCGCCATCAGGCGCGGGGTCTGGCCGAGAATCATTTCGAACGATGCCAGCCGTGCCGGGTCCATCTCGGGCGCTGCCGGGAGCGCATAGACCAGCGATGTCAGCATGATCGACATCACCAACGGGACAAAGCCCCACAGCACCAGTTTGTTCGCGGTCGACTGGCCCTGCAGCTCCGACACCGCGCTCGACAGCGCGACGAGGATCAGGAACGGGAAAATCCCGGCCTCGACCGCCAGCCCCCCGAACAGGGCGACCTGTTTGTTTCCCAGCACCCCGGCGAGCACGACCATGCCGCCATAGATGATGGTGAAAAGGAACAGGGAGGGCGAGAGCGTGCGCGGCAGCGCCGTCGATGTGGTGTCGGTCATGCCGCCCGATAGTCGGTTTTATCGGCGGTGGAAAGATGGGGGTGGTGGCAACACTTGCCCCCCCGCCAAAGCCCGCTAGACAAGGCGCAACAATTTGCGGGGGACGCACAAATATATGGAACGCCTGATTGGTTTGGTTGGCATCGTCGCACTGCTCGCGATCGCCGTGTTGTTTTCGTCGAACCGCCGCTGGATTCGCCTGCGCGTCGTCATTCCCGCTTTCCTGCTCCAAGCAGGTTTTGCACTGCTGGTGATCGGCACCCCGTGGGGCCGCAATATCATTCAGGCGATGTCGAATGGCGTGTCGAACCTGCTTGGCTATGCCAAGGCGGGGACCGATTTCATCTTTGGCCCGCTCGCTTCGCCCGAAATCGGCGCGAACAGCTTTGCGATTGCGGCGCTACCGGTCATCGTGTTTTTTGCCTCGCTGATTTCGATCCTCTATTACCTCGGCATCATGCAACTGGTGATTAAATGGGTCGGCGGCGGCATCCAGAAAATCACCGGCATTACCAAGGTCGAAAGCCTCGGCGCCGCGGCGAATATCTTTGTCGGCCAGTCCGAATCGCCGCTGGTCATCCGCCCCTATCTCGCGGGCCTCACCCCGCCGCAGCTGTTCACGATCATGACCGTCGGCATGGCCGGGGTCGCGGGCACCATATTGGGTGCCTATGCCAGCATGATCGGCGAACAACTGCTGCCCTATCTGCTCGCCGCCAGCTTCATGTCGGCGCCGGGCGGGATATTGATGGCCAAGATCATGATGCCCGACGATCCCAAGGATCTGGGTATCGAACCCGTGATCATGCCCGAGGCGAGCCATGACGACGAAAAGCCAGCCAATATCATCATGGCCGCCGCGCAGGGCGCCCAGACCGGGGTCAAGCTGGCGGTCGCGGTCGGCGCGATGGTGCTGGCGTTCGTTGCGCTCGTCGCGCTCGCCAACGGCCTGCTCGGCGGGATCGGCGGCTGGTTCGGTTATCCCGAGCTGTCATTCCAGGCGGTCATCGGCACCTTGTTCCGCCCGGTGATGTGGCTGATGGGGGTGCCGTGGGACGAAAGCGCAGTCGTCGGCGGGCTGTTCGGCAGCAAGATCGTGCTCAACGAATTCGTCGCCTTTATCGACCTCGGCAAGGTGCAGGGCGACATGTCGCTCGCCGCGGTCGCGATC
>JAHJHL010000054.1 GCA_018823905.1 Alphaproteobacteria bacterium
CCGCGTTTCCTGCACCACCGTGCCGCCGCTTTCGATCAGTTCGACCTGACGCTTCGCCTCGCCTTCGATCACCGCCATCACGAAGCGCACCGAATTGACGTTCTTCGTCTCGGTGCGTGTGCCGAATTCGTCGCCGGGCTTGCGGACGCTGACGTTGACGTCGGCGCGCATCGAGCCTTCTTCCATATTGCCGTCGCACGACCCGACATAGCGCAGTATCGCGCGCAATTTGCGCACATAAGCTCCGGCCTCGGCGGGCGAGCGCATGTCGGGCTTCGACACGATCTCCATCAGCGCGACGCCGCTGCGGTTCAAATCGACATAGGACATCGTCGGATGCTGGTCGTGCATCAGCTTGCCGGCATCCTGCTCGACATGGATGCGCTCGACCCCGATCACCTTGGGCGCGGGAATGCCCGCCTTCTCGTCAGCCTCGACCGTGATCGAACCTTCGCCAACAATCGGATGATAAAGCTGAGAAATCTGATAGCCCTGCGGCAGATCGGCATAGAAATAATTCTTGCGGTCGAACCGCGACCATTTGTTGATCTGCGCCTCGATCGCCATGCCGGTGCGCACCGCCTGGCGGATGCACTCGCGGTTCGGCACCGGCAGCATCCCCGGCATCGCGGCATCGACCAGCGACACCTGCGTGTTCGGCTCGGCGCCGAACGCCGTCGCAGCGCCCGAAAACAGCTTGGCGTTGGAGGTGACCTGCGCATGGACCTCAAGGCCGATCACGACCTCCCACTCGCCGGTTTCGCCCTTGATACGATAGGATGAAGCTACTGCTTCCACTTTCTCTTCCTCATGTAAGTCATGACGAGATGAAGCGCGATAACGACCATCCAGCCACGAAAAATGATTGAAAACTTCTCACCCGCTATAGGAATATTCAATGCCAGAATTTGTGCTGCCAGCCCGGTCACTAACGCCATCGTGATATTGAAAGGAAATTTGAAGCCCAAATAGGGCAATCCTACCACGGCCTTAGCTACCTCCCGAATGGTTGACAGAAACGCGCTTATTAACGCCAGCAGCAGCATCAGCTCCCATAAATCACTGTTTGAAAGCTTTTCTGTAGCGATCACAACTCCGACATATCCGCCTAAGGCAGCGCCAAAAACCAAGTTGAGCACGTCCATTTGATGCTCAAACTCGGCTAGAAGCTCCTTCGGCTTTACCACCACTTCTCCGCCCGTGCCGTAAAGCCTGCCCGCTCTTCAATAGCCAGCCCGGCGTTCAGCACGCCCTGCTCGTCGAACGCCTTGCCGATGATCTGCAAGCCCAGCGGCAGCCCTTCGCGATTCAGCGCCGCGGGGACCGACATTGCTGGCAGCCCCGCGAGGCTCGCGGGCACCGCGAACACGTCGTTCAAATACATCGCCAGCGGATCGGCCATCTTCTCGCCCAGCCCGAACGCCGCCGACGGCGCGGTCGGCGCGAGGATCACGTCGCACGACGCAAACGCCTGTTCGAAATCGCGCGCGATCAGCGTCCGTACCTTCTGCGCCTGCGTATAATAGGCGTCGTAGAAACCCGCCGACAGCACATAGGTGCCGATCATGATCCGCCGCTTGACCTCCGCCCCGAAACCGTCGGCGCGCGTCGCGGCGTACATATCCTGCAACCCCGCCCCGTCCGGCAGATCGCGCAGCCCGTAACGCACGCCATCATAGCGCGCGAGGTTCGACGACGCCTCGGCGGGCGCGATGATATAATAGGCGGGCAGCGCATATTTGGTGTGCGGCAGGCTGATCTCGACCACGTCAGCGCCCGCATCCTTCAGCATCGCAATCCCGGCGTCCCACATCGCGTCGATGTCGGGGTCGATGCCCTCAAGTCGATATTCCTTGGGAATACCGACCGTCTTGCCCTTGAGATCGCTCGACAAAGCCGCTTCCCAATTGGGCACGGCCATGTCGAGGCTTGTCGCATCCTTCGGATCGAAGCCCGCCATATTTTCGAGCATGATCGCGCAGTCGCGCACGTCGCGCGCCATCGGCCCTGCCTGATCGAGCGAGCTTGCAAACGCCACAATGCCCCAGCGCGAGCAGCGGCCATAGGTCGGCTTGATCCCCGAAATGCCGGTGAACGCCGCAGGCTGGCGGATCGATCCCCCCGTGTCGGTGCCGGTCGCCGCAGGGCACAGCCGCGCCGCGATCGCGGTCGAGCTGCCGCCCGACGAGCCACCTGGCGCAAGCGCGGCATTGCCGCCATCCTTGCGCTTCCACGGGCTGATCACATTGCCAAAATAGCTCGTCTCGTTCGACGACCCCATCGCGAACTGGTCGAGGTTCAGCTTGCCCAGCATCCCCGCGCCCGCGTCCCACAATTTCTGGCTGACGGTCGATTCATAGCGCGGGATGAAACCCTCCAGCATGTGGCTCGCCGCGGTCGTCTGGACGCCATTGGTGCAGAACAGATCCTTCATCCCGATCGGCACGCCCGACAAGGGTTTCAGCGTCCCCGCCGCGCGGTCGGCATCGGCCGTCTTTGCTGCGGCCAGCGCATGCTCGGGCGTTTCAACGATAAAAGCGTTGAGCGCCTTCGCCCCCGCAACATTGGCGCTGAACGCCTCCGCCACTTCGACGGCGCTGAAATCGCCCGCGCGGTGGCCGTCGCGGATCTGCGCGACGGTCAGGTTGGTCAGTTCGGTCATTATTCGATCACCTTGGGAACACCAAAGAACCCGTGCATCGCCGCCGGCGCATTCGCCAGCACATCGTCGCGGCGGTTGCCGCCGGTCAGCGGGTCGGCGTCGATGACATCGTCGCGCAGCCGCAGCGTGTTGGGGATCACCGCGGTCATCGGCTCGACCCCGGCCACATCGACCTCGCCGAGTTGCTCGACCCAGCCCAAAATGCCGTTCAATTCGCCTTCCATCGCGGCGGCTTCGGCATCGCTGATCGCGATGCGCGCCAGCGACGCTATTTTCCTGACCGTTGCCTGATCGATTGTCATTGGGTTCCTGCCTTTGCGGGGAAGCCGCGCCGCTAGCATTCCCGCGGGATCGCTTCAACCATGATCCTCCCTGTGACGAAGTCATGGGGGAGTCGCAGACGGCGCGCAGCGCCAGCGGGACCGCGCCCGAAGGGCATGGTGGAGGGGCGGCGACGGTTGCGCCAAAGCCCCTCCGTCAGCGTTGCGCGCTGCCACCTCCCCATCGCTGCGCGACAGGGAGGATCAAGTCATTCAAACGCCCCCGATTCCGGCACGCCATCCACCACAATCTGCCGCTGTTCGATCGTCTCGACCGTCACCTTCGCTTTCGACAGGTCCACGGACCGCGTCGGGCGCGCGTCGCGGCCGAAATCGCCCTGCACCCAGCGTCCGTCCTTGTTCAGCGTCACAAAATCGAAATTCACCGGCTCGCCCGGCTCATTCTGCCCCAGCACCCCGATCCGGTCATCGGCCAGCCACACCGCCACGCACGCCTTGGCGCGGCTGCACATATAGGTTCCGGCGATACGCTCCAGCGCCTCGGCGGGCAACGCGCGCTCGGCAGGAATGACGCGCAGCCGCTCGGCAAGCGGCCTCAGCAACACCGGCCCCTTTGGTCCGGTCAGATCCCAGCGATTCTTCGCCGCCAGCGCCGCCTTGGCCGCGTCGGCGCGCTCTTTCTGCGGCGACTTCGTCAGCTCTTTGAGCGCCGCGCGCCCGCTCGGCCCGAAATCATAGGCCATGGCCGCCCAGTCGAATTGTTCAACCTTCGTCGCCCCCGAATTCAGCCGCGCCATCTGGTCGCGCGTCGAAATCGCCCCGAAATCGAGGATCGGCAGCGCCAGGAACAAGGCAAGCAAGGCGACCCCGATCGCCAGCTTCTGCTGCAAAGGCCGCAGTACATCGTCGAAATCGCGCCGCCCCTTCACCACCGACCACAGGCCGATCGCGCCATAGGCCAGCGCAATGAGCGTCGCGATCAACCCCCAGATGCGCTCGGGCGTCCAGCCATATTGCCCGATCCTGAGCTGCATCGAATAATAAGCGATCCCCGCCAGCGGCAGCACCACCACCGCCAGCACCGGCGCCGCCCAGCGCAGCAGCGGATTGGTCGCCCGATCATCTGCGCCGTTGCCGATCACCGCATTGGCGAGCAGCACCGCGAATGCCGCCGCCGCCAGCATCAGCGCCGCGGTCGAAAAACCCGACGCCCACAGCTTCGCCAGCCCCGTACCGGCCAGCGACAGCAGAAAGATCACCAGCGCCGCCGCCAGCACCGGCGCCAGCACCGCCAGCACGATCATCACCAGCCGCTGCAAGGTCGAAACCAGCTTGTCGCGCTCGCGCAGCAGGCCGACAGCGCCGCCGAACGCCGCGCCCGCGAGCATCCACCCGAACCATTCATCGTTCAGCAAATCGCGGATCAGGTCGATGCCGATCAGATGGAACATCTCGGAAATCAGGAAGGTGAGCAGGAACGCGATGCCGACAAACGCCAGGCTCGCCGCGCCGATCACTGCGTCGGTCCACGCATGACTGTGCAGCCGATCATAAGGCATTTGCCACAGCTTCCAATACCGCCAGTCGGGCGCGACATCGCGGCGCGTCTGAAACAGCGGGGTCGCAACCAGCACCGCCAACATCCCCGACCAGAACGGCCATTCGATCGGATTGCCCTGCAAATTATACGCCGCCGTCTGCCACGCGATCAGCCCCAGCACGACGCCCCAGAGCAGCGCAAAGCCCAGCGCCCAGCTCCAGCGGCGCAGTTCGACCCCCAGCACGAACACCACCGCCGCCACCGCAACCGCGGTCGCCAGCGCGCTGCGCCACTGCGCCAGCGCATCCTCGTAATGGTGATCGACCAGCGCATGGAACGCGAGCCCCGCCGCGGCGCAAATCGCCGCCATGATCCACGGTCGCAGCGGCCAGGGCGGGTCGTTATCGTCGAGGCGTGCGGAAACTCGGGGCGAATCGGCAGCGGGGCCGGTTGCGGGCGCGTCGGTCATACCCCACATCTGGGCTTGTTTCGCTGGCCAGCGCAAGCCAAACAGCGCTCCAGTCCTTCTCTTCCCCTCCCCCCATGGAGCCCCCATTGGCCCGCAAATTTCTTTACGTCATTGCCGCGATCATCCTGCTGATCCTTGCCGCGGGGGTCGTGTACCAGCTCTTTCCCGGCTGGGTCGCGCGTACTGCCTTTGTCCCCAGCGCCGAGTTCAAACAGCAGGTGGCGGTGGCGCCGAACGCCTATGACGATCCCAAAATGTGGTTCGCGCGCCCAGGCATTGCCAGCGACCCGTCGGAATGGCGCCCCACCGCCGAAGGTGCCGAAACGCCGTCACCCGACAGCGCCGAGGTGCAGTCGCGCGACCAGCTGATCCCGTCCGCGGGTGCCGCCGAAACCACCGCGCCGCCGGTACCAAAGGGCGACGCCGCGGTCTTTTTCGTCCACCCGACCAGCTATTACAGCCGCTCGAGCTGGAACGCACCCCTCGCCGACCGCGATTCGGACCACCGCGCCAACCTGTTCGTGCAGGGCATGGCGAGCGCCTTTGCCGACGCCGGCGAAATCTGGGCGCCGCGCTACCGTCAGGCGACCCTCGGCGCCTTCCTCGCCGAAGACCGCGTCACCGCGGGTAAAGCGATCGACGCCGCTTACCGCGACGTCGAGGAAGCCTTCGACGCCTTCGTCGCGGCGCAGCCCGAGAACAAGCCGATCATCTTGGCCGGGCACAGCCAGGGCGCACTTCACCTCACCACCTTGCTCAAGAACAAGATCGCCGGGACTCCGCTCGCGAAGCGCATCGTTGCGGCCTACGTGATCGGCTGGCCGATCAGCCTCGACACCGACATGGCGGCGCTCGGCCTGCCCGCATGTCAGACGCCCGAACAAAAGGGCTGCATCCTCGGCTGGGCAACCTTCGCCGACCCCGCCGATCCCGAAATGGTGACCAGCGCCTATGACGGGACGATCGGCTTCGACGGCCGCCCGCGCGCCGACACGCGGATGCTGTGCACCAACCCGCTGACCGGCACCCCCGATTCGGCGGCGGCGCCTGACGCCAATCTCGGCACCCTTAGGCCGACCGAAGGGTTCAAGAGCGGGTCGCTGATCGCGGGCAAGATCGGCGCGAAATGCGACGACACGCGCGGCCTGCTGATGATCGGCGATGCCGAGATCGCGAAGAATTATGTCGTCGCAGGATATGTGCTGCCCGGCAATAATTACCATGTCTATGACATCACCCTGTTCTGGGCGAATGTCCGCGCCGACGCTTTGCGGCGGTTGGCGGCGTATGAGGGGAAGCCGTCGCCGGTACCGCCCGCGGCGATGCCCGTGGTGTCCGCAACGCCTAAAACATAATTCCGTCATTGCGAGGGGCAAAGCGACGCGGCAATCTCCAGCCATCGGCCTTACGCCGTGCCTCGCGCTGGAGGCTGTTTCGCTGCGCTCGCAATGACAAACTTTGGACGGTAGAGGCGCCAGCATGATCACCACCGCCGCCCCCGATTTCGCCGCCCAATTCCCGAACGGCGGCCGTCTGATCGGCCTCGACGTCGGCACCAAGACCATCGGCGTCGCGACCTGCGATGTGAACTGGAGCTTCGCGACCCCCGACAAGACGATCATCCGCAAGAAATTCGCCGCCGACCTCGCAACGCTCAAAACGGTCCTCACCGCCCATATGATCGTCGGTCTGGTCGTCGGCCTGCCGCTCAATATGGACGGCACCGACAGCCCGCGCACCCAGAGCACCCGCGCCTTCGCGCGCAACCTCCTCCCGCTCGGCCTGCCGATCCTGCTGTGGGACGAACGCTGGTCGACCGCCGCGGTTGAGCGCGCGATGATCGCCGCCGACGTCAGTCGCGCCAAACGCGCCGAACGGATCGACAGCGCCGCGGCCGCCTTCATCCTGCAAGGCGCAATCGACGCGATGACGCGCTAATCGCCTAACGTCTTGCCGCTAGATCGGAGTCAGGCGGTCTTCTTGTCCAGCGACGTACGCCATTCTTGCAGCGCCCGCGGATTTTTGAGTCGCAACAGCGTGCCATGATAATCGCGCAGCTTTTCTTCGGTGCGAGGGCGCGGCCCGCTATTCCACGCGAGCAGATAGAGGAAGAATTCGAGATCGAAGCGCTCAGGGCAGCCCTCGGTCATGTCGGGGCGGCTGCGCCCGCGATAGGTCCAGATCCGGCGCAACACCCGCCAGGCGCACAGCCGGATCGGAAAATCGAGATAGACGACCGTATCGGCGCGCGCCAGTCGCGCATCGAGCGTCCCACCATAATCGCCGTCGATCAGCCACCGTTCGCTGGCGGTGATGGTGGCCAGCCGGGCGCGAATCTCATCCTTGCTGCTTTCGACCCAGCCCGGACGCCAGTTGAGCTGGTCCATGTGATAAACCGGCAGGTCGAGCGTCCCGCCCAGTTCGGCGGCCAGCGTCGATTTCCCGGCGCCGCATGGGCCGATGATCAATACGCGCTGCACGATCGTCAGCCCTGCAACCGCAGCGCCAGATCGCTCTGAAAACGCACATCATTGCCCTCGGCCATCCAGTTTGCTTCGGCGGCGATCGCGCCGAGCAGGTCGATCAGCGGTTCCATCTCGCTTTTGTGATAATTGCCCAACACATGACCGGTGACGCGGTCCTTGTGGCCCGGATGGCCGATGCCGATGCGGACGCGGCGGAAATCTTCGCCGATATGCTGGATCATGCTGCGGATGCCATTATGCCCCGCCGCGCCGCCGCCGCGTTTGACCTTGACCTGCATCGGCACCAGGTCGAGATCGTCGTAAAACACCGTTACGTCCGGGGTTTCCAGCTTGTAGAAATCCATCGCGGCACGCACGCTGCGGCCGCTTTCGTTCATGAAGGTACCGGGTTTGAGCAGCAGGATGCGCTGCGATCCGATGCGCCCGTCCTGGATCCAGCCCTGGAATTTCTTCGCGGGCGCCGGAAAGTCGTGGACGTTGGCGATGACATCGGCGGCCATGAAGCCGACATTGTGGCGGTGCATCGCATATTGCGGACCGGGATTGCCGAGGCCGACCCAGAGCTGCATCGCATCTGCCTTTCGTGGAAGGCCCCTCCCGCACGGGGAGGGGCCGCCCGAATAGATTTAGGCTTCGTCGCCGCCTTCGGCAGCTTCTTCGCCGCCATCGACGGTCGTGTCGCCTTCGCTCGACTTCATCGCCGAGGGGGCTACGATCGTGGCGATGGTGAAGTCGCGATCGGTGATCGCGCTTTCGCTACCCTTGGGCAGCGTCACGGCGCTGATGTGGATCGAATCGCCGACGTCGTAACCGGTGACGTCGATTTCGATGTCGTCGGGCATCTTGTCCGCGTCGCAGATCAGTTCGAGTTCGTGGCGAACGATGTTCAGCACGCCGCCGCGCTTCAGGCCCGGCGAGGCTTCTTCATTGATGAACACCACGGGCACCGCGACCTGAACCTTCGAATCCTTCGAAATGCGCAGGAAGTCGGCGTGGATCGGACGATCCTTGACCGGGTGGAACGCGACGTCCTTGGGCAGCGTGCGAATCTGCTTGCCGCCGACGTCGATCATCACGACCGAGTTCATGAAGTGACCCGTCATCAACTGCTTCATCAGCAGCTTTTCTTCGACGTGGATCATCAGGGGTTCTTCTTTGCCGCCATAGACAACGGCGGGGACGCGGCCACTACGACGCAGTTCACGCGAGGCTCCCTTGCCTCCCCGATCACGCGTCTCGGCCGACAGCACCAGCTGGTCGCTCATCATTTTTCTCCGAGAAAAGTTTCAAAGTCCGCCACGCCTCCAGGGATGACCATGGTCGGAAGCGGCGGCGCTTAGCGGGGAAGCGCGGGAAATGCAAGCGCGGGCGGATCATTCGATGCGCGTGCCTTGCCCCCTTTTGCGCCGCGTGCAATAGGCGCCGCCCCCCGCCGGAGCAGCCAGAGGAGCACGCCATGACCAGCCACGCCACGGCCAGCGCGCTCGGGCTCGATTTCGGGACCACCAATACCGTCGTCGCGTTGACCGACGGGCAGGAAGGATCGGAGCTGGTCGAATATGCCGGGGACGACGCCACCGGCGCAGTGTTCCGATCGGCGCTGTGTTTCTGGGAAGAGGAGCGGGCGTGGCAGGGGATTGCGCATGAGGCGGGACCGTGGGCAATCGCCGAATATCTCCAGTCGCCGCTCGACAGCCGCTTCGTCCAGTCGTTCAAAAGCGTCGCCGCCAGCGCGTCGTTCGAACGCGCGCTGATCTTCAACAAGCCCTATCGGTTCGAGGATATGGGGCGGCTGTTCCTGCAACGGCTGGTCGCGCATGCCGGGGGGCGGCTCGATACGCTACCGCCGCGCGTAATCGTCGGGCGGCCGGTCGAATATGCGGGGGCGCGGCCCGATGCGGCGCTGGCGCGGCAGCGCTATGACGCGATGCTCGAAGCCTTTGGTACCGAGATCTTTTATGTTCACGAACCGCTCGGCGCGGCGCACAGCTATGCCGCGCGGCTGACCGAGCCCGCGACGATCCTCGTCGCCGATTTCGGCGGCGGCACCACCGACTTTTCGATCGTGCGGGTGGCCGCGCCGGGTAGTCCGCGGCGCTGCGTGCCATTGGCGTCGTCGGGGATCGGGATCGCGGGCGACCGGTTCGATTACCGGATTGTCGACAAGCTGGTGCTGCCGTTGCTGGGCAAGGGCGGGCTGTATCGCTCGTTCGACAAGCTGCTGGAGATTCCCGGCGGCCATTTTCGGGACTTCGCCGACTGGTCGCGGCTGGCGCTGATGCGCAACCGGCGGACGATGAATGAGCTGGAGCGGTTGCAGCGCGACGCGCTCGACCCCGAACCGATCGGGCGGATGATCGCGCTGATCGAACATGAGCAGGGCTTTCCGCTCTATGATGCCGTGGGGCAGCTGAAGCGCGCGCTGTCGAGCGCGGACGAAGCCGCGTTTCACTTTTCGGGCGACGGAGTTGAAATCGAAGCCACAGTGCGGCGCGCCGATTTCGAGGTGTGGATCGCCGACGATTTGCGGCGGATCGAGACCGCGATGGATGCGGCGCTGGCGCGCGCGGGGATCGCGGCGGGTGCGATCGACCGGGTGTTCCTGACCGGCGGATCGTCGCTGATCCCGTCAATCGGCGCGCTGTTCGAACGGCGGTTCGGGGCGGAACGGATCGCGACCGGCGACGAACTGACGTCGATCGCGCACGGGCTGGCGCTGATCGGCGCGGAGGATGATCCGGGGGAGTGGGCAGCGTGACGGGGGCGGCCGCTAACGACCATAAGTTGCCGTCGCCACCCAAAACGCCCTAACGCACCCGCAATCCACCCTTCCACATCGCGGTCGCGCGGCCCTGTACAGGCATTCCGTCGAACGGGGTGTTGCCGGCATAAGCCGCCATTTTTTTCGCATCGACTTGCCACGGGGTGCCGTCGTCGATCAGGATGAGGTCGGCCTCCATCCCCACCGTCAGACGCCCCGCGTCGAGACCCAGCAGACATGCGGGCGTTGCGGCGAGCAAGTCGAACAGGCGGCCCGGCGACACATGGCCGTCACGCACGAGGTTAAGGCCGAGCGCGAGCAGCGTTTCGGCGCCCGCCATGCCGGGCAGTGCCTCGGCAAAGGGCAGGCGTTTGTCTTCGGGGCCGCGCGGGTCGTGGCCCGACGACAGGACATCGATCGTGCCGTCGGCGACCGCGGCGAGGCACGCCAAACGGTCGTCTTCGCTGCGCAGCGGTGGCGACAGGCGCGCGAAGGTGCGGAAATCGCCGATCGCGGTGTCGGACAGGAAGAGATGCGCGGGGGTGATGCCGCAGAGAACGGGTAGCCCCTTGGCCTTTGCAGCGCGGATCAGGTCGAGTCCGCGTGCGGTGGTGACCTGGCGAAAATGGACGGGCGCGCCGGTTTCCTCGACGAGCGCGAGGTCGCGCGCGATCGCGATCGCTTCAGCGATGGCGGGGGCGGAGGCGAGGCCGAGCCGGGTCGCCATTTCACCATCGGTCGCGACGGCACCGGCGGTGAGGCCTTCATCCTCGGCGTGGATGATCGTGACGAGGCCGAGCGAGGCGGCGTAAGCGAGGACGCGGCGCATCACGCCGCTGTCGGCGATGCGGTTGCGGCCGGTAGCGATAGCGCGGGCGCCCGCGCTCTTCATCAGACCGATTTCGGCGAGATCGCGACCCGCGAGTCCCTTGGTCGCGGCGGCTACCGGGTGGACCCACAAATCGGGTTTGCCGCCCTTGGCGGCGCGTTCGACGAGGCCGGGGTCGTCGAGCGGTCCGGCGTCGGGCATCAGCGCGGCGCGAGTGATGCCGCCGAAGTGAAAGGCGGGCTTATCGGTCGCGAACACACCGAGATCGATGATGCCGGGGGCGAGCCATTGGCCTTTGGCATCGACGGTTTCGGTGCCGTCGGGGGTCTCGGTCGGATCGAGTGCGGCGATGCGGCCATCGGTGACGAGCAGGCTGCCCGGACGCGGCGTGTCGCCATCGATCAGCTGCGCGTTTGCAATGAGGAGCGGTTTCAGTTCCATCCCGCGACCTTCCGCTGGCGGCGCGTCAATATGTCGAGGCAGGCCATGCGAACCGCGACCCCCATTTCGACCTGTTCGGTGATCGTCGAACGGGTGGGGTGGTCGGCGACGCTGCTGTCGATCTCGACCCCGCGGTTCATCGGGCCGGGGTGCATGACAATCGCGTCGGGTTTGGCCTTTTCGAGCCGCTTGGGGGTGAGGCCGTAGAGCGCGTGATATTCGCGCGCCGAGGGCAGATAGGCGCCGTCCATGCGCTCGTTCTGGAGGCGGAGCATCATCACGACATCGGCGTCCTTCAGACCTTCGTCCATGTCGGTGAAAGTGGCAACGTGCATCCGGTCGATTGCGGGCGGGGTGAGCGTCGCCGGTGCGACGACGCGCACTTCGTTGCCGAGCAGGGTCAGCGCGAGGATGTTCGAGCGCGCGACGCGGCTGTGAAGGACGTCGCCGCAGATCGCGATAGTGAGGCCCTCGACGCGGCCGAGGCGGCGGCGGATGGTGAGCGCGTCGAGTAGCGCCTGCGTCGGATGCTCGTGGCGGCCGTCGCCGGCGTTGAGCACGGGGCAGTCGACCTTGTCGGCGATCAGCTGGACCGCGCCCGAGCTGCCGTGACGGATCACCATCGCATCGGCGCGCATCGCGTTCAGCGTCATCGCGGTGTCGATCAGCGTCTCGCCCTTTTTCACGCTCGACTGCGCGGCGTGCATGTTGACGACATCGGCGCCGAGGCGTTTTCCGGCGATCTCAAACGACAGCAGGGTGCGCGTCGAATTTTCGAAAAAGGCGTTGATGATCGTGAGGCCGGCGAGCCGATCGTCGTGCTTGGCGGCGCCGCTGCGGTTGAGGTCGACCCACTCTTCCGCGGCGTCGAGGACGTAGCTGATCTCCCACGGGGTCAGCTGGGCGATGCCGATCAGGTGGCGATGGCGAAAGGCATCGCCGCCGGGCGGATAGTCGCTGGCGGGTCGGATTGTTGATGTTGTCATTAAAGGGGAGCGTTTAGGCAGGAGTTGGCGAAATCGCAAGTCATGATCCTCCCCGTCGCTGCGCGACGGGGAGGATCAGCAGCTCCACTTTGTCATGCCAAAAACCGGCAGGCTCAGCGCAGCACCCCTTTCGCCGCCTGCGCCCGCGCATAGAGGAACAGCGCAATCACGATCACCCAGATCACCGCGGTGAAAATCATCGGGAACGTCCCGAACATGCGCTCCAGGTCGCCATAATGCATGCCGAACTGATAGATGCTGCTGATCGCGAGGCCGACAAGCGATAGCAGGAAGGCAGTCACCGCATGGCGGCTGCGCGCGAGCAGCAGGATGGAACCCAGCACCGATCCCCACACCCCCAGCGCCCAGCCGACATTGGCCCACAGCGGAAAACTATAGAAATAGGCCTGCTGCTCGGCAGTGAAGGCCGCCATATAGTCGGGATTTTTGAGCTTGGTCATCGTGTAGTCGAACGCGCCGAACGCGTTCCAAAGCAGCGATACGATGCCGACGGCCCATAAGTGCCACGGCGTTCTTCCAGCTTCGGTCATAATCATCTCCCTCCCCAGACAGATGGCGCCAGCCTGACGGCTTTTGCCGCAACGGCAACCGCGCTGCCGTAATCATATAACACACTGATGGCGGCGGCGAAACAAAGATACCGCGATACACACCAAGGTGCTTGGCAAGCCGCGTGCAGATCGCGATAGGCGCAGCATGTGCGTCGTCGCCCTCGCCTGGCAGGTCCATCCTAACTGGCCGCTGATCCTGATCGGCAACCGCGACGAGTTTCATGCGCGGCCCGCCGCGCCGCTTGCTGCTTGGGACGACGGAAGCGGCATTGTTGCGGGGCGCGATCTGTTGGCGGGTGGCACCTGGCTGGGCGCGCATGCGGTGAGCGGACGGATCGTTGTCGTGACCAATGTGCGCGGCGCACTGCCCGATCCGGCGAAGGAATCGCGCGGGACGCTGGTGGTCGATCTGCTGCGCGGTGACGGACGGTTTGCCGACCCGGTCGCGGCTGATCTCGATCGTTTCAACGCGTTCAATTTGTTTGCGATGGGCGATGGCGAGGCGCGGCTGTTGAGCAATCGCCCGCAATCCAAAATATTGGCGCTGGGCGCCGGAGTCCATGCGCTCGCCAACGAGCCGGTCGACAGTCCCTGCCCGCGCGCCGAGCGCCTGCGCGCCGCACTGTCGGCGGTGGTCGATGCGCGCGGCGACCCCGAAGGACTGCTCGACACGCTGACCGCCGAGGGCGATCCGGCGCTGTTCCTGCGCGGTGACGTCTATGGCACGCGCGCCTCGACGCTGGTGGCGGTGGCGACGGACGGGAGCGGGAAAGTCATCGAGCGGCGATACGAAGCGGGCGGCCGTCCCGTTGGAACGACCGCCCTGCAATTTCGTATCGGCTAAGCCGCACGCGCTTATTTCGGCGCGATGACCATCAGCATCTGGCGGCCTTCGGTGCGCGGGTGCGCCTCGACCTTCGCGATTTCCGAGGTCAGCTCGGCGACGCGCTGCAGCACGTTCAGGCCAAGCTGGGTGTGGCTCATTTCGCGGCCGCGGAAACGCATGGTCATCTTGACCTTGTCGCCCTCCTCAAGGAAGTCGAACACCTTGCGCATCTTCACATCGAAATCATGATCGTCGATATTCGGACGCATCTTGATCTCTTTGATTTCCTGCGTCTTTTGGCTCTTGCGCGCCAGGTTCGCCTTTTTCTGGGCTTCGTATTTGAACTTACCCACGTCGAGGAATTTGCACACCGGCGGATCGGCGTTCGGGGATACTTCGACCAGGTCGAGGCCCACAGAGGCCGCCTGTTCGATCGCTTCAGCGGTCAGCATCACGCCCAGATTTTCGCCTTCATCGTCGATCACGCGGACCTTCGGAGAGGCGATGAATTCATTGTATCGCGGGCCATTCTTGGGCGGCGTGCGCTCCATCGGGCGGCGGGTCGTGGGCGGTGGTATAGCTGTATCTCCTGATCGTGGACGGGTGGCGTGCGGAATCAGCGCGATATACGCACGCCATGCTCATATAGTGAACGCGCGCGCGGCGTAAAGGCCGCGCGTGGCATGAAGGCGACGCTTTTCGACCGACTGTGGCGGTCAGGCCACGCCGATCACCATTTGGTCGGCGCCGGATCGAGAACGCGGAAACCGCCCGCGCCGATCTCGCTGACCTCCAACGCGCGCTGGGCAATGCCGCGATTGTTGAAGCGGAAAATGCCATCGATGCCGCCAAAACCATCGGCTGCGAGCAGCTTGTTAACGGGGAAGCTCGTCCCGGGTTTCCAGTCGCGCGAAATGCGGACCGTCAGCAGCACCGAATCATAGCCCAGGCTGGACAGCCGATAGGGCGCCCGGCCGAAACGGGTGCGGTATTTGGTCGCGAGCTGGCCGTACAGCCCGTCGGACACGCTGGCGAACCACGAACCGCGCATCACCGCGCTGGTGCCGAGCGACGCGTCGGTGTTCCACAATTCGGTGCCGAGGATCTGGGTCTGACCGCTGCCTTTGATCACCGGGACCGCGCGGATCGCATTGCCGCCACTGTCGGCGATCAGCACCGCATCGATCGCGCCCGCATTGGCGATCCGCCGTGCCGCACCGGTCAGCGCCGTCGCGCTGCGGTCATAGCTTTCGACCGCGACCAGCGTCCCGCCCGCCGCGGTCACCGCGCTGCGGAAGGCGGCGACCGAGCGGTCGCCGTAAACATTCTTCGGCACCAGCGCGCCGAAACGCTGATGCCCCTTGCCGCGCGCAAAGGCGACGACGCGCTCGACCGACTGGCCGGGGACAAAGCCCATGATGAAGACGCCGTTGCCCGCGACGCTGCTGTCGTTCGAGAAGCTGAGCACCGGCACCTTTGCGTCGCGCGCGATCGGCGCGACCGCGGCGACATCTTCACTGAGCAGCGGGCCGAGGATCAACCGGTTGCCGTCGGCGACCGCCTGCCGCGCTGCCGCCGCCGCGCCGAGCGCGGTATCATAAGTCGTGATGCGAACACGTTCGGTGCGCGAATCGAGCAGCGCCAGCGTCGTCGCGTTGGCGATCGCCATGCCGACATCGGCGTTGGGGCCGGTCTGCGGCACTAGCAGCGCGACGCGGTGGCGATCGGTATCGGTCGGCAGGCCGGGTCCGACATTGTCGGTCGGGGTTTCGGGGGGCGCCGTGACGGCTGGACCAGCGGTCTTCGGCACAACCTGACACGCGGCGAGCAGCCCCGCCATCGCCACGACGCCGAGTCCGCGCAGCATTTGCCGCCGCGGCGACGCATATCCCTGGCGCGCGCCCTCATGGCTATTGGGGGCAGTTTCTGCCATTTTCGGCGTCATGCCAGATTCGACCATCTCAAATTCTCCCTTGCCCGGTCTCTATATCGTCGCGACCCCCATCGGCAACCTCGGCGACATCACCGCGCGCGCCGGGGCGATACTGGCGCGCGCCGATCTGATCGCGGCCGAAGATACCCGCGTCACCGCCAAGCTGCTTTCACATCTTGGCTTGCGGGTGCCGATGACCTCCTATCATGATCATAGCGACGAACGGACGCGTGCGACATTGGTGGCACGGATGGCCGACGAAGTTGTCGTTTTGGTGTCGGACGCCGGCACCCCACTGATTTCGGACCCCGGCTACAAGCTGGTCCGCGACGCCCGCGCGGCGGGGCGGCATGTCACCACCCTGCCCGGCCCGTGTGCCGCAATCGCCGCGATCACCCTGTCGGGGCTGCCGAGCGACCGGTTCCTATTCGCGGGGTTCCTGCCGTCGAAGGCGAAGGCGCGTGCCGATACGCTCGCCGAGTTTGCGGGGCTGCGCGCGACGCTGGTGTTTTACGAAAGCGGGCCGCGGCTTGCCTCCGCCTTGGCAGCGATGGCCGAGGGGCTGGGTGACCGCGAGGCGGCGGTGGCGCGCGAGATCAGCAAGATGTTCGAGGAATGCGTCACCGGCACGCTGACCGAACTCGCCGCGCGCTATGCCGATACGCCGCCGAAGGGCGAGATCGCCGTCGTCGTCGGCCCGCCGGGTGAAGCGGTTCCCGAACAAGCCGATGACGCGGCGCTCGACACCGCACTGCGCGACGCGATGGTCGACAAGCCCGTCGCGCAGGCGGCGAAGGCTGTCGCGAAGCGCTTCGGGCTCGACCGCCACGACATTTACGCCCGCGCGCTGGCGCTGAAGGATGCCGGTTGAAGCGCGCCGCGGCCGAAGCGCGCGGGCGCAAGGCCGAGCGCCGCGCGGCATGGTGGCTGCGCCTCCACGGCTGGCGCATATTGGGCGAGCGGCTGCGCGTCGCGGCGGGCGAAGTCGATCTCGTCGCGCGCCGCGGCCGTATTGTCGCTTTCATCGAGGTGAAATGGCGCGAACGGCCCGAAGACCTTGACCTTGCGATCGACCAATACCGCCTGCGCCGCGTCGCCGCGGCGGCGGAAATGCTTAGCCCGCGCTTCGCCCGACCCCAGGATGACATCCGCATCGACGTGATGCTCCTTGCGCCCGGGCGCCTGCCACGCCATCTGGTCCACGTCTGGCAACCCTAGGACAAACAACGTCCGTTCGTGCTGAGCTTGTCAAAGCACCGTTCTTCTTTTCGCCGGTGCAGAAAGAAAGTACGGCCCTTCGACAAGCTCAGGGCAAACGGTGAGAGTTGGAAAGTCCGGTTGCCCAAAAGGAGAAACAGATGACCCTGCGCGCAGCCGTGCAAATGGACCCGATGGACGCGATCAACATCGGGGGCGACAGCAGTTTCCACCTGATGCTGAAAGCGCTCGAACGCGGTTACTCCCTCTATCATTACGACGTCCGTGGGCTGACGTGGGAGGCGGGGCGGCTGACGACAAAGGCACACCGCGTGCTCGACGTGCAGCGCGAGGCCGGAGCGCACTATAGTTTCGGCGACGAGGTCATCCTCGACCTTGGCCGCGACATCGATGTCGTCCTGATGCGGCAGGATCCGCCCTTCGACCTCGGTTACCTCACCGGCACCTGGCTGCTTGAACGCATTGCCAGCGAGACGTTGGTGGTCAACGACCCCGTTTCGGTCCGCAATGCACCCGAAAAAGTCTTCGTGCTCGATTATGCCGAATATATGCCGCCGACGATGGTCACCCGCGACCTCGACGCGGTGAAGGATTTTCAGGCCCGCCACGGCGCGGTGGTGATCAAGCCGCTGCACGGCAACGGCGGCAAGGCGGTATTCAAGATCGACGCCGACGGCGGCAACCTCGGCGCCCTCGTCGAGCTGTTCGGGCAAGTCTGGCCCGAACCTTTCATGGTCCAGCAGTTTTTGCCCAGCGTGAGCCAAGGCGACAAACGCATTGTCTTGATCGACGGTGCAGTGGCAGGCGCGATCAACCGCAAGCCCGGCGAAGGCGAATTTCGTTCGAATCTGGCGGTCGGGGGCTTTGCCGAAGCCGCGACGCTGACCCCGCGCGAACAGGAAATCTGCGACGTGCTGGGGCCGCAATTGCGCGAGCGCGGCCTGGTCTTTGTCGGCATCGACGTGATCGGCGGCGAATGGCTGACCGAAATCAACGTCACGTCCCCGACAGGAATCGTCGCGATCGACCGCTTCAACAACAGCGATACGGCGGGCATGATCTGGGACGCGATCGTCCGACGGATCGGTTGATAGCGATGTTTTCGTCATTGCGAGCGAAGCGAAGCAATCTCCAGCCATCGACCCCAAGTAACCTCGATAGCTGGAGATTGCTTCGTCGCTCCGCTCCTCGCAATGACCGGTTTGGATCGGTTTGCCGACACAACGCGTTACGCACCGCATGACCGATTTCATCCTGAACCTGATCCAGAGCTGGGGCTATGTGGGGATCTTCATCCTCATGTTCCTCGAGAATGTGTTCCCGCCAATCCCGTCGGAAGTCATCATGGGGCTCGGCGGCATCGCCGTCGCCAAGGGGCATTTCGATTTCTGGACGCTCGTCGCCGTCGCGGTGGCGGGGACGACCGTCGGCAATTGGGTGTGGTACGGTATCGGTCGCTGGATCGGCTATGAGCGGCTCAAGCCCTTTATCGACCGTCATGGCCGCTGGCTGACTCTCGACTGGGCCGAGGTGGAAAAACTGCACAACTGGTTCCTGAAATATGGGCCCGGCATCGTGTTCGTGGCCCGCTTCATGCCCGTCGCGCGCACAATGGTGTCGTTGCCCGCGGGCATGGTGAAGATGAACCAGGCGAAATTCCTGGCTTGGACCGCGGCGGGATCGGCGATCTGGATCAGTGCGCTGGCCGGTGCGGGCAACTGGTTCGGCGGCCAGTTCGCCAATCTGGATGCGTTCGTCGGCCCGGTGGCTATAGTCGCGATCGGGTCGCTGGTGTTGCTGTATCTCTATCGTGTGGTCACTTGGAAGCCGAAAACACGAGTAGATCACTGATCCCCTCTCCCCTTGCGGGAGAGGGATGCGCAGACTTGGCAGCTTGCTGCCTAGTCG